>NZ_VDEZ01000005.1:0-263681 GCF_017922435.1 Thalassospira sp. ER-Se-21-Dark | reverse complement strand
CGCCCCGCTACTGCATTTGATAGATTTTATTGTTTTTGGTCAGCCGCCATACCTGACCATCGCCAGCACCAATCGCACGAGAGTCCGGCTCGTCTACAATCGGATCCCAGTCTTGCTTGGCGGCATTAAACAGGTAGGTTTTGCCGTCCGTGCCAATGATCAACGCCGCACCCGGGATATCGACCGCGATATCAACAGCCGCACCCGGAAGCTTTTGCCACTTCTTGTTGTTGTCATGGACAAAGATATCGCCATTTTTGTTTACGACCCACGGTCGGCCATTCTGATCAATGTCGATCCGTTTTGCCGTTCCCGGAAGTTTTTGCCAACGGTTCCCATTCCGGACATGGATGGTGTTGTCAACGGCGGTAATCCAAACCCCGTTGGCACTGGCGCCAATATCTTGTGCCGCCGGGCCGGGGATTTGCCGCCATTTTGTTCCTGATTGGGCAAATAACAGGCCCGCATCGTTGACGACCCATGCGTCTTTATCTGAAACAGCGATACGGACTGCCGCACCGGCCATTTTGATCCATCTTTTTGCTGTCTTGGCGCGCTTGAAGATTTCATAGCCGCCACCGGCTTTGCTTACACCGATGACATAGGTGGTTCCATCCGTGCCGATCGCAACATCGGTGGCGTCCCCCGGGATCAAGTCCCAATTCGTTGCACGACCAGCAGCGCCGACTGTACCGGTCGATTCAATCTGGCTTAACGTGATCGTGTCATTGTTAGTATTATTTTGGCCGCCATCAATGGCAGTATCGATTTCGAAGTTGCCGACAACAACCTTGCCGTTTTCAAACGTCACGCTGTGATCGTTGGCACCCGTTGCCTTCTCAGCCGGCATCAATTTTGCCCAGGTCCGTGTATTCGGCTTGATGGGCTCCTGGGTCATCAGCGCCCAGTTGCCTGCGACTTCGTTTCGGCCATCATCCGTTTTGAGCAGACGGGCGAGATTGACCGGACGCTGTGCGACTGCGACTGCGTCTTTGACGATTGCTTCTTGTTTGTTCTGCTCCAGCGCAATTTCGGTTGCGAAAGACGCAATGACAGAAGCAGCAGTCAAAACCACCAGTGGCGCGACTGCAGCGCCAGCAAACCCAGCGCTACTCACAACGACGCCTTCCGAAATCTCCTTGAAACGATAAGGCAGGATTTGCAGAGCGATTCGGGATGCAGCTTGGGCAAATGCTGGGGACACTGCCTCAGCTGTAACCCCGCCAAGATAGATCAAACTGATACCCGCAGCGGGTCCCAAGTGCATTAATTCCTTGGCTGCCAAGGTAGTATCTGGCGGTTTTACACCGGTATCATATGCCGAAGCCAAATTGGTTCCGCGCGATTTCCGCCAGGCCTCTCTGCCGCGCTGCCAGCTCTCCCAGACATTGCTCATCTCTGACGCCGTTAGCTTGCGGGAGTCTTGAACATAGGTTGCCAGATAGTTGACCATGTCTTGTTCGGGTTTGGTTTTGGCGCCGCGTTTGATGACGTCATACAGGTGATTGTAAACCGCACCTTTGAGCTCCGGCGAAGCTTCTGGCTCGTTTTTAATCTGTTTCCAAACGCCGACCCGATATTCTGCGGCGTCGTTGTTGTTCATCTTGGAGTCTGTGATGAACTTTTCGATCGTGCCTTCAATTCGAGTGCGCTCAGTGATGACTTCGGCGACAATTTCGTGCGCACCGGGCAAGCCAAACAGTCCGTTTGGCGTCCGTTTGGCCGACTCCCAACGCATATTTGTGTATTCGCAGGCTTTATTCGTTTTGACGCTGTGAACAGATCTTACAGACCCATCCGGGCATGACCAGCAAGTGCCGCCATCGACAAAGTCGAAATGTTCGCCAGCTTTACAGGTCAGCGCGGTTATTTTTTCTGCAGCCACCAGGCTTTCGTTCCGGAAACAGGCATTGTGTGCGCTGACCGCGGCCGCCGTACGGCGATATCCGTCAGGGCAGGTATAACAACTGCCATTCAGATCCGGGAACGAACCTTCTGGGCAAACCCGATCAATGAATTCTGCCCGACGGGCTGGTTCAAAGATTTTACCGCAAGCATCCCATTCATTCACGGCTGACAAGGTGCGGTCAAATCCGGCTGGGCAGGACCAACATTCACCGCCATTACGAAGATCTTTGAACGAGCCAGACGGGCAGGATTTGTGTGCGCCGACGCGGGTTGCGCGTTTATATTCTGCTGAAATCTGCTTTGAACATGCCTTCGGCGTGTCTACCGCAAAGCCGGTTCGGTTGTAACCGCTTGGACATGAGAAACAGGACCAGGTGCCGATATCGAAGAAGGATCCCCGTGGGCATTCTCCGACAGCCTTGCCAGTTTTGGTTGCGGATGCGAAGCCGCATGCATCTAAAAGGGTGTTTGTGCGCAAATCCATTGCACCACAAAGAGCGCGCCCTGTTCCTGTAAAAGCAGCTTGCGTCTGCTGCGCCTTTACCTCTGAAGTGCTTGCAAGAATACTGACGAACCCCGCAATCAGGACGATCAACGCCCGCCAGAGTATGTAGCCAGACTTGATACGGCTTCCCATCGATCTTTCCTCAACCAAACAACGCTTGTTATGTAAATTTTCCGCCCACCTGCCATTCAGCAGGCAGGTTCACTGCGCACATCCCACGAGGTGTGCCGCGTGGACTGCGTTGGGGATGAGAGGAAGTGTAAAAATCGTAACCGCTTACCTTGCAGCCGATCAATCAGCGACACACCAAGTCTCTTTGGAGCAAGGTCAACGCTTTGATTGTCGTTGTGTGGACAGTCCTGACCGATTTCAGGACTGTCCTGTTATCAGAGTGTTCCCCCACTCTCCGTCATGTCTGAAAACAAAGGCATGACGGCCCATTCCCCGCACGGAGAATTGAGCAGCGACGCCGATAAGGAAACATGTAATTGGATGATGTGGTACGTTTGCTGCGCTTACTGGATACTGAGGGCGCTTTTCGGATATCGGAGATGAATGTCAGCCGTGTTTGCGGATTGTCTCAGATGGAAGTTCGCCGAATTCCCGATGATAATCCTGTGCAAACCGGCCCATATGGGTGAAGCCCCATTGCCTTGCGATTTCAGAGACGGTTTTTCCGTATGGTTCCGCCATCAAAATGGCCCGGACGCGTTTCAAACGCACAACACGTAAATAAGCCATCGGCGTGATGCCAAAGGCGTCCATGAAACCTTTTTGCAGCCCGCGATAGCCGCATCCGGCCGCAGCCGAAATATCGGCAAGTCCCAGTTTCTTGTCGGCATGGGCGTGAATGTAATCACGTGCACGTTTAATGTAATAGGGCACAACTTCGGTGACGGTGCGGCCATTCACAATGTCCTGATAACTGTTGGGCAACAGGCTCAGACATTGTGCGACCAGGATGTCTTTCATCTGGGTCGTGACAATCGGGTTATGCAATTCACGCAAAGGCCCGTCGAGCGCCTCGGCGACATAGTGGACTGTATTGCAGAAAACGTTCCAGCCCGGTGTGGTGGGATCAATCACAGGGTCGAACCGCAATCCATTTAATTCAACATCTTCGCCAACCACCGAACGGGTATAGTTTTTAAGTTTGTCCTTCGATAAACGAAGGACAAAGGCGCTAAAGTTATCTTCTGTGGCGCTGACCGGTGCAGCCAAATCGCGCATGAACCCGGCATTGGGGAAGAATTCCAGTTCTTGCCCGCAATGCTGCGCAACACCGGCACCAGACGTGACAATATATAACAGCAGGCCATCGTCATCCTCTTCGGAGGATTCGACGGTCAGTCTTGAATTTCCGAATGCGACATGCATCAGACTGATGTCATCACACTCCACTGCGGCGACGCGGGCGTTAAACTCCGCGTTGTGCCCTTTGACATCCAGATCATGCCGTGACGCAAGGTTTTTGATCGACTCCCGGACCTCATCAAGGTCGCCCGAAGATAGTATCGTGTGATTTTGCAGATAGGTCATTGCCGTCCCCCCGACGTGCATACCCGGAAAATGGTCCATTCGGCGGATCGGTGGAGCCCTGTGAGCGTCTGTTTCCGGCAAATGAAGACAAACAGATGATACGCGCTCGTCGTGGGATAATCTATTGCTGATTGAGATATCTAGCGGGCAGTGGGTCCTGGTGATCGTTCGGACAAAATCAGCAGGTAAGAACAGAAATCCCCCGCCATAATATGGGCGGGGGAATTCCGAGGTCGCAGTTTTGACTTTTATCCAGCCAGCCTGTTCAGGTCATTGCGTGGCCAGATCCGGCACATCATCCTCAAGTACCCAGCCATCATCCGTGCGACAGGCTGATTTGATTTGGCTGCTGGTACGGTTGCGGGCGGTGAGTTCTTGGCGATAGGTCCTGCACCAGACGCCTTTGTCCGTCTGAACGGTTTTGAGCGGGGTCACCGCGATATCAAGCGCACCGATGGATGCTGTTTTCGCATCGCCGGAATTATTGGTTTCAAGCGATTGCTGAACAGTCTTTGCCAAAAGGTCCTGTGCGGATTTCGCAATTTTTGCCGGGGCAGGGCCATATGTCACCAGTTCTTCGCTGTGGTCTTCGCCGGAATTCCATGAACGGTCACGTTTGACATAAAAGTCGATTTCCGGCGCGTACCACCATTTGGTTGTCTGCATCCACCACTGTTTGTAATAGCGTGAACACTCAATAACGTAGGTGTCAAACGTGCCTGCGGGCACCTCGACCGTTTCGGTTGCAGGTACCGTGCAGGTCAGCCATTGGTCATATTCGTTTACTTCACCGGTGACAGGATCCGTATTGGATGACCGGGTCGAAATACGAACGTGGTCGCCATATTCCAACGGCCAGATATCTTCCGAGCCAGCCTTGACCATGGCAGAACCTGAACGTTTCTGGTCCTCTTCGTCGGTGTAGGACCAGTCAAGGATCGGGCCGGTGAAATCGCGGGTCATTTCGAAAAGATAGTCACCGCCACCATTCCAGACGATCCGATCCCCCTTGATATCGGCGACATAAATGGCGCGTCCGCCGTCATAGACAAAGGCATCGCCAATGCCGAATTCAGGCAGGGATGCGGGCCGAAGGGCCGGACCGGTATTCTCGGTCTTTTCGGCATACTCGCCCAGACCGTCATTGAGGCTGTTTAAAGAATCTTTGAAACTTTCAAGCGTTTGGCACGCTCCGAGCAATGAAAGGCTTAAAACGCAAGAAAGCGCCAAAAACGGGCGCTGGTAGTTCGGCAAATTCATTGTTCTGATCCTGCTTATTCATTTTGTCAGGTCGATAACGTCCTGGTTCTTATCGCTTGGTTGTTGCGGTTGAAAAAACACCGACAGCGACGAGGAGCCCCTCATCGCTGTCGATTTACTCAAAGCTTTTGTTTGGGCAGTGTTTCATCAGAGCTGCCAAGGTCCGGCAGATCGACGCCCGGGATCAGCCGGTAAACTGTTTCCCACTGGCCATCCTCTGTGCGGCAGGCCCGACCAAAGAACCCGTCCGGACCACTTTCAACGCGGTCTGTTGGGAACGTGACATGATATTCCCGGCAGAAACGCGTCCCCTGACGGAAGGTTCTGAGCGGTTCGATCTTGATGGTGCCGTCACTGTTTTCGGCAAGCTCCAGCGAGACCTGGCGAATATCGCCGCTCAGCGTTTCTTCCAGCGTCATGCTGATTTGTTCATCAAGCAAAGGGTTGTTGACGGGCGAATAGGAAAACATTTGTGCATCGTTTGATGCCGGGGTGCCAACAGCCGCATGGCGGGCGGTTTCGTTAAACCAGTTGCCGCCAACAAACGCCAGCAGGACAGCAGCCGCAGCACCAATTCCAGTCCAGATCGGTGTATTGTTATTTGCAACGGTGCGCGGGCGTGCATCGACGTCGCTTTTGGTAACGAAATGTTTTGCCGGTGTCTTTTTCTGATCAAGGATATCTTCGATGTCCTGAGACAGCTGAGGATAAACCCGATCGGCCAGAAGGCGTTCAGACTGATTGCGCAATACAACCGATTGTCCCGCCATGATGTTGAACTGACGGGTCATGGCCGGGCATTTGGCAATTCTGTCTTCCAGCTCGCGACATTCGGTTGGGGCCAGTTCGCCGTCAATATAGGCAGACAGCAAAACGTAGTCGCGATCTTCAAGTTGTTTGCTCATGACGAACCTCTGTAAATGCTGTCCTTGTTTATTGTCTCGCCGTCATCATCATGCAGAGCGGCAAGTGTTCTTCTGGCTCTGGCGACGCGGCTCATGACCGTGCCGTCAGGAATGCCCAAAATGTCGCCAGCTTCGCGATAGCTGTATCCTTCGATCAGGACCAGTGTCAGGGCAGCCCGCTGTTCCTCGGCAAGGGATGCAAGTGCTGCCTGCAAAAACATCCTGTCGGTGCCACCGTGATTTATGCCCGGAACGGCACTGTCACGTGCATCTTCAAACGAAACCACATTTCCTTGGCGCTGATCGCGGCGTTTTTCGTCGATCCAGCTTGTCTGGATGATCCGGTACAGCCAGCTATCAAGCCGTGTGCCTTGTTCGAACTGTTCGATCCGTTCAACCGCCTTCGCATATGCTGTTTGCACCAGATCCTCTGCCGCGACAGCATCGCGCGTCAGCGATCGCGCAAACCGCAATGCGCGCGGCAGAAGATCTGCAAGCTCTTGTCTTAAAGCAGTGTCCAAACCAGACGTCCCATTCATGATCGCAGGCGCAATTTTTCAGTCTTGTTGAACATATAACGATGGGGCCTTCGTGTTTCTTCCCTCGGCCCCGAAAAAAATATTGTGAAAAATAATTTCGACAGCCGGGAAGAAAATTCGAACTCCGGGCGTTGTCCTGTCAAATGAACGCGAAATTCACTGCTAAGGAAGTGGAGCTGACAATGTTGACCATTAAGAAAAAAAGTCTGCGCAGCAGGATTACGACAGCGGGCATTCTCGGGTTTGGTGCCTTTGCGTTGGTGGTAACCCCCCTCTCGCTTGACCTTTCCCAGTTTGACGTCGGAGGCAAAAGTGCCTTTGCGCAAGGTCAAGGTAATGGCGGCGGAAACGGCGGCGGTAATGGCAACGGCGGCGGTAATGGCGGCGGTAATGGTGGTGGTAACGGCGGCGGCAACGGTGGTGGCAATGGCGGCCCCGGTGGCGGTGGCGGTAACGGAAATGATGGCCCTGGCGGCGGTAACGGTGGCGGGAATGGCGGCGGAAATGGCCGTAGCGGCCCGGACGGCCCGGGGAACAGTGGTAATGCCGGTGGTGGCAATGGCGGCGGCAAAGGTAATGGTGCCGAAGCTCAAGGCAAAGGTGCAGCCGCGCGTTCCAACGCCAAGGGGCTGGGTATGCAGGCCGGGGGCGTTGGCCGTGGTGCATCCTCTGCAAGAGAAGGTGTAACTGGTGAAAAAGGCATGCCGCCGGGTATTGCAAATGCACCGGGGCTTGCTGGTGCTTTGCCGCCGGGGATCCAGCGGGTGTTTGGCGCGCCGACCGGTCCGGATGTCGATCCGGATGTCGAACGCGACATTATTACCAAGGGCTGGAAAGAGCTGACTGGGCCTGGCGCGGGTGATGACAGTGATACGCCAGATGATGGCGAGCCGGATACCGGTGATACCGGCGGTGATACCGGGGATACGGGTGATACTGGCGACACAGGTGATACCGGAGACATCGGTGACACTGGAGATACGGGTGACACCACAGGTGAGACAGGTGACGCCGGAGATACAGGTGACACGGGTGGTGACACCGGTGACGGAGCAAATAGTGGTGACACCGCCGATACTGGTGACACTGCTGCTTAAGACATCCCAGTTCAAAGCAGCTGATCCTGCTTTGACCGCCGCGGCCTGAGCCTGGGCCGTAGCAACTTGCAGCCCCGCCTGGCCCCCCGCCGGCGGGGTTCTTTTTGTCCGGATTTCAGTATTGATAAAAGAAAACCCCTGCCGGTTTCCCGACAGGGGTTTTCTGATTGGCAAACTGCCGCTTGATCAGATGGATCAGGCCATTGCAGCTTTCAGACCTTCGTCCAGTTTGTCGAGGAACTGGTTGGTGGTCAGCCATTTCTGGTTCGGGCCGATCAGCAGTGCCAGATCCTTGGTCATGAAGCCGGCTTCGACAGTGTCGACGCAGACTTTCTCAAGGGTTTCAGCAAACTTGACGACTTCCGGGGTGCCATCGAACTCACCACGGTATTTCAGGCCCTGCGACCAGGCAAAGATCGACGCAATCGGGTTGGTCGAGGTTTCTTTACCCTGCTGGTGCTGACGATAGTGGCGGGTCACGGTGCCGTGGGCCGCTTCTGCTTCGACGGTCTGCCCATCCGGGGTCATCAGAACAGAAGTCATGAGGCCGAGCGAGCCGAAGCCCTGTGCCACGGTGTCAGACTGAACGTCGCCGTCATAGTTCTTACAAGCCCAAACGAAACCACCGTTCCATTTCATCGCACATGCAACCATGTCATCGATCAGGCGGTGTTCGTAGGTGATGCCAGCTGCTTCGAACTTGTCTTTGAATTCTTCCTGGAAGACTTCTTCGAACAGGTCCTTGAAGCGACCGTCATAGGCTTTCATGATGGTGTTCTTGGTCGAGAGGTAGACCGGCCACCCAAGGTTAAGACCGTAGTTCATGCAAGCACGTGCAAAGCCCTTGATGCTGTCATCAAGGTTGTACATCGACATGGCAACGCCCGAGGACGGGAAGTCGAAGACTTCGTGTTCGATGGTTTCACCGCCGTCTGCCGGCTGGAACTTGATGGTCAGTTTACCTGCGCCCGGAACCTTGAAGTCGGTCGCGCGGTACTGGTCACCAAATGCGTGACGACCGATAACGATCGGCTGGGTCCAACCCGGCACCAGACGCGGAACGTTCGAGCAGATGATCGGCTGACGGAAAACGGTACCGCCAATGATGTTACGGATGGTGCCGTTCGGCGACTTCCACATCTTTTTCAGGCCGAATTCTTCAACGCGCTGCTCATCCGGGGTGATGGTCGCGCATTTGACACCAACGCGGTGTTCCTTGATGGCATTTGCTGCATCAATGGTGATCTGGTCGTCGGTCTCGTCACGTTTCTGAACCGAAAGATCGTAATATTTCAGGTCAATGTCGAGATACGGCAGGATCAGTTTGTTTTTGATGAAGTCCCAGATGATGCGGGTCATCTCATCGCCGTCAAGTTCGACGACTGGATTCTTAACTTTAATCTTGCTCATAGAATACTCCCTTGCTGGCCGCGGCCGACATGCAGCGCGGCTGCCATTCAAGATGGTTAAATCTCTGTCTTCCGGCGCGCGAGGGAGCGCCCTGGCCGCGTCGGGAGCCCGCAACATACAGGAAGCCACCAGAAAATCAAAGAGGGCTGGAATACAACAATGTGATGAGGGCCGTAAAACCCGGAAATCCGGGCATTTCGATCAGGTGAATTGGCGATTTTTGTTGCCAAAAAGATCAATAATCCTGATCGTTTAGGCGAATTTGACGAGAAGTTCGAAAAAACTGTCTATCGGCCTCGCGGAGTTGATTTTTCTGATCCGGATCAATGACCGGTTGATCCGTTAGCCGATATTGTGACCGTATTGCCGGTGGATGGGGGAGACTCCGATTTCCGGGGCGCCATCAAAGGGGAACTGTCATGAACTTGGCAAGTGAAAACATCATTGTCCTGATCATCTGCGTTGTCGGCTTTTGCCTGCTTGGTTTCGGCTTTACCAATCGTGATCGCAACTGGGGTGTTGCGATGATGTGGGTTGGCGTCCTGACCATGCTGGGACCGATTGCCTGGCGGCTGTTGACGCTGTTTGCCTAACAGGCTTTGCCTGGGCGTACTAAACATGGGCAGGGGATGTTATTCGTCAGTGGCTGCATTGATTGCGGGCCTGAACGGCTAAATCAGGAAGTCATTTTTTCCGGATCAAGCCCGTGGCCACGCAGAAACATATCGACCGCCGCAATCACATGGCTGCGAAGGTCTTTTTCCTGTGGTTCCCAATCGATATAGGACATTTGCCGGATATCGTAGTCCGCCTTGATCAGGCTGGAAAAGAACACGGCAGCTTGCCACGGATTGCCTTTGGGGAAGTTTCCATCAGTCATCTGGCGTTCGAAATAAGACGCAATGTATCGACGCCCCGTCATCAGTCCGCTTTCATAAAAGACCTTTCCCAGTTTCGGGAAGCGGGGTACTTCGGCCAGAAACAGGCGCATATACCGGATAGTGTCGGGCATGGTCAGAAGTGTCATCAGCGTTTCGCCGTAATGGATCAGGGCCGCGCGGAGCGGCAAGTCGGACATTTCAAGATCACTCATGACGGATGTGATTCGCCCTGTGCAATCGCGAATGACGGCTTCGAACACGCCATCCTTATTCCCAAACAGCTCATAGATCGTTCGGCGTGATCCGCCGGCCTCGGCCGTGATCATTTCAAGCGTCGTACCGGCAAGCCCATGTTCGCAAAACAATTCCCGCGCCGTTGCGATGATGGCTTCGCGGCGTTTTACGGTTCTGGGATCAATCTTCTTGGTGTCTTGCACAGGGGATTCCGATTCCGGACTTGACGTTTGGTACTGACTAGTACCATAAATAGATAAATGGTACTGATCAATACCAAAAGGAAAAATCAGGCAATGAGTGTGAAAAAGATCATTCTGCCCCTGATCGCAGCGGCGATTATCGGTGGCGGTGGATATTACGGGTTCTATTGGGTGACCGAAGGTCAGTACCATGAAAGTACCGACAATGCGTATCTTCAGGCCGATGAGGTCGCGGTATCGCCCAAGGTGTCGGGCTATGTCGGCGATTTGCGGGTGGCCGAAAACCAGCCGGTGCGCAAAGGTGACTTGCTTCTGACCATCCGGGATGAGGACTTCCGCCTTGAACTGGCCAAGGCCGAAGCAGCCCTTGAGGCACGCCGGTCGGCCGTCGGCACCATGGAAGAACAGATTACCCTTCAGGAAGCCGCAATCAATCAGGCCGCGGCCAATGTTGATATCGCGCGGGTCGAACTGGAACGTACCAGCGATGATTTCAAGCGTTATGACGATCTGGTCAAAAAGGGTGCGGCCAGCCGCCAGAAATTTGATTACGCCAAGGCCGATCGCCAAACCGCAAAGGCTGAGGTGGCGGCGGCCAACGCCACATTGGCCGTCGAAAAGGGGCGTCTTGGTGTTTTGCGCGCCCAGAAAATCGAGGCCGAGCGTGCGGTAAAACAGGCCGAAGCCGCACGTGATCTGGCGCAACAGGCACTTGATGATACCAGGATTTTTGCGCCGTTTGATGGCGTGGTCGGTAACCGGTCGGTTCAGACCGGCGCATTGGTCCAGCCGGGTGAACAACTTCTCGTGCTGGTGCCGTTGCCGGGCACCTATATCGTGGCCAATTTCAAGGAAACCCAGATCAGCCACATGGCGCCAGGTCAGAAGGTTGCGGTTGAAGTTGATGCCTTCCCGGATGCCGAGATTATCGGCCATATCGCGAGTTTTGCCCCGGCAACAGGTGCGCAATTCAGTCTGCTGCCGCCGGAAAATGCCACCGGCAACTTCACCAAAATCACCCAGCGCGTGCCGGTTCGCATCGAACTTGCTGACAGCAAATGGGCCAAGGCATTGCGACCGGGCCTGTCGGTAGTCGTCAATGTTGATACCCGCAATGCCAGTGGCGAAGAAGAAATCGCCGGTGTTGGTCTTGCGCAAGGGATCGTCCCGACGGCGGAACTTTCGGAGCTTAACTGATGGCAACCGCCAGCCCGACAACAGCGCCGCAATCCGAAACGCGCCCGATGGAAACCGCCCAGTTTGTCGGCTGGGTGGCGATGGTTGTCGGCATGTTTCTGGCGATCCTTGATATTCAGATTGTTGCGAGTTCACTTGAAAACATTCAGGCGGGATTATCGGCAAGCCCCGATGAAATCGGCTGGGTTCAGACCAGTTATCTGATTGCCGAGGTGGTGATGATCCCGCTGTCAGGTTTCCTGTCGCGCCTGATGTCAACGCGCTGGCTGTTCGTGATTTCTGCAATTGGCTTTACCGTGATGTCGGTGGCGTCCGCCTTTGCCTGGTCGATTGAAAGCATGATCTGGTTTCGCGCCATGCAGGGCTTTTTGGGCGGGGCGATGATCCCGACCGTGTTTGCCACGACCTATATCATTTTCCCGCCTGACAAACGCAATGCCGCCTCGGTGATGACCGGGTTGATTGCGACCATGGCACCGACCATCGGCCCAACCCTTGGCGGGTTTTTGACCCAGTCACTGTCCTGGCACTGGCTGTTTTTGATCAACGTTATTCCGGGACTGATGATTGCCGCCGTTGTCGCCATGACGCTGCGCGTGGATCGCGGGGATATCGGCCTGCTTAAGGGATTTGATCTGCGCGGACTTTTGTCGATGGCGGTGTTTTTGGGCAGCCTTGAATATGTCCTTGATGAAGGGCCCAAGGACGACTGGTTTGATGAAACTGCGATCATTTATGGCACCATCACATGCGCCGTTGCCGGGATCTATTTCTTCTGGCGGATGTTTACCTATGACAAGCCGATTGTGGATCTGAAATCCTTTGCCGATCGCAATTTCACCATGGGCTGCGTGTTCAGCTTTACCCTCGGTGTCGGGCTCTATGGCAGCGTTTATCTGATGCCACTGATGCTGGGCCGCGTGCGCGGCTATGACAGTCTTGAAATTGGTGTTGTTATGGCGGTGACCGGCATTTCCCAGTTTCTGTCGGCACCAATTGCCGGGAAGATGACAGCGAAATATCCACCGCGCGTGGTGCTGGGCATCGGGCTTGCGTTGTTTGCCACCGGTCTTGCCATGCATGGTTTTAACACCAGCGAGGTTTCGTTTAACGAGCTGATCTGGCCGCAGGTTGTGCGTGGTGCAGCACTGATGTTTTGCATGTTGCCGGTGACCAATCTGGCGCTGGGCACCTTGCCACCCGAAAAGATCAAAAATGCCAGCGGGCTTTATAACCTGATGCGAAATCTGGGCGGGGCGATTGGCATGGCGGCGATCAATACGTTGCTTGATAAGCGGATCGATTATCATTTCTCGATCCTGTCAGATCACATCAACCCTGCCAGCACGGCGTTCAAGGATTATCTTGCCACACTTACCGCACGGTTTAGTGAGATGGGCCTTGCCGATCCGCATGCCGCAGCAATGAAATTCATCGTCAATATCGTCAACCGTGAAGCGTCGATCATTTCATTTAATGACGTCTATCTGGCGATGGCGGCGGCGTTTGTTTTGGCCTTCATGTTGCTGCCATTCGCCAAACCACCGCGCGCGACAGCCGGCGGAGGTGGCGCGCATTAAAGGTTCTCAACCAAGCTGCGAGCCAAGAACACAGAAATAAGGTCGCACACAGTTCCCCCGACCCCGGCAAGCATATGCTTGCGTGCGACCTTACCGGCCCCTGCATCGCAGGGGCCGGTTCCTTATGGGATGCGCATGTGTGTCCCATTTCACAAACAAGTTATTCAACTCAAAGTTTTTATGGGGTACTATCAGTATCTCAAAGCAAGCCTCACAGGTTTAAGCGTAACCTGGGTTTCGGCGACATGCCCTGATTGGATCCCCGGAAATTCTCTTGCCGACATTGCTTGCGACAGCGCGAAGGATAGGAGCAGATAATGAAGGTGTTTCTGGTAGCGGCGGTGGGGGCGATTTCCCTGAATTTCATCTGGTCTCCAGTATCTGCGCAGGACGCGGAAAGGCCCAATATCCTTGTGATTTGGGGCGATGACATAGGCTGGCAGAACCTGTCTTCCTATGGGCTTGGCACCATGGGTTACACGACCCCCAATATTGACCGGATCGCCAATGAAGGCATTCGGTTTACCGACCATTATGCACAACCGAGCTGCACGGCCGGGCGTGCGGCCTTTATCACCGGGCAATATCCGATCCGGTCAGGCATGACGACAGTCGGCCAACCGGGCGCGGTTCTTGGTTTGCAAAAGGAAAGCCCGACACTGGCGGAGCTTCTGAAAGAAGAGGGCTATCGCACCGGGCAGTTCGGCAAGAACCATCTGGGTGACCGCAACGAACATCTGCCGACCGTTCACGGTTTTGACGAGTTCTTTGGCAATCTTTATCACCTCAACACGCAGGAAGAAGCCGAGCAGCGCGACTATCAACGCTTTGCCGAGAAGTTTGCAGGATCGCTTGAGGAATATGACGCCCGCTTTGGCACCCGTGGGGTGCTGCACAGTTTTGCCACCGAAGAAGACAACGGCACGGTCGATCCGCGCTTTGGCCGGGTTGGCAAACAGATCATTCAGGATACCGGTCCACTCACCCAGGAACGGATGAAGGATTTTGACGGGGCAGAAATCATCCCGGCCGCGATCAAATTCATGACCGCCGCCAAAGACGCCAATGAGCCGTTCTTTGTCTGGCTCAATACCAGCCGCATGCACCTTTACACCCGCCTGAATGACCAGTGGCGTTACGCCGCCGAGGAATATACATCCGAGGCCGATTATCACGGCAGCGGCATGTTGCAGCACGATCATGATATCGGCGGTGTGCTTGATTGGCTTGATGCGCAGGGTTTGGCCGAAAACACCATCGTCTGGTATTCGACCGATAACGGTCCGGAGCATGCATCCTGGCCGCATGGCGCGACCACCCCGTTCCGCGGCGAGAAAATGACCACCTATGAAGGTGGTGTGCGGGTGCCATCCATGATCCGCTGGCCGGGAAAACTGCCCGAAGACAAAATACTGAACGGTATTCAGGGCCATCAGGACATGTTCACGTCCCTTGCCGTTGCTGCGGGGATTGATGATCCCGCCGAACGCGTGATGGAAGAAAAAAACCAGTATATCGATGGGGTGAACAACCTGCCGTACTGGCAGGGCGAAACCGACCAGTCGGCACGCGATCACATCTTCTATTATTTCGAAAGCCAGTTGACGGCTGTACGCGTCGGGCCCTGGAAACTGCACTTCGCGCTTAAGGAAGATTACTACGACAACATGACGCCGCGGAACTTCCCGATGATGTTCAATCTGCGCATGGATCCGTTTGAAAGCTATAGCAGCATTGATTCCTATGGACATCTTGCACAGAAGGTTTCGTGGTTGATGCAGCCTGTCAGTGTGCTGATGACCCAGCATCTTCAAACGCTTGGCGAATATCCACCTGTGCAGGGCGGGGCATCGTTTGACATGTCGAACATGGTGCAGGATTTCCTTGCCAAGGGACGCCAATAGGATGAAGCGACTGACGGTGTTTGGGAGATATGCTTGTCCGGGCAATCTCCCGATCCTGTCTTTGACGGTCGCAGGCCTTTTTGCAGCACCCGCCGCCAGTGCGGCAGATCTGCCTGAATTTGTCGAACTATCGGGTGGAACCTTCCTGATGGGGGAAGACCGGATTTATCGGGAAGAAACCGAAATCCATCAGGTGATGGTTTCGCCCTTTGCGATCAGCCGAACCGAAATCACCAATGCGCAGTTTCGCGAATTTGTCGAAGAAACCGGATATGTGACGTCCGTGGAAAAGCCGCTTGATCCGGCGGACTATCCCGGTGTGCCCGAAGAACTGCTTCAACCCGGATCGATGGTTTTTGCCCAACCCGCAGGTACTGTGGATATGGGGGATATCGGAAACTGGTGGCGATACGTCGCCGGGGCAAACTGGCAACATCCAACCGGACCCGAAAGCAACATCGATGGCCTGGATGATCATCCGGTAACACAGGTATCCATTGAAGATGCGCGTGCCTATGCCAACTGGGCCGGTGGCAGGCTTGCGACCGAAGCCGAATGGGAATTCGCCGCACGCGGTGGCTTGTCGCGCAAGGCCTATGTCTGGGGGGATAGTTATGACCCGGCCCAAGGCTGGAAAGCTAATAGCTGGCAGGGGCAGTTCCCGACAGACGATCTGGCCGATGACGGTTATCACGGAACTGCACCCGTCGGGCAATTTACGGCAAATGGGTATGGTCTTTACGACATGGCCGGAAATGTCTGGGAACATGTCAACGACTGGTGGGTGCCGGGGCATCCAAACACTGCCCAGACGGACCCAAGCGGCCCGCCGATGAAACTTGCCGCACGTTTTGCCAGCAGTGCAACCGGCCCGATGACAGTTGTTAAGGGGGGATCATGGTTGTGTGCGCCGAATTTCTGTCTGCGCTATCGTCCGGCGGCCCGTCAACCGGCAGAAGCGCATATTGGATCAAACCATATCGGTTTTCGGATCGCCAAGGATATCCCGTAAAAAGGGGATTTAATCTATTTAAGTTTGTTCTATGTGAAATATTTATGATTCATACTAGAACAATTATAAACTGTTTCCCTTTTTGATTTAATTGTCATACCATTCTGTAACGTAGTGAAAAGAAACGACAAACAGGCTGCAGCCATCTTTAGGAAGTTCCGGGCATACCCGGACTAGATGTGTTGAACATGTCTGTTGGATGGTGACAGGTATCAGATGATGCCTTTGCCCCGCGTGGGAAAATGTCTGGCTCGGCTCAATGGGTTGGGGTGTATGCCTCGATCCGGGATTGAGGTGCTTGGGCATGTCTGTCTTCAAAGGCTTTTTGCACGTAACGCACATCCTTGGCCTGACCGGCCTTGGTATTGTGAGTTTTGCGGTTAACGGGCAGGCAAAGTCAGATGATTCCGATCTGGCCAAACAGTTGGCCAACCCGGTCGCCAACCTGATCATTGTTCCTTTTCAGGGGAATTATGACCAAGGGTACGGAGCCTCTGACGACGAAAAATATCTGATCAATGTGCAGCCGACTATGCCGATGCGGCTAAGCGATGACTGGAACCTGATTTCGCGCACGATTTTGCCGCTGGTGCATCAAAATGACATCAACGGAAATAGCGGCACAGATACAGGTATTGGCGATACCGTCCAAAGCTTCTTTTTCTCCCCCGTAGAGCTGACTGATGGTGGTTTGATTTGGGATGTTGGTCCGGCATTGCTTTTGCCGACGGCATCAAAAAACAATCTTGGCGTTGATCAGTGGGGAGCGGGTCCGACAGCTGTTGGCTTATATGCAAACGGCCCCTGGACATATGGCATGCTGGCCAATCATGTGTGGGGCGCAGACGAAGGATCGGCAGCCTCTGCCACCAATGCCAGCTTTTTCCAGCCCTTTATTAATTACACGCCCCCTGATGCCTGGACCTTTGTGCTTAATACCGAAACCACGCGGAACTGGGCCAATGATCAATGGTCGGTGCCGGTCAACGGGATCGTTTCCAAGCTGACCCGCATCGGCGATCAGAAGGTCTGCAATGGTGCAGGCATGCGCTATTGGCTCGAAAGTCCGGATGCGGGCCCGAATGGTTGGGGCGCGAGATTAATCTGACCTTTCTTTTCCGAAATAAGAGCAAGCAAAACGCCGTGATCCGAAAAACAGCTGGAGGTTTGGTGCGAACGGAGACGGCAAAGGAGCATTCGGATGCAGGTTCAGACAATCAAACAAGCTGACGTCATTGCATCCAAACGCGTCTCGCCATTTGGCGTGAAAACAGAAACCAACGGAGTTGGAACAATGCAGAGCAATAATTTCAGAGCAGCGACAGGTGTTCTGACTGGCGTATTAATGTCCTGCGCCATCGGAGGGGCAGCCTTCGCTGCTGATCCGAACCCGGCAACGGAATGGACAGCCAGAGCAAACGAGGCTGTGCTCGATAAGTTGCCTTTCGACGACATGCAGGATTTTGAAGACAACGCGCGTGGTCTCATCGCGCCATTGCCTGACAACGGCATCTTCAAAAATGACGATGGTGATGTTGTTTGGGATTTGTCAGCCTATGACTTTGCCGTTGGCAAAGAAGCGCCAACGACAGTGAATCCGAGCTTGTGGCGTCAGCTTCAACTGTTGTCGCAAGGTGGGCTTTTTGAAGTTTCGCCGCGCATTTATCAGGTGCGCAGTTCGGATCTTTCGGGGATCACATTTGTCGAAAGTGACACCGGCGTCATTGTGATTGACCCGCTGATTTCCAAGGAAACCGCCAAGGCGTCACTTGATCTGTACCGCGAACATCGCGGGGACAAGCCGGTTGTCGCGGTGATCTATACCCACAGTCATATTGACCATTTCGGTGGTGTCCGCGGCGTGGTTGACGAAGCAGACGTCAAGGCAGGCGACGCAAGGATCATTGCCCCGGACGGGTTCGTCGAGGAAGCGGTCAGCGAGAATGTCTTTGCAGGTAACCACATGGGACGCCGTGCAAGCTACATGTATGGCAGCCTTCTACCCAAAGGGCCACAGGGCGGCCTTGGAACCGGTCTCGGGCTTGGCACGTCAACCGGCGAAGCAACCCTGATTGAGCCAACCGATATCATTACAGAAACCGGTCAGACACTTGATGTCGACGGGTTGACGTTTGAGTTCATGATGGCACCGGGGACCGAAGCACCTGCGGAAATGTATTTCTACATCCCGGAACTCAAGGCACTTACCCTTGCCGAGGATGCCAACCATACGCTGCATAACCTTTATACCCTGCGTGGGGCAAAGGTCCGTGATGCGCGTGGTTGGGCCGGTTACCTTCATGAAGCCCTCGAAAGATGGGGCGATGATGCCGAACTCCTTTACGGTCCGCACCATTGGCCGACCTGGGGCAATGACAAGATTGTCGATCATGTCAAAAAACAGCGCGACCTTTACAAGTACCTGAATGATCAGACCCTGCGTCTGGCCAACATGGGTTACAACATGGAAGAAGCGGCTGAAATGATCGAACTGCCGCCAGAGCTTGGCGATTACTGGCCGAGCCGGGGCTACTATGGTTCGGTCAAGCATAACGTCAAAGCCGTCTGGAACTTCTATCTTGGCTATTTCGATGGCAACCCGGCCCGTCTTGATCAACTGCCGCCGGTTGAAGGTGGTGCCAAGTATGTTGAATATATGGGCGGTGCCGATGCGATTATTGCCAAGGCAAAAGAAG
This sequence comes from Thalassospira sp. ER-Se-21-Dark, assembly GCF_017922435.1. Taxonomy (NCBI): domain Bacteria; kingdom Pseudomonadati; phylum Pseudomonadota; class Alphaproteobacteria; order Rhodospirillales; family Thalassospiraceae; genus Thalassospira; species Thalassospira sp. ER-Se-21-Dark. Next base: position 244,811 of record NZ_VDEZ01000005.1, on the reverse strand, counting down.
ACTTTGCCAAGGGTGATTATCGCTGGGTCGCAGAAGTTCTTGATCATGTCGTGATGGATGATCCGAACAACGAAGCCGCCAAAATCCTTCTGGCTGACGCGCTTGAGCAGCTTGGTTATCAGGCGGAAAATGGCCCGTGGCGTAACTTCTACCTGTCCGGTGCCAAAGAACTGCGTGATGGTGTGAAAATACTGCCGGTTGCCAAAACCGATTCACCAGACATCGTGCGTTCAATGCCGATGGAAATGTTCCTTGATTACCTTGCTGTGCGCCTCAATGGTGAGCGTGCTGCGGGCAAATCGATCACGATGAATTTGGCGCTGACGGACGTGAATGAGGACTATGGCATTGCCGTGGAGAACGGGGTTCTGAACTATTACTCAGATCCGTTTGACAGTGCCGATGTGTCAATTGACGTTGCACGGAGCGAGTTTGACGATGTCATTCTCGGCACCGCAACCCTCAGGGACAAGATCGACAGCCAGGATGCGACACTGACTGGCGACGGTGCCAAGTTCGAGGAGTTTATCGGTCTGCTTGATACCTTCGAATTCTGGTGGCCGATCGTAACGCCGAAAACGGCGATGTAATCAAAACCTGTGTGTTCGGGCGGGGCCATTCGGTGCCTCGCCCGTCGCCATTCAATTCAGACAAAACAAATAGACCAAGCGCGTGGGGATAGTGTGGAGAACATAGGTTACCGTCATCTTCTTGGATGTTCTTTGGTGGGTGCTGTGGCAGCTGTGGCCGGATTATCGGTTTCGACTGCGGCGATGGCTGCGAATTGCAGTGCCCAAGGAGGGCTTCTTTTCATCGGTAAAACCGCAGGTAACGCCAATTCGGTATGGTTATCAGGGACCAGTGCCGGGGCGTTTCGTTTGGATGCGAATGGCGGCACTGTCGATACCTGGACCGAAAGCCGTCGTGGGTTGCATCTGACCCTGTCCAATGTTGTGTCGACCGGAAATGGTGGCACGCACCATTTGTATGACAATAGCGGTGGCGGTTGTCTGCTTGACAGTCAGAACCAGAAAGGCGGGGTGAACCTGCCGCCGATTGGTGATCTTTTTCCTGATTTCGTAAAACCGGAATTGCCCGGACAGGTGACGCCACCTATCGCGACCCTGCCGCCAACCGGTGTCATGCCATCACTACCCCCTGGCGTTGCTCCGCCGGTTGCGGTTTTGCCGCCAGACCTTCCGGGCGGTGGCACGGGCATTACTCCCCCAATAGGAACACTCCCGCCAGAAGGCGTGATGCCAACGGTGCCGGGCGGTGTGACGCCGCCGGTCGGGGTGTTGCCACCTGACGGCGGCACCGGTATTACACCACCGATTGGCACCGTGCCGCCAGAAGGTGTGATGCCAACAGTACCCGGCGGTGTGACACCACCGGTCGGGGTGCTGCCACCGGATGGCGGCACCGGGATTACACCACCGATTGGCACCGTGCCACCAGAAGGCGTGATGCCAACAGTACCCGGCGGTGTGACGCCGCCGGTCGGGGTGCTGCCACCTGATGGCGGCACCGGGATTACGCCGCCGATAGGGACGCTGCCACCGGGTGGGGGCGGCTCTGGTGGCGGAACCGGTGTGACACCTGTGACGCCGACCGTGCCCGGCGGCGTATCTGAAATCGTTGCCAATGCCCAGCTTCGCAAAGACGGAGGAGAATTCCTGCCAGAGGATGCTTGTGCTGTTTTGGATAGAGACGGGCAGTTTTACCGCACAGACAAAGGGCTGGTCTTTACCGCGCCCTGTGAACTGGTGCGCCAGGGCGGATACAGTGGTGTGACGGTTGCTTCAATCACAGCGCAGTCTGATGTGCCGCTGACCCCGGGGCGGGAATTCTTCGAAGAGCCGCTTTGGAACTTTTGGTCGGAAACGCGTGGCATTTATTCGAATGACCGCCGACACAATCTTGATACATCGGCTTTTAGTGGTTCTTTCCTTTTCGGCGTGGACCGCGAAATTGCCGAAGATACCGTTGCCGGTGTTTCTGCATCCTTTGAAAGCAGTTCTTCAGAGGGCTTTAACAATAATCTTGAAACCAATGCCTATGGCATGTCGGTCGGGCCTTATGTCGCCCATCGTCTGTCCCCGGAATGGGCGGTCGAAGGATCGCTTGGCTATATGGCACTGCATAACGATCTGGATGTTCTTGTTCTAGAAGGAGAATATTTCTCCCATCAGTTATCGGGGGCAACGGCTTTGAATGGTCAGTATCGTTATAACGACTGGACGTTCCGACCGCGCTTTGGTCTTTCCTACGCCGAAACCTTTGTTGAGGATTACGATCTGAGTGGGGCAATTGGTGGAAATCCCGTGACCGTCAATGTCGGGTCGGATCATTTTGGCTATGGCGAAGCAGATATCTCGGGCGAGGCCAGTACATTGCTGTTTTTGTCTGATGATCTGATCGGTATGCCCTATGGCGAGCTTGGCTTGCAATATGCGTTCTTGCGGCCCAATGACGGTGAAATTCTGTCGGGTAACCTGACGTATGAAGATACCTCGCCAATTACCGGGACCCTGCGGGGCGGGATGCGCTTTGTCTATGATGACAGCGTGTATTTCGATGTCGGGGCGGGGTATCTGAGTATCGGGCAGAACGGGCTTGATATCTGGGAGGCAAAGGCACGGGTATCCTTTGCCTTTTGACGGTGACAAAAAATGCCCGCCACCCAAGGCGGGGTGACGGGCACCGGATCAACTTGATATTGCGCGCGGATGCAATATCAGTTGGCAATCATCGCAGCCGGTTTTGGCGTGTCCGTGCTGCTGACCGGCAGGATCGGGTAGGTGACCTGCGGTTCCTGACCTGTCAGGGTTTGAAGGAAGGCGGTGATCGCCTTGACTTCATCCTCAGACAGCTCGGTGCCCAGTTGTGAACTGCTCATGATCGCAACCGCCTGTTCCAGATCCCAGACCTTGCCGGAATGGAAATATGGCGCGGTCAGCGCGATGTTGCGCAGTGGACCAGCCCGGAACACATAGTCATCACTTGCGGTCTGGGTGACGGCAAAGCGGCCCTTGTCATCGGGCGGCAGAACTTCAGAGCCCGGCTTTTCAACAACACCGAACGGATAGTAACCGGTGCCGCCGACATTCACCCCGTTGTGGCAGGATGCGCAGCCGGTATCGATGAACAGTTCAAGGCCGGTCATCTCGGTTTCGGTCATGATGGTGTCATTGCCTTCAAGGAACTGGTCAAACCGGGAGGCCGGGGTGATCAGGGTTGCCTCGAATGCCTCGATAGCCTTTGCCATATTATCAAAGGTTACCGGATCATCTTCGCCGGGGAATGCCGTTTTGAAATGGTCGACATATTCCGGGATGGATTTCAGCACGGTGACAACACGTTCTGGCGTGCTGGCCATTTCAACACCGGCCTGAACCGGGCCTTTGGCCTGTGCCTTAAGATCTTCGGCCCGGCCATCCCAGAACTGGGCTTCGTTAAAGACGGCGTTCAGAACGGTTGGCGCGTTGCGCGGGCCTTTCTGCCAGCCATGTCCGATGGAGGTTTCCAGATTGTCGTCCCCGCCCATGCCAAGGTTGTGGCAGGTGTTGCACGAAATGATCGCACTGGCCGACAGACGCGGTTCAAAGAACAGCATCTTGCCCAGTTCGACCTTTTCACGGGTGACGGCATTGCCTTCGATGGCGGGAACCATCGATGGAATGACTTCGAAATAGTCCAGCGCGCTTTCACGAAGTTCGGCTGGTTCTGCCGCGATTGCCGCACCGCCAAGCGCACATGCCGCAACGGTGGACAGAAGGGCTTTGGAAAACAGGCGTCGGGATGTCATTTCTCTCTCCCATTTTTGGTGGTTCCGGTACTAGACCAAAAACGGGGTTGTAAAGCCGTGATATACATCAACTTTATTATTAAATAGCGTTTTATATCAATGACTTGGATTGAATTTCAATAATGAGAATTCGCAAATGTGCCTTGGTGATCCGTGCGGGCACAAAGAAAACGGCCGGGCGGGAAGCCCGAGCGTTTCAGCCTTTCGGGGGGACACCGAAAGGCGCAAGATGCCGGGGGACATAGCGACCGGGGAAGGTCATATGTTCTCTCCGATGGAGGGGAGAGATGCATCCTGCAGGGAGATTGTGGTCTTGTGTTCTTTGGTCAGGTCGTGCTTTGGGTTGCAGGCGTATTTGCCGTCGCAGCAAGCCGTTTGGTCTTTGCGGCGTGGCGGTGTTTTGAAGCTGTTATCTGGATAATCCCGATCATCACCAAAAGGGAAGAGATCCAGAACACACTGTCATGAGTTGGCGTCGGTGTGAGGTCGAATTTGGCGGCCAGCATCTCAAGACCCAAAAGGACAAAGGGCAGGATGCTTGTCGACAGGATGTATTTCTCAACCCCGGCAATCTTGATCGATCGAAGGGTTAAAACCATCGCCGGCCCGCGGAACAGAATGCCGATCAAAAGTCCGGCAATCAGGGTTTCGGTGCCAAAAAGTCCATCGGTCGAGATATAGGGGATCGCAACCGGACTTATGAATTCGACCACCGGCGGGGCAATCAAAAAGACCGAGGCCGTGATCAACAACAACACCCCGGTAAAGCGCAGATGCGCCCAGGTATCCTTGACCTGATTATCAGGATGAAGTTCCGCCAGAACCGAGGATGAAATTGCCGTGACTTCGGATGCCAGCATCAAAAGCACGGCCGGGTTGGCAAACCCGCCGGGCAAATGCCAGGCCAGCCACAGGGCACCGGATATCAGGATCGCATGGCCAAGCCATTCCGAACGCCCCGGTGCGCGGCCAAGGATGAAGGTCGCGGCAAGGGCTGCCATCGGCATGCCGGTTTGCGACAAAATGCCGCTTTCAGGTGCGCTGATATATAAAAGGGATGCCGTCCAACTGACCCCGGTCAACACACGCAGGAACCCATAGGCCCAGTTGATCGGAAGGGCGAATTGCCGCCACGGAATGCGGCGCCCCGGTGCAAGAAGGACAAGTGCCATCCCGCCAAAGACAAGCTGCCAGCAGGTCATGGCATAGGCATCAACCGCAAAGCTGGTCAGCGCAATGCGGTTGCTGACCAACATCAGGGCCCAGACGAGTGTGGTGCTAAAAAGCAGGAGCAATACGGACATATGAAGAATTTTTAAAAGTTATGATCTTCTGCCATGTTGCACCAAACACGAAAAAAGCGCGACAGGAATTTCGGTATCAATATCTGAATTTATTTCATGAAAACAAAAGTCTGGTTCTCAGTTGTTTGGAAAGGCCGCGCGCAGATCGCACTTACTGGTCAGAAAGGATCCATCCAGCGGCCTTTTCGGCAATCATCAGGGTCGGTGAATTGGTGTTGCCGCTGGTGATTTCGGGCATCACGGACGCATCGACAACGCGAAGCCCAGCAACGCCCTTAAGGCGCAGATGCGGGTCGAGCACGGCTGATGTGTCATCCTTGCGGCCCATCTTGACGGTCCCGACCGGGTGGAAAATGGTCGTGGCGATGTCGCCTGCTAGTTTGGCGAGTTCTTCGTCGCTTCGATATTGCACGCCCGGTTTGAATTCGTCGGGCTGGTATTTTGCCATGGCCGGTTGCGACATGATGTCGCGGACCTGTCGCAGGCTGTCGGCGGCGACTTTGCGGTCTTCGTCGGTATCAAGGTAGTTGGGCGCAATTTGCGGCGCGTCGCGAAAATCAGCAGACTTGATCTGAATACTGCCGCGGCTGGTCGGGTTCAGGTTACAGACCGACACCGTGACGGCAGGAAAGTCATGAAGATCACCGCCAAAGGCCTCAAGGCTCAGCGGCTGGACGTGATATTCAAGATTTGAATATTGCCGCGATGGATCCGACCGTGTGAAGGCGCCCAGTTGGCTGGGGGCCATGCTCATCGGGCCGGAGCGGCTGAGTAAATATTGCAGGCCGATTTGCGCCTTGCCGATCAGGCTGTTGGCAAGGGTGTTGAGCGTGCGCGCCCCATGCACCTTATAGATCGCGCGAATTTGCAGATGGTCTTGCAGGTTCTGTCCGACACCGGGCGCATCAAGCACGACGTCAATGTCATGTTGCTTAAGCAGTGCTGCCGGACCAATGCCAGACAGCTGCAGGATTTGCGGCGTGTTTACAGCCCCGGCAGACAGGACGACTTCCTTGTTGGCTGTAACGCCAAGTGACGTTCCCGCCTTGTTGACAATTGCGCCATTACATACCGTTTGGCCGTCGGTGTTGGTCGCAAAGGTCAGTTTTTCGACCTGTGCCTCGGTCCAGACTGTCAGGTTCGGGCGCGACTTGATCGGGCGGATAAAGGCCTTTGACGTGTTCCAGCGCCAGCCGGACCGTTGGTTGACTTCGAAATAGCCGATGCCGGTATTGTCGCCGTCGTTGAAATCATCGGTCGGCTCGATCCCGGTTTGACCGGCAGCCTCGATGAAGCTGTCAAGAATGTCCCAGCGAAGCCGTTGTTTTTCAATGCGCCATTCGCCGCCATGACCATGCGTCTCGGAAAACGGTTTGCCGCTTTGTGTTGCCGGGGTGTTGCCGTCATCAAGCTTGTAGTGATCTTCATGGCGCTTGAAATCGGCCAGGGAATGCTGCCAATCCCAGGCTTCTTCGCCGGTGATCCTGGCCCAGTTGTCATAGTCACGGGCCTGACCGCGCATATAGATCATACCGTTGATCGACGAACAGCCACCCAGCGCCTTGCCACGCGGATAGCGCAAGACGCGGCCGTTCAGGCCCTTGTCTGGCTCGGTCTGATACATCCAGTCGGTGCGCGGATTGCCAATGCAATACAGATAGCCAACCGGAATGTGGATCCATGCATAGTTATCTGCCTTGCCGGCCTCAAGCAGCAGTACCTTGTTCTTGGCATCAGCACTCAGCCGATTGGCAAGCAGACTGCCGGCGGAACCGGCTCCGATGATCACATAGTCGAAGTTTTCTGTGGTTGTCATCGTTGTGACGCGCCTTCCCTGTTGGTTCTATCGGTTTGGTCGTCGGCCCAAAGGGGGCACGCAACCAAAGGCCTGCAAAGGCAATTCCGATGGCCGCTTGTTCTTTTGATCTGCAAGCGGTCTTCATTTGGTGCGAACACCGAATGTGTATTAAGCGGGCAAGCGTCGCATAAATCTAATGACAAAATCCGAATAGCAATATTAGTGTTATTTATATGACTCGTTTTTCGAACATCAACATGTTGCTGGCTTTTGTCACCGTCGCGCGCGAAGGAAGCGTTTCGCGTGCCGCATCGGTGCTGAACCTGACGCAACCGGCGATCAGTCACCAGATCAAGCGTCTTGGTGAGGAAACCGGCATTTCGCTTTTCAAGCGGACCTCAACCGGCCTGCAAATCACTCCCGACGGGCAGGCGATGCTCAAGAAGGCCGAGCTTGTGCTCGATGCGATGGACGAGTTTCGACGCAGTGCGCGCAAACGTGCCGGGCGTGTGGGTGGGAAGCTTCGGATCGGAACCATCGTTGATCCGGAATTTATCCGTCTTGGCCGGATGCTAAGCCAGATGCGCATTGATTACCCCGATATCGAAACCGAACTGGTGCATGGCGTCAGTGGCGAGATGCTGACAAAGGTCTGTCGCAATCAGATCGATGCCGGGTTTTATCTGAGCGGGCCGGATGTCGATGGTGATATTGCCGCCATCTCGTCCGAAGAAATCCACGCGATCAAACTTGCCGATTTTAATTATCGGGTGATCGCCCCTGTCGGTTGGGAAAAAGAAGTCGCAAACGCCGACTGGAAAACACTGGCAAAGCTCCCTTGGATCGGCACGACGGACGCATCTGTGCATTCCAGGTTGCTTAAGCGGATTTTTGATCAGTATGACTGCACGCAAAATTGCGTCGCGCGCGTTGATCAGGAAGCCTCGATGCTGGAAATGGTCCGATCCGGCGTGGGGTTAAGCTTATGTCGTGATTCCATCGCACTGCATGAAAAGCAGACCTTCGGCCTTGCCGTGTGCAACACCGTTTCCATTCCGGCCTGCCTGAGCCTGATCACAACAGAACGGCGCAAGGAACTGCCGATGATATCGGCCTTGTTCGAGGTGCTCGAAACAACCTGGTGAATTCCGGATTGCCGGTTTCTATCGAATGCCTGCGCGCAGAAACGCCTGAATGAATTGCCGCTGGAAGATCAGAAACGCCATCAAAAGCGGGGCAATGGTCATGATGGTTGCGGCACTGATCACCGAGATATCCACCCCGGTTTCCGGCGCGCCAAACAGCGACAAACCGACTGTGAGTGGCCTGGTTTCCGGTGAGTTGGTCACGATCAACGGCCACAGGAAGTTGTTCCAGTGGGTGGCGATGGATACCAGCGCATAGGCCATATAGACCGGCTTGGCGGCAGGCACATAAACCTTCCAGAGAACGCCCATCCAACTGCATCCTTCAATCCGCGCGGCTTCTTCAAGCTCGACCGGTACGGACTTGAAGGCTTGCCGCAAAAGGAAAATGCCAAATGCACTGGCCATGTAAGGCAAGCCGATGCCGAGCGCCGTGTCAAACAGACCAAGCTTGGAAACGATGGCGTAGTTTTCGACAATCAGGACTTCCGGCAGAATGAAAAGCTGCAAGAGAACGAGGATAAATACCGTATCGCGGCCTTTGAATTCAAAACGGGCAAAGGCAAACCCGGCAAGGGTACAAAGCACCAACTGACCTGCAAGGATCAGGGTAACGAGGATCACGGTATTGGCAAAATACCCACTCCACGGCACCGCCCCCCAGACATAGGTGAAGTTCTCAAACGTCAGTGGGTTGGAAAAATCCAGTCCAAGGGCCGTGCCCGATGGCTGTAGTGCTGCCCAGGCGGCAAATAGCAGCGGTGAAATCCAGACGATTGCCAGAACCCAAGCACCAAGCGCATCGAGCAGCTTGTCAAAATCGGGCAGGGCAACTTTGGTGTTTGCAATGAGGGTGTCTGTTTTCATCGGTAGTGGGTCCGTTTTTCAACCAATCGGAACTGCGCGACGGCAACAAGGCCAAGGGCCAGCAAAACAAGGATGGTCATCGCAGCCGCATGTGGGCTGTCGAAATAGGCAAACGCCATTTCCCATATCCAATAGAGGATCAGTTTGGACGCATTGTTTGGCCCGCCCTTGGTCAGGATGAACAGATGGTCGATCAGCTTGACCGAATTGATCATTGCATTGACGAAGACAAAGATCGTGGTCGGCATCAAAAGCGGCAACAACACGCGGCGTGTATAGGTCCAGCGACCAGCCCCCTCGATCCGGGCGGCTTCGCGCAGATCCGGCGGGATGGTCTGAAGGGCGGCGAGATAAAAGATCATGAAGAACCCGGCTTCCTTCCAGATTGTCACGATGATCACGGATGCCAGTGCGGTTTCCGGCTGGCCCAGCCAGTTGGTTGGCGATGCGCCAAAGAAACCGGTGATCTGGTCAATCACCCCAAGATCGGGGGTATAGAAAAACAGCCACAAATTGGCCGCTGCAATCATCGGCAAAATGGTCGGCGTGAAATAGGCGCTGCGCACAAAGGATCGTGCCGGGATATGGGCATTGGCCCAAAGCGCCATGACGAGTGCAAAGATGATCGAAACCGGGATCGTCACCCCGGCATAAATCAGGTTATTGGTCGCAACCGTCCAAAAGGTCGGATCAGCAAACAGATCGCCATAATTTTCAAACCCGGCAAACACCGACGGGCGGCGTGATGTGCCGCGGCTAAACAGGCTGTGCCAAAAGGTCGCAATGGCCGGATAAAAGGCAAACAGGCTCATCAGCGCCAAGGCCGGTGCGGACAGCATCCAGCCATAAACCGCAAGCCTGCGTTTTTGAAGTCGGGCCATTTCGTTCATGGTCGGCACGTCCTGCGAAGAAATCAATTAATCAAAGTCATCGAACAAAGGTGCCGAAGCGGGGAATATCCCGCTTCGGCATGCAGATCGGGCGTTCTTAGTGGAAGGCCCGCAGAAGACGTTCTGCTTCGGACTGGGCATCGCCAAGGGCTTCTTCCGGGGTTTTCTCACCGGTCAGGGCCGCCTGAATGGCGTTGTTCAGACCTTCGCGGACACGTGCGGTGTCATAGGTGGAAAACTCGGCAACCGAAACTTCAAGCTGATCACGTGCGACCAGTGCCGGCGGGAAGTCGGCAACATAGGCCTTAAGCACGTCGGTTTCGTAGGCATCCGGGGTGACACCAACATAACCGGTTGCAATCGACCATTCTGCCGCACGTTCAGGTGCGGTCATGTATTTGATCAGCGCCAGTGATGCTTCTTTCTGTTCATCGGTTGAGTCCTTGAACAGATAGAAGTTGCCACCACCCGTGGGCGAGCCCGGCTGCTTGTGTTTCGGCAGCATGGCAACGCCAAAGTCAAACTGTGCTTCGCGCTTGACCGCCGACAGGTTGCCGGTCGAATGCCACATCATGGCCGTCTGGCCCTGAACGAAGGCCTGACGCAGGGTTCCCCATTCAATGGTGCCTTCCGGCATGATTTTTTCTTCGGTCGCAAGACCGCGCCAGAATTCAAGCGCCTCGACAACCGCCGGATCGTTGAAATAGGTCTCGGTGCCATCGGCACTCATCAGTTCCTTGCCGTTCTGGATGGCAAAGCACTGGAACATCCAGTACGGATAACCGGTCGAAGGCACCATCAGGCCCCATTTGCCGTCTTTCGAAAGCGCCTTGCCGGTCGATACCAGTTCTTCCCAGGTCTGGGGTGGCATTTCCGGATCAAGACCGGCTTCGCGGAACATGTCCTTGTTGTAGTACATGACAATCGTCGAACGCTGGAACGGGATGCCCCAGGTTTTGCCATCGACTTCACCATTGGCCATCAGTGCCGGGTAGAATGACTTCAGCCATTCCTTGTCTTCGGCGGTTTTGACGACATCATCAAACGGAACAATCAGGTCCTGTTCGATCAGGTCGTAAACGTCGATCGAAAACATCACTGAAAGCTGTGCCGGATCGCCGCTTTTGATTGCCGAAACCGCGCGCAGGCGGGTGTCGTCATAGTTGCCGGCATAGATGGCGTTGACTTTGACATCCGGGTTTTCGGCTTCAAATCCTTCGATCATGCCGTCAATCACGCTGGTCAGCGGGCCGCCAACAGCGACGGGATAATACATGGTCAGTTCAGTGGCGGCAAAGGCCGGGCTCGCCGCCGTTGCCATCAGTCCGGCTGCAAATGCAGCACTGGTTACGATGTTACGCATGAACAAAAGTTCCCTGTTAAAGTGTCGAAGTTGCAGTGTCAGGTTGAGAGGTGATCTTGGTGTCTTGCGCTGGTGTGGACGGTACCGTCGGTGTCAGACGATGACCGTGTTCGCCGTCAAACCAGTGGGCCGCAGCGCCAGCCCAACTGAGCGAGACTTCTGTCCCGGGCGAAATTTCAACGCGACCGGGCAGGCGGGCAGTCGCCCCATCCGTTCCCGGGATCGCAACAAATACAAATGTCTCGGCTCCCAAAAACTCGCTGCCGGTAACGGTCGCCGGGATGCCCCATGGATGGTCGTTCTGCCCGGTCGACAGGATCAGGTCTTCGGGACGGATGCCAAAGGTCAGGTTGTTGGCATCAAGGCCGTCCGGGATGACAGAGGCTGGCAGGGCATTGGCCGGGATCAGCGTCATCGGTGGACTTCCGACAAAGCCCGCGGCAAAGGCGGTGGCGGGTTTCAGGTAAAGGTCTGCCGGGTTGCCAACCTGCTCGATCCGGCCATCCTTCATCAGTATGACGATGTCGGCCATGCTCATGGCCTCGGTCTGATCATGGGTGACATAAACCACCGTGATGCCAAGGCGTTGTTGCAGGTCGCGGATATCCTTGCGCACGGCATGGCGCAGCTTGGCATCGAGGTTTGAAAGCGGCTCGTCCATCAGGCACAGCGGATGACCGGCAACAATCGCGCGTGCCAGTGCAACCCGTTGGCGTTGCCCCCCCGAAAGCTGGGCGGGTTTGCGGTCCTCGTACCCTTCAAGACCGGTGACACGCAGGGCATCTTCAAGGCGGGTCTTGATTTCGTCCTTTTGGGTTTTGCGGACCTTGAGGCCAAAGATAATGTTTTCGGCAACACTCAGATGCGGGAACAGGGCATAGGACTGAAACACCATCGACAGGCCGCGCTTGGAAGGCGGCGCACTTGTGACATCCTTGCCATCAATCGCAATGGTTCCCTGATCGGCGGTTTCAAGCCCGGCAATCAGACGCAGGGTCGTCGACTTGCCACAGCCCGATGGCCCCAGCAGAACCACAAAGCTTCCGCGCGGAATGTCGAGTGACAGGTCATGCACGCCATTGCCGCCGTTAAACACGCGCGACACAGAATTGATGCGAATAAAGGGGGGCTGGTTGGTCATTCGTAACTTTCGCTTTTGGCAATTTGCAGACGCGCGCGAACGTCCTGACGGTCAAACAACGGGTCAAAAACGCCGCCCGGCAAGCCATCAACCACGATAAGGTCGGGGTTGGTCAGATGGCCGCCCTTGGCCGGGGCCGGACGGCCGAATTTGGATTGATCGGCAACAAGGATGGAATTGCGGCAATTGGCGGCAATCGCCTGACGGAGCGATACTTCGCGATGGTCGAAATCGGTAAGCGTCCCGTCCGGTTCAACGCCGCCGACGCCAAACAGGCCGTAATCGACCTTGTATTTGTTAAACATCAGTTCCGCCTCGGGACTGATGACGTCGCGATCGGGCAGGCGCAGCGTGCCGCCGGGAATGACAATCCGGTTGCCGGTATTGTTGCCCAGCGCCATGGCGGCATTCATGTTGTTGGTAATCACGGTCAGATGGCGATGATCGACCAGATTAAGCGCGACCAGTTCAAGCGTGCTGCCAATCCCGATCAGGATCGATGCCCCGTCAGGGATCAGGCTTGCGACATGCAGCGATATGGCATGCTTGGCGGCGATATTGGTGACCTGCCGGCTGTCATAGGACAGGTTCATGCCCGGTTCGCCTGCATATTCAACCCCGCCATGGCGACGGCGCACCAGATTGGCGTCGCTAAGCATATTGACGTCGCGCCGCACGGTTTGCGGGGTAACGTCAAAATGTTCTGCCAGCTTGTCGATAGAGACAAAGCTGTCACGGCGCAGGATGTCGATGATGTCGCGCTGTCGCGTAGAAATATTCATTTGATCGTTCAATTTGTTGTTTTGAACATTGAAGCGATCATACGCGGCTTCGTTGTCACTAAGATTTCAGAAGCGTGACATTCATATGAATATTCAGACGGTTACGAACCGCGCGGAAATTATGGTGTTTTAGGGCGATGATCAAATGAACGTTGTCCCCGGATCATCGGTGATGAGATGTGGCTGTAACAAAAACGCCGCCCGATTTGGATCGGACGGCGTCAGTGTTCTTGGACGAAAAAGTGTCTTGGAATCAGAACAGCTTTTCGCGCGGGTCAAAGCGCGGCGCTGGTTCGGCGGCAAGCTGTTCAAAGATTTCATCGAGCGTGTTGGCCACGGTATACAGGTTCTTGTGGCTGGGGCGGGCAAAGCCTTCGTCGATGATGGCGTCAATCATGTCAAAGCACTTGTCCCAATAACCAAGCGCATTAAGGAACACCATCGGCTTGTCATGAATGCCAAGCTGGCGAAGCGTCATGGCCTCGAACGCCTCATCGAGGCTGCCAAGCCCACCCGCAAGGGTGACAAACGCGTCCGAGCGACGGAACATCTCGACCTTGCGTTCATGCATCGATTTGCAAACGATCAGTTCGGAAAGACCGGTATGGCCGACTTCGATATCGTCAAGATGGGCCGGGATGATGCCCACGACCGATCCGCCATTTTGCATAACGCCATCTGCCACAGCGCCCATAAGGCCGATCCGGCCGCCGCCATAAATCAGCGTGATGCCGCGTTCGGCCATCATTTTGCCAAAGGCGATGGCATTTTCCATGTGTTGCGGATTCTTGCCATCCGAGGCACCGCAAAAAACACAGATTGATTTTACTTTTGTCATGGCGACCTGCCTTGTGTTTCTTGTTTCGCAGGTAGCGGGGCCACGCATTTCTAAACGAAACCCCGTACGGAAGGGGACCTTAACCGATCCGGTCGCATCTGTGGCAGTAATTTCCGCATAGCAGCATCTGAATTTTATCGATCGTGCCCTGGTTTGTTCGCCTTTGGCCGTAATCTTGCCAATTGGCTATGGCATTGACGGCCAAGCCGCCGAAGGCCGCAGATCGCGCGATTTTTGTCGCAGGGTTAACAAGTTCTGAACCTGATTGTGGGATGGGTAATTCTCACAGCAGGAAACTGCGTTAAGCATATTCATAAGAAGAAGGCAGGACCGCCCAACGTGTTTGTCGATAGTCCATTCATTCTCGCCATTGTGATATCGGGCATTATCTCCGCCGTTCTGATGCTGGCCTTGTGGCTGGGGTTGGAACGTTCCATCGCGCGTCGCCTTGTTCTGGGCGCGATCATTCCGGCGGTTGCCGTGGCCGTGCCAGCAGCCATCGGACTGCCTGAAACCGCACGCGGTGGCGTGGGCGCAGCACTTTTGATGTTGGTGCTTGGCGGTGTCTGTGGCGCGATCATGGATATTTCGCGACTATCGGAACGCATATCGCTGGGCGTTGCCGGGCTGACCCTGCTTTTGGGCGGCTGGTTGGTGCTGGCGGCACCAATCCGGGGGCTGTCATACCATCCCGGCGCGATTCAGATTTTTGCATGGCTGGCATTTTTGATTGTCGGCGGCTGTTTCCTGTGGGTGACGCGCCCGGATTTCACCGAGGACGACAATGACGGGGCAAAGCCCGCCAAAGGCAGGAAAGCCAAAAGCACCAAATCAAAATCCGGCAAGTCGACGACGGATGCCAAAAGCGACGTGGAAACAATCGCGAAACCCGGCCCGATTGCGGTTTTAATGACCCTGGCCCTGGGGCAGGGGATCATTGTTCATCTGTTTGGCCTTGCCGATCATGTTGTGTTTCAGGCCGCACTGACGGTGGCACTGTTTGTCGCGCTGGTTTCTGAAAAGGCGGCCCCGCAATACCGTGTGGCGGTGTGGCTTGGCGTTGTTGGTGCGCTGATGTCGGGGGCTGCAAGTGCGATGATCATGGTGCCCGCATCCTGCCTTGCCTTTGCGGTGTTGCTTTTGGTGGTTTCAGCGCGTCAGGCCTCAGCCAGGCTGACGGCGCATCTGCCCACCGATAACCCGGCACAGGCCGCACTTTTGGGTGTGATGATCCGGGTGGGTGTTCTGGCCCTGCCGTTGATCATGGCCGCCCTTGTGGCCTATGTCGGGGCGGAGATGGCGGCCAGAAGCCTTTGACCTCAAGGGTGTTTGCTGCGCGCGGTATTACTCTCTTCATCTTTGCCTAACGGTTGCGATGTATCGTTTGTAGGTTACGTTATGGAAACTGCACGTACAAAGTAGTACAAGTTTCTAATTAACGTGCTCGCACGGGTTGTTTGAGGGGAATATGGCAAGCAATCTCAGTGTCTTGAGCATAAGAGTTATAAACATAAACATCGTTCAAGGATATTTCCGGTGAAGCGACCCTATATCCTCGTCATTGTCGGCGTTGTACTGATCATTGCAGCGATTGCGCTGAATTACATGCTGACCAAGAGTGCGGATGAAGAAACCGCACCGGCAGTAACACAGGCGCCTGCGGTTACCACCGAGACGACGCCAAATGAACCGGCGTCTGAACCGGCCACTGACGCACCTGCGATCACCAATCCAAGCTTTGATGTCGTGCGCATCGGCCCGGACGGAAATGCCGTCATTGCAGGCCGCGCCGAACCCAACAGCACTGTTCGCATCCGCGAAGGTGAAGAAGTGATTGGCGAAGCCACGGCTGACGAACGCGGTGAATGGGTCGTCCTGCCAAACAAACCGTTGGCCAGTGGCGATCGGGAATTGTCGCTTGAAGCCGAAGACGCCACCGGGAATGTTTCCAAGGCAGATGACAAGGTTGTTGTCCTGATCCCAGAGGAAAAGGCACCGGCAGCCACCAGTGAACAAAGCGGTGAAACCGGCGAGACAACAGGAACCACCGGGGCCACCGACAGCGAACCGGCAAGCGAAAAGCAGCCTGTGATCGCGCTTAAGGTGCCATCTGATGGTGACGGTGCCGTTACCGTAATGCAGGGACCTGCACCCGAAGCCGCAGCGAAACAGCAAGAAGGCTCCGATACGCAAGATGCGACCCTTCCGCGTCTGTCGATTGATGTTGTCGACTACGATACCGAGGGCCGCGTTGCAATGTCGGGCAAGGCCGACCTTAATCACACAATTCGGGTTTACCTTGATAACAACCATGTTGGCACTGCGCCGGCCGATGAAAACGGCAACTGGGCACTGACAATCGGGCAGCCGATCGAGCCGGGTAATTACACGCTGCGCGCTGATCAGCTTGACAGTTCCGGTAAGGTGACCGCACGCGTTGAAATTCCGTTCGAACGTGCACGGCCAGACCAAATTCTTGAGCCGGGTTCACGTTATGTCGTTCAGCCGGGCAACAGCCTGTGGCGGATTGCGCGCAGTACTTATGGCGAAGGCCTGAAATACTGGGTGATCTATCATCAGAATCGCAACCAGATCCGCGATCCTGATCTGATTTATCCGGGGCAGATTTTCGCACTGCCGAACGAAGAAAATCAGCAATAAGCATCACTTTTCTTTGCGAGGGGCAAAGCACATGGTAAGTGTGTTTTGCCCCTTTTAAGTTTGGGGCCAAACAGTTGAACGCGGGTTGCGTTGCCCATTGTCATCACTAGATGGTAGGAAAGCGCCCGCACGGTACCATACGTACCAAATTGTTACGCCCAACCATGGCAACCAGGGAATAAAGACTTTGAAATCCGTTCTTGTGCCGATCAATCCCGAAGGCTGGAAATTCGTTGCGATCTTTGCGGCGATCACTGTGGGCTTGTTCCTGATTGCGGAACCGCTGGGCTGGATCGGGGTGATCCTGACACTTTGGTGCGCGTACTTCTTCCGCGACCCGGATCGCATTACACCGACCGATGAAAATCTGGTGATTTCCCCGGCAGATGGCCGTGTTTGCATGATTTCGCAGGCACCGCTGCCCAAGGAACTCGAACTTGACGACAAAACCCCGCGCACGCGTGTCTCGATCTTCATGAATGTGTTCAACGTTCATGTGAACCGCTGCCCGGTCAATGGCGAGATCGTTGGCGAGGCCTATGTGCCCGGCAAGTTCGTCAATGCCGAACTCGACAAGGCATCGGAAAACAATGAACGCCAGATCCTGCTGGTCCGTGACAAGGAAGGCCGCGAGTTTGGGGTTGTCCAGATCGCCGGTCTTGTTGCACGCCGCATCCTGTGTGATGTCGGCACCGGGTCGCAGCTTAAGGCGGGTGAGCGTTTCGGTCTGATCCGCTTTGGCTCACGCGTTGACGTTTACCTGCCCGAAGGCGTGTCACCGAACGTGATTGTCGGTCAAACCACGATTGCCGGTGAAACTGTTCTTGCCGATGTTTCGGCCAAGGGCAAGGAAGCCGCGGTCGGGGAGATCCGCTAATGGCAGGCGGCATCGATCCCATTCGTCGTCCCCGTCGCTTCAAGGCGCTGTCGCTGACACGGCTGGTGCCCAATGTGGCAACGATAATGGGCATGTGTGCCGGTCTGACTTCGATCCGCTTTGCGATGCAGGATCGCTGGGAGGCCGCCGTTGCCGCCATTCTGATTGCCGGGATCATTGACGGTCTTGATGGCCGTCTTGCCCGGATGCTGAACGCATCCAGTCGCTTTGGCGGTGAACTCGACAGCCTGTCGGACTTTGTCTGCTTTGGCGTCGCACCGGCGATGATGCTGTATTTCTGGTCGCTGCATGAATTTGGCGGTATTGGCTGGGCGTTGTCGCTGCTGTTTGCCGTTTGCATGATGCTGCGCCTGGCGCGCTTCAATACCCAGATGCTGGGCGAACCGGAATTGCCGACATGGGCCTATCGGTTCTTTACCGGGGTTCCGGCCCCGGCCGCCGCCGCCCTTGCGATGTGGCCGATTGTCCTGACCTTCCAGTTTGGCGAAGGCATCTTTGACAGCCCGTATATAGTCGCACCCTATGGCGTGATTATTGCCGGTCTGATGGTGTCGCGTTTGCCGACCTTTAGCTTCAAGAAGGTCAAGGTGCCGCGTGCCTGGGTACTGCCATTGATGTTGGCATTCGGGGCGTCGGTGGCGTTTCTGGTGTCCTCGCCGTGGCTGACACTTTCGGTGATTGCCGGGGTCTATTTCATTACCTTCCCGCTGTCCTATCGTTCCTATCGCCGTATGGGCGTCGAGAACCAGCAAGAACAGGATAAAGCGGACGAGGAAGATGATGATGGCGAACCCGATGATGATCCCGACGAGGGATTGAACCGCGTCCATCAGAACTGATCAAAAGATCAAAACAAAAGCCGGCATCTTTGCCGGCTTTTTTGTTATTGCGCCGATGACGGGCGGTATTCCAGACGGGTTTCGAAATGCTCGGCATGGATATATTGATCGCGTGCGGCATAGAACCATTCCCGGTCACTCGCACCAAGCCAGTCGGCATAATAGTCCGTCCAGGGCATGGTCGGATGTGCATCGACAATGGCATTGATGGCTTCAATGGCCTTTTTGCCAGCCGGTGTTTTTGCACAGCCAATGGTGGCCTCAAGCAAGGTGGTATTTCCGGCAATCGGCAGGGCCTTTATCGCAAGGTCGGGCGTTTGGGACCGACGGTAATATTCCGCCTCGGACGGGAAATAGAGTGTCCAGTCAATCCGTTTGAGATCAAGCATCCGCACGAACTTGGTATCTTCGGCGACCTCCATGATGCGGTCTGTATTGCGATACCGGTTTAACTGTCCGTCAACCTGCGTCCCGTAAGCGCGCCCAATTCGAACCGCGGTTGCAAGTTCCTCGTCTTTGAGGAGGTCCTCGATCCTGATGTGGCCTTCGTCATTGAGATAGGGCGCAAAACGGGCTTCATCCTCGGCGCGGATAACGATCGAGATTGGCAAATGCAGCAGAATGGTTTTGGCAAACGTAATATAGGTGCGACGTTCCGGCGTCGGGATCAGTGTCATTGAGCAGCGCAATTCACCATCGCCACTTTTCATTTCCGCCAGAAGCCGGGCCAAGGGCACATGCATAATGCGGTGCTGATACTGTGAAAGCCTGGCTGCGAACCAGTTCTGGGTATCGGCGGCATAGCCGCTGAGTTCGCCGTAATCTTTGATGAATGCCGGGGCAAAGGACGGGACTGCCCAGATCAGGGATTGGTCGGGCACGGCATTTTCCGCCGCCGCACCATGGGGGGCAAACGCACCTAGCGTGCAGACAAGTCCAAATACTTGTGATCGCGCTTTATGCCAAACAGCCCATACCATACAGATCCTTTGTTTCCGGCGGAAAACAGTTCTCGATAACCATTCTAAAAATACGCCCGGAAACATTAGGAAAGTGTGTATTCCGGCCTTAGCAGAAGTAGAAGGGGTCAAAAAATTAAATGATTAAGATGTTTGAATACAAAAGGTTACATCGCAATTAAACCACACGGCTTTGATCATCTCGATTGAAGAAAAAAGTAACCGGCCCCCTGGGGAGGGGGCCGGTATAACCGCACGGCGGGGTCGGGGGAAAAGTCGCGCGGCTATTGGGTTAAAGGGATCGATTATGCAGTCGGGCCTGATGGCTTTGTCCTGTTGCGTCCGAACCGCGAGGAGACAAGCGATTTCAGTCGATTGCCAATCGTCGTCTTGCGCAGACGGTTGGCAATCTTGTGGCGCATCATCAACGCACAAGGCGTAAAGATCAGGGTCAAAGCCGTTGCAAACGCCAAACCAAACGCGATCGAGGTTGAAAGCTGCACCCACCACTGGGTGGACGGGGCACCAATCGTGACCTCACGAGACGTGAAGTCGATATTGATCTGCATGACCATCGGCACCAGACCAAGAATGGTCGTCACCGTGGTCAGCATCACCGGACGCAGACGCTGCGCACCGGTTTGCAGGATGGCGGCCTCGATGCTGCTGGCGGTGTGTTTGAGCCGGTCAAACGTATCGATCAAAACGATGTTGTTGTTCACAACAATCCCGGCCAGTGCGACAACACCGATACCGTTCATGACGATCGAGAAAGCCTGCCCGGTGATCATCAGACCAAGGAACACACCTGCCGTCGACATGATGATGGCGATCATGATCAGAAGCGAGCTCGATATGCTGTTGAACTGGGTGACAAGAATGATGAACATGATGAAAAGGGCCACCGTAAAGGCGTTCATCAGGAAGTCTGCCGATTTCTGCTGTTCTTCATCCTGACCTTTGAATTCGACCGATATACGCGGATCGATATCAAGGGTTTGCATCCATGCCTTGACCTCGCCAAGCTTGGTGTCAACCAGAACGCCTTCCTGCACGTCGGCCTTGACGGTCAGGGCACGGCGGCTGTCAACACGGGTCAGCGTGCCGGTTTTGGGTTTTGGGGTGCGCGTGATGAAGTTCGACATCGGCACCAGACCCTTGTCGGTCACGATCTGCAGATTTTCGAGCTCGTCGAGAGAGCGATACTTGGCCGGGTAACGCCCGACAATATCGATTTCCTCGGTTGAATCATCGGGACGATAGGTCGTGAAATTGATCCCGTTGGTCACCAGTTTGACAACATTGCCGATCTGATTGATATCAGCACCGAATTTCAAAGCCTGGGCGCGGTCGACTGTGTATTCCCAGTCAATGCCCGGGGGCGACTTGCCGTCTTCGAAATTGTACATGCCGCCCATTTCCTGAAGACCGTTGACCAGAATGGTCGCCGTTTCATCAAGAAGTTCAGGATAATAAGAACGAAGCTGGATCTGGATATCCTTGCCCTGCGGCGGACCGGCTTCTTCGGCGCGGACTTCGACGTGAATACCGGCAAGGTCGGCCGTATCGGCAAGGATACGTTTTTCAATCTCGCTTGCGGGCGGTCGCATTTGCCAATCAGCATATTCAAGCTGAACGGTCCCGATCACGTCTTCGGATGCCTCGTTGCCACCGGCACCATCGCCGGAACGGGCATATACGGTATCAAACCAGTGTTCGCCTTCGTGACGGGCATCAAGCGCCAGAATGCGGTCCTCGACCTCTTTAAGCAGGGCATCCTGTTCGTAATAGGACAGGTTGCCACGTGCGCGGACCTGAACCACGGCGACCTCGGGTTCAACTGCCGGGAAGAATTCAACACCCTTGCCAAGCTTGCCAAACGCCACCCAGACCGAAATCAGAATGATAAACGCCGCCGGGATCACCAGCCAATAGAAGCGAAGCGATCCGCTGAGGATACGGACATAAAGCCCGGTGCCGCCTTTGACCTTGTGGATGTCATCGCCATGATCGGCTGCGATGGCCTCAAGGCTTTCGTTGCTGTCACTGCCCGGTTTGCCAAACCACGCGCCCACGGTCGGCACAAAGATCAGTGCCATGGCAAGTGATGCGGTCAGCGTGAACAGAACCGTAATCGGCAGGAATTTCATGAACTCGCCGACGATATCCGGCCAGAAGGCTAACGGCAGGAAGGCTGCAAGGGTGGTTGCGGTTGACGCAATAATCGGAAGCGCCATGCGCTTTGCCGCCAGCGGATAGGCCTTGCTGCGATGCAGGCCATCTATCATTTTGCGGTCGGCATATTCAGTCACAACAATCGCGCCATCGACCAGCATCCCGACGGCCAGGATCAGACTGAACAGAACAACGATATTGACCGTCATACCCAGCGCCCAAAGGATCAGGATCGCGGTCAGGAACGAGCCCGGAATGGCAAGCCCGACCAGAAGACCCGACCGCCAACCCAGCGCCCAGATGACGACCACCATCACCAGCAGGATCGCAAGGATCACGCTGTTCTGAAGATCGGTCAGCATGGTGCGGATGTCAGATGACTTGTCCTGTGAATAGCTGATTGTCAGGTTGGGCGGGAATGCTTCCTGTGCCTCGGCAGTGACCGCCTTGATCGCATCAATGACTTCGATGATGTTTTCGCCGACACGTTTGGATACTTCAATCGCGATGGCCGGTTCGCCGTTAAGACGCGCAAAGCTTTTGGCATCCTTGAATGTCCGGCGCACGTCGCCGATGTCGCGGAACCGAATGACGGAATCGCCATCAACGATCAGCGGCATATCAAGAATGTCATTTATGCTTTCAAACAGGCCAGGTACCTTGATGTTAAAGCGCCCCGTACCGGTATCGATCGCCCCGGCCGCCACCAGCGCATTGGAATTGCGCACAAGACTGACGATGTCGATGCCGTTCAGGCGATAGGCCTCGATCTTCATCGGGTCGATGATGAATTCGACCAGTTCTTCGCGATCACCGGCAAGCTTGGCTTCAAGCACCGCAGGCAGGCCTTCGATGGCGTCTTTCAGATCGCGCGCCATGCGCAGAAGCGCACGTTCGGGCACGTCACCCGAAAGGGTTACCACCAGAACCGGGAACAGCGACAGGTTGACCTCGTGGACTTCGGGGTCGTCGGTGTCTTCGGGCAATTCGGATTTGGCGATGTCAACGCGTTCGCGCACATCGGCAAGGGCTTCGTCGATATCGACGTCGGAGTAAAATTCAAGCGTCACCGATGCCCCGTCCTGATAGGACTGGGAGCTCATTTCCTTGACACCTTCGATGGATCGCAATTCCTGCTCCATCGGGCGCAAAAGAAGGCGTTCGGCATCTTCCGGTGATACGCCGTCATGATGCATGGTGACATAAAGAACCGGAATCTGCACATCCGGGTCTGCTTCCTTGGGGATGGCGTTATAGCCAACCGAGCCAGCCAGAAGCAGCAGGATCAAAACCAGAATGACGGTGCGCGATCGATTGAGCGCGTGATCAATCAGGGACATTTTTTATCTCCTCATGATACGCGCTATTGCGCGGCGTTTTCCGAAAGGGTCGGGCCGGTATCGTCAGACGCCGTCGAAGGTGCTTCGTCATCCTGCATGATCGGAAGACCATCCTTGTCGGTTTCAAGGTGGACAACCTCAACAGTTGCCCCTTCCTTGACCCAGTCATGGCCGACAACGATCAGTTCAAACGTGTCGGGCAGAGCTCCGATCCAGATCCGGTCACGATTGCCGCCCTGCAATTCGACAGGCAGGAATTCGACCTTGTTGTCATCGACAATGGCGCGGACGCCAAGTTCACCCTCGTCATTGAGCGTCAGGACCGACGGCCTTACCTGATGGGCCCGTTTGATGCCGACCGGAATTTCAAGTTCGGCGGTCATGCCATCAGGAATGCGCAGATCAGGATTATCAATTTCAACCTCGACCCGGAAAGTACGGGTGTCATTGTCAGACGCCCGGGCTGTATAACGGACAATCCCGTCATGGGTGCTGCCGTCAAACAGGGTGACGCTTGCCAGTTGGCCAAGGTCAATCGCGCTGATCGAATGTTCGGGAACATGGGCAACGACCAGCATCGGGTCACCCTGGATCAGGGTTGCGACCCGATCCCCAATCGACAAAAGGTCGCCGACCTCGGCCGGGCGTTCTTCGACGATGCCGTCAAACGGGGCGCGGATTTCGGTATTGCCAAGCTCGGTGCGCGCAATCATCAGATCAGCGCGCGCTTCTTCAAGCAGGGCAAGGGCCTGTGCCACACCGGTTTTGGAGCGATAGTTCTTTTGGGCCAGACTTTCGGCGGCGGAATGTTCAAGTTCACGCTGTGCGACCAGCGCGCGCGCCTTGGCAACACGAGCCTGACGGTCGCCGGTATCAAGGCGTACGATCAGATCGCCTTTCTGAACGGCCTGGCCCTTGATCGCGCCAACTTCAATCACGCGTGCTTCGGTCTCGGCACTGATTTCAACAGAAATGACCGCTTCGGTACGGCCGGTGATGCGCAAATGATCGACGTGATCCACAGCGTGACTGGTGATGGTGCGCACACTCGCCGTAGTTTTGGCGGCCTTGTTTTCAGTGGTCGCATCTGAGGCGCTGGTCTGTTCCGTCGTCTCATCACCACCCGTCAAATAGGCGCTGCCGATCCATACAACGGTCCCAACGACCAAAAGAATGGCGATCAGGCGTGAAGCATTCATTGTTCTGTTCCCTCAAATATTCCGCTAGCGGAATGCGTCAGTGGCTCTGTTGGGCACGTCTTGCGCAAAGCGATCGGTTGCGTCTTAGGACTTGTTGGCCTTGCGCGCCTTTAACTCATCAAGCAGGCCCTGCTTGTTTTCGCGAATAAACTTCAGCGTCGCATTGCACATGGCCTGCCCCAGTCCGGCAACGAAACAGCATCCTGGTCTGAGTTCGCCGTTTTCATCGCGGGCATTTGATTTTTGATGCGCCGGTTTGTCGGTGTTTTCCGGATCAATCTGCTGGCTCATCAATTCATGACGGGCAGCAAATTCATCAATCAGCGCCTCGGTCAGTTCAATCGGCATTTCTTCGGCAAAGGTCAGCATGAACAAAATGTCGGAACGATAACGATCCTCGGCCGGTCTGGTCTGCAACAACGTGCGCAGAAATGTGCGACGTCCTTCGGATGTCAGCTGATAGATCTTCTTGTCCGGTCTGTTTTCCTGTTCATGTTCAACAAATGTCACCAGACCGTCCTGAGTCAGTTTGGTCAGGGCCGGATAGATCGAACCAAGGGACGCGATTTGAAAATGGCTGAATGTGCCATCTTCAAACATCTTGCGGATTTCATATCCTGTTGCCTCGCCGCCCATCAGGGCACCCAGACATAAAGTACGTACGTCCATCTTGTGTTCTGTATCCTTATTTACGCATCCGGGACTGAGTATGCCGCGGCGGGAGAAGGTGCCAAAGCGACTATATCAATCCGATATATATCGAACTATCATATATCAATTCGATATAGTCAATTAAATATGATGGAACCTTTTGTGACAGCCCTTCAATCTGGACGAAGCATGTTTGGTTCGTGTTACAACATGATTGTTGTGATGATCGGCCATGGGGTCGGGGTATCTGTGGCCATCGGGTGATCACTTTCGCAAACTCGATCCCGGGCGGCGTCCGCCTGTGCATAATCGGACGCCGATAGTGTCCGATTGTGTCTATTGAAACGATATAGTCGATCAGGCCGGACATTGTTCGCCGTCTGAAGAGCCATCTGAAAAATCAGGAGTACGCCGGAATGACCGGTTGGACGCAGTATGTTAGTGTTGTAGTCGCAGCGGTTGGCGTAGTGCAGGCGGTGTTCCTGTGCCTGATTCTGCGCTCCGAGGGTGCGCGTGCCTTCGGCGCCAACCGATGGATGATGCTTTTTATTGCTGCCGTCGCGCTCAATCTGATTGAGGATGTTGCTGAACCCTTGATCTCGACCGATATGGGCGCGTTCCTTGATCTCTTCTTTGGTCCGGTCAATTTTGCAATTGCGCCTGCGGTCTACCTTTATTTTCGGGAAATTTCGGGCAACCCGTCCCGCCGTCCTTGGGGCCATTTCATCTTGCTATTTGTGGTGTTTAACCTGACGGCGTGGGTTGTCACCCACAACGGTGGTGGGACCGTTTGGGTGGAACAATATACCATCGCGGAATTTGTTGATGCCTTTTGTTGGGGGGCGATCTTTATCCAGATATCGATATATATCGTGCTGTTGTGGCAGGTGGCTTGCCGCTATTTGCGTAAGACCGAAGAACAGCTTGGTGCCGATCGTAAGGCGATGCAACGCTGGATCGGCGTGGTTCTGGGTGGCCTGACCTTCGTGTTCGTTACGGTCGCGGTAAGCAAGATTGTTGAGCTTTACTTGCCCGATAATGCCGAAATGTTTGGCACCGAGATCGCCTTTGCACTGGTGCTTTTTGCCATGAGTTATGAAATCGCTACCCAACCGGCCGTGTTTGTCATGGCTGATTGGCCATCCGATGATACCTTGGATGAGGCCACTGAAGCCGGCGACGTGCAAAGCCACACGGTCATGTCAAAGGATGAAAATGCGCCTGTGCAAATAGTTCGGGCGGATCATCGCGCGCCTGAAGATGCAACCCAGCGCCCGTTGCTTGATCCAGATGGTATAGACCGGGCGTTGGCGCGCCTTAACGACATTCAGGCGCGGGGGGACATTCTTCTGGACCCGCTGGTGTCCTTGCCGAAACTGGCGCGTGCGGTTGGCATAACACCCAATCAGCTGTCCTATGTGCTTAATCACCATGTCGGCAAAAGCTTTTTTGATTTCGTCAATTCTGCGCGTATCCGTGAAGCACGGTCCGTTCTGGTGCTTGAGCCCGATCGTACCATTCTTGATATCGCGCTAAGTGTCGGGTTCAATTCGAAATCGACCTTTAATCTGGCCTTCAAAAAAATCACGGGTGAAACACCCAGTGCTGTGCGCGAGGCAGCAAGGCGGGAAGTGTTGTCCGCGTCGGTGACGTCCGAACCGCCAATTGCAGGACCGGATCAACAGCATTGGACGCCAAAGATAGGGTGATCGCGGATGCTGTGGCCTCTTTTTCCCAAGGGGGCATACATGCTGCAACCACGCTTTATCATTCAAGCCAATTTCAATTCTGCGACAGACGCGCACGCGGCGAAAGATTTACAGCGCATCCAGCGCTACCGAAAATGGACGCTTCGCGTCGGTGTTGTGCTGCTATTGGGATTGGTTTGTTTTACCCGTGCAGGATTTGATCGCAACAGTGTATGGCACCACGCTATCCAGGTTATCGGGATGATGGCGATCATGGTCTGCATCGTCGGGCGGGGTTGGTGTGCGCTTTATATTGGCGGGCGCAAAAAGACCGAACTGGTGACGTCCGGTCCTTATTCGATGTGTCGAAACCCGCTTTATGTTTTCAGCTTCATCGGTGCATTTGGTGCCGGTACCCAAACCGGCAGTATTACCATCGGGCTGGTCTCGGCTGTTTTGTGCTGGGCGGTATTCCGGCATGTTGTGCTGCGCGAGGAAGCTATGCTGGCGGAACGGTTTGGCCGGGCATTCAAACGTTATGTGAATACGGTTCCGCGTTTTCGCCCGACATGGTTCCGCTGGCGTGACGAAAAAGAGATTTTGTGTCGACCGGCCCTGTTTTTGGCCACCACCCGCGATGCGATGTGGTTCTGGATTGCCATTCCCGTGTTGGAAGGTGTCAAACTTTTGCAAGATCACGGGTGGCTGACACCGGTATTCTGGTTGCCATAAATCCATGATCCTATGCAGGGCAGAGGTGTTGGGACGCGATCAGTTGATAACGTTCTCTGCCCGGGTTGCTTTATGCTGCCCCCTTTCGGCTTGGCATGCCGTCAGGCGGCAGCGTTATCCGTTGGCCTGCCACCAAAGGATTTGATCATTTGATTGCGTTCATTTTCACGCAACGGATCGGAATCAAGGGCAAGGGCGGCTTCAAGCACGTGTGGTTCGACCATCAGGACGTCAATGCCGTCCTTCATATCCTCCTTGGCCCAGAGATGGACATGACATTCCATCTTGATGTAGCTGCGCATCGCAGCATCGGGATCAAGCTTTTCAAGGGTGTCGACTTCATACTCGCCAGGCGAAAGCAGCCCGGCATGACCGGGCAAGTGGAACGGATGAAAGAACGTCACCGTACGATGGGTTGTGCGGGTTATGCTCATGATCATGGCTCCTTCGAGCATCCGGAAGATGACCTTGAAGGTGCAGATCTGGTTTTTGTTGTGAATATGCACCTATCGGCGGTGTGGCGGGCGGTATCGTCCGGCCCGCTTTCTTCCGGCAGGTTGTTCTGGCGCCTTAGACGGGTTTGCTCAATCCCCAAGAAAGTCGTCCGTGGTACGGCCACAAAGCGCCACTTTGCGTCAGTATTGGCCTAGACCGACACTGAACACATAACATTAAGATGGGCATTGTCGGGGCAAAACGCAAGATTTTCGGGGCCTGCGGCAGTTTTGGTCTAAGCTTAAACCCCGCGCAAATTGCCCCAGACATGCACATGCCATTGCGGCAGCACGCGCACATCAAACCATTTGCGCCTTGCCACTTCATCGACCAGCCAGCGATACCGTTCTGTCAGGCCATCGATATCAACACCGTCTGCGCCATCGGGATGCGGTTCCGCGGGCGTTGTGTTGACCGGCTGCAAACAGACCGGAATGCCAATGTGAAGGTTCCTCACATAATCGGCAAACATCAGATCGGCGGCATCGCGCACCGGGAATTTCAAGGTAATGGCCGGACCATTCAGAATGCCATCGGATTGGGCTGCTTCGATACAGGCCTGCAACGCATCCTTATCGAAACTGGTCGAGGAACTTGGTGGCTTTGGGCTGATCGTCAGGAAATTGAGGTCGGCAAACCAGTCCCTGGCGATGCTGCCCTGGGTTTCAATCGCAAAGGTAAAACCTTCGTCCTTGCCCATGGTGATCAGGTCAGCCAACGGCTGGATCGCAGGGTTGCCGCCCGACAGCGTAATCAGGATCGGCTTGCCACCGGAAAGCTTTTTGACCGCATCCAGAACTTCGGTCGCGGACATCGGTTTCCAGTCAGCGC
This sequence comes from Thalassospira sp. ER-Se-21-Dark, assembly GCF_017922435.1. Taxonomy (NCBI): domain Bacteria; kingdom Pseudomonadati; phylum Pseudomonadota; class Alphaproteobacteria; order Rhodospirillales; family Thalassospiraceae; genus Thalassospira; species Thalassospira sp. ER-Se-21-Dark. The sequence continues at coordinate 216,407 of NZ_VDEZ01000005.1, read as the reverse complement.
GAAAGGCCGGATCAACGGCATAAAGCGTGTCGCACCACGAACAGCGGAAATCACAGCCGCCGGTGCGGACAAACACCGTCGGCATGCCAATCAGCGCCCCTTCGCCCTGCACGGTCGGGCCGAAGATTTCTGAAATGCGGATTTTACCGCGCGCATCGGAAAGCTCGGCAAGGTTTGGATCGTGCACCGTCATGGACGATATTCCGCCCAGGTTTTCGGCGTTTCGGAGACCCGCACCGCCGATACTTCCGGCCAGCGATCATGTGCCCATTCGTAAAAGAACAGCGCAAGCTGTTCGGCGGTCGGGTGATCGTGACCAAGGACTTCATTCAGATGCCGGTGATCAAACTCGTCATCGATCAGTCGTTTGAGCGGCCCCAGTTCGCGATAATCACGCACAAAACCACGTTGATCAAGGGTGGCACCCTTAAGCTCGACCTCGACAATATAATTATGGCCATGCAGGCGCGCACACGGGTGATCTTCTTCAAGGCCGCTGAGTTGGTGGCTGGCGGAAAATGCGAATTGTTTGGTGATGGTGAACATCGGTTTTCTTTCGGTGTCGTCCATTTCTGTCCCCATGAGCATGCGGATCGAGGTCCCCGCCTTCGCGGTGATGACGGTACCAAAAAGCAGGTTTGCCACTGACCCGTCATGCCAGCTTCGGCGGGCATCCATGGTGCAGGAAATGGAGAGTGTTACTCGGCCGCGCTGGTGGCGCTGGTGGTAGCGGCGGTTTCGCCTTTGGCAAACTTGCGTGCCATATGGTCGGCACGGGCCTGTTTCCAGTAATCGCGATCGACATAGACGGTCGGATCCTTGACGCGTGCCAGTTCAAGCGCCTCGCGCCGCTCGACACAGGTGCCGCACCGTCCGCAATGGGTTTCGCCGCCCTTGTAACATGACCAGGTCAGGTCAATTGGCACACCAAGACGCCCGGCCTCCAGCGCGATATCGGCCTTCGAGACATTGACAAACGGGGTATACAACTTGACGTCCTTGACGCCTTCAAGGGCGTGGTCCTGCATGGTCTGGAACGATTTGATGAAATCGGGACGGCAATCGGGATAGATGAAATGATCCCCGCCATGCACAGCGGCGGCAACCGCATCGGCCCCGGCACTGGCCGCCGCACCAAAGGCCACAGCCAGCATGATCGCATTGCGGTTCGGCACCACAGTAATGCGCATGGTTTCTTCGGCGTAATGGCCATCGGGCACGTCGATATCATCACTGGTCAGCGACGATCCGGTCAAAAGGGCACCGACCGGGGTCAGATCAACGATGTGATGTTTGACGCCAAGATTGCGCGCCGCACGGGCGGCGAAATCGAGTTCCTTTTTATGGCGCTGGCCATAATCAAACGAAATCAGGGAATGGAGCTTGTGCTCAACCGCGACCTTATAGGCCAGCGTGACGGAATCCAGCCCGCCAGAGCAGACGACAATCGTCTTCATAATGATCAGTCTTTCGTGTTTTTAACCTGGTGCTACGACAGGGGAAGGATCATCCTTCCAAGGGGGCGGGGTTTGCCATGCCAGTTGCCAAAACGCAAGCACAAATCCACGCATGCGGCCATGCGTGATGCGCAGGAACGCTCGGGTTTTACAGGAAATCAGCGATCAGACAGGGTGGCCGGGTCAGGCGCGCTTTGCGCTAAGTACATGAAAACAAATCGGGACCTGAAAATGGCCGTCTTCGATATAGGGGGCCAATGTTTCAAACATTGCGGCATTGATCGCGCCGACTTCCATGTCCGATGATTTGCGCAGGACATTGCCAAACAACATATCCATTTGCGGTTTCCAGAACGGGGCGTTTTCGGGAATACGGCCAGCCGGACTGTGGGTTGTTGCTTCAATCCTGGTAAAGCCTGCTTTTTCAAAGCGCATCATGGATTGATCGGCATCGCCAAAGCAGAACGGGTCGAGCCCGGCGGCATCAAAGCCGATGCCAAGGATGTTGCCAAGAACCGCGTCCATTGCGGCAAACAGCGGATTATCCACGAGCGGCGCCCAGACCATAAACACCGCCTTGCCACCGGGGCGCAGAACACGGAATGCCTCGCGAAGCGCCTTGTCCGGATCCTCGCAAAACATCACGCCAAAGCGGCATGACACCACGTCAAAGCTTTGATCCTCGAACGGCAGTTTTTCCATATTGGCCGGAACGGCCTTGATGTTGGAAATTTCTTCCTCGGCGGCGCGTTCCATAAGGGCATCGCACATATCAGAAACGATATCGGATGCAGTTACATGCCCTGCAATTCCGGGGATGTTAGCGCTATCATCCGTGCCGCCGCCCAAGGCACGGGCAAAGGAAAAGGCCGGTTCGCCCACCCCGGATGCCAGATCAAGCACCTCAAGCGGTGCGCCTTCGCGCAAAGCTGCAAGTCCCGGAAGATCGGCCGCCTCGATCATATGGCGGTTGATCTTTTCGGCCGCCGGTGCCAGGCGTTCGGCCCAGGTGATCCAGTCGGTCGAGAGGTTTTGCCAGGTTCGGGATGATGTGTCAGCGGCGGTATCGGATGTGTTGTCGGATGTCGGGGTGGTCATGGTCGATATGTTTCCCTTTGCGTTCCGCAAAGACCATAGACTTAAACCCCATGCGGTTTAAAGGATGTTTTGCAGTGCGCCAAAACTGAGAAGCCCCGCGCGAGGGCGCGGGGCTTCCTACACTCGCTGAGAGGTGGCTCTTCAACCTGCCAGCAAGCGTATCAGGTTCTGGCGCATTTCACTGACGCGGGCCAACATCGCGACACTTGATTTGATCAGGATTTGTTTCGATGCGTAGTTGGTCAATTCCATCGCAACGTCGAGATCAAGCAGGCTTGAACGCGCCTCCTTGACGTTTTCAAGTGTCGAGGCAAGGCTTTCGCTGGCAGCATCCAGACGGTTCTGGTTGGTGCCGATATTGGCTCGTGCGCGTTGCAGATCATCAATCGCGCGCGCCACGGCCTCGATCGCAGTTTGGGCCTTGGCGGATGTGGCAATCGCATTGCGGCCCAGCTCATCAAGGCTTGTCTCCGTGCCGGTTTTGCCCGTGCCAAGGGCGGCACCATCAACCGCGGTCGTCGGGATCGAAAGCTGCGCACCGCTGGTATTGCCGCCGCCAAGCTGGAAATAGATATTGTCAGGCAGTTTGTTGCCCTGATCCTCAAGAACCGAGAAGACCGGGGCAGCGCCAAAAATCTGCGCTGTGGCCGATCCATCGGCACCGGCACCATCGGACCCTTGGGCCAGGGCGTTGGTGATGGTGGTTGCGATGTTGAAGTTCAGGTTCACGTTCACACCGACATCCCCGAAATCGAGTGTCTGTGTTTGACCGGCATTAAGTGCCTTGCTGCCACCGGACGCATAATCGGTGATATCGATGCTTTGGGTCCGGTGCGGGCTGGTGCCATCGATTTCGGATATGGCACTCAGCAGAATGCGATCCCCGGTCTTGAGCACATCGAAGCGGAGCTGATTATCCGCCGATCCGTTTTCGTTGGTATCACGCGCCCAGTAATTGTCATCGGTGATGGTGAAATTTGAAAAGCCATTGGCAACCGAAAGAACCCCGGCCGTGCCGCCAGCCTGCAAATCCGAATAATCAAGGGACACATCACTGCCATCGCCGAGCAACTGGATGCCGTTGAAATTGGTTGCGGCCGCAATGCGATTGATCTCGGTACGCAGGGCGACGAATTCGTCATTGAGAAACCCGCGCTCCGCCTCCGACAGGTTTTCCGATGCGGCCTGAACGGCCAGTGTGTTCATGCGCACCAGCACATCGTCGATGGTGGCCATGGCCCCATCGGCAATCTGCAGCATGGAATTGCCCTGACCGATATTGACAATCCCCGCTGTCAAGGAAGTGGCCGTCGAGTTCAGCCGCGAGCCGATGGCCATTGATGCGGCATCATCGCGGGCAGAGACCACACGTTTTCCCGATGACAGCTTGGCAAGCGATCTGTTCGCGGCCTCCTCGGCGCGCGCCAGATTGCGGTGCGCCAGATTGGCCGCGTGGTCGGATATGATATTTAACGCCATAACGCAGTTCCTACCTGAACAAGCAAAGATAAAGGGTGGCGGCGTGGACGACCTCCTCCTGAGATCGGCTGAAGGCAATGTTAATTAGATAAAACTTAAATTGCAATATCTAATATTAGAATCTTCTTAATATTAACTATCTGAAAAATATAATGAATATGGCATCCTACGCGAAAGAGGGGGTGTCTCATACGAATGGAAAACAGCTGCTTTGCGGCTGTTAACTTAAACCCGCGATAACGCGCGCCCTCACAGGCATTTTCGCTCCGCGTCGACAGGGGACGTAACGCGTGAAGGTGCCCGATGGAGCAAGAAACACAAGAAGGCCTGAACATCTGGCGGTTGGCGGGATCATCCATATTGGCGGCTTTGACCGCAGTGCTTTATTTCGGGTTTGTGATTACGCTTTTCGCCGGATTTACCGCCGATATTCAGCGCGATTCCCTGCTGCGTGAACTCGGCGTGTCATCGCCTGGCATGTTGGAACGACTGGTCCTGCAAGCCTTTCACGAGGCCGCCTTGCGCGAAGAGGCCGGCACGTTGCGCGATGATATGCGCGCGATTGATACCAGATCCCTGGAAGAAACCCGGAATGGCTTGGCCTTGCGCAAGGATGCCATTGCCGCATGGTGGGACGCGTTTGGCAGCTATTCACGGCTTGGTGCAACCGTTGCCAGCAATCGCGATGCATTTGCCCCCGAATTCGCAGGCACGTTCCTAAGCGCGCTCAATGCGGCGCATCAATTCGTGACAAGCCAGCAAACCGCCATGCCAACCGACGGGCTGTTTGATCCGCCAACCGGCATGGTCGGCGGTGGATCAACCCTTGGCCGTGCCGGATCGCCAATGCTTGATGTGCCCTTCGGGGAAAGCGATGCGGACAGAAAACGTCGCGCCGACGGCATCGAAATCATGACCCGGCTTCACGCATTGCTTGATCACCCGAAATTCACCGACAAAGCCCCGGAAACCCTGATGGATCGCGCCCGCCAGCAAGTCGACGCCATCCGAAGTTCAATGATCCGGTTTGACGAGAAAAACGCCCGCGCCCAGATCGAATGGGCCAATATCCGCGCCGAAAACCAGCACGCCGCAAAGCTCAGAACGAGCTTGCAAAATGAGCTGGCCGAGATTGAGGCAGAGATCAGGCGACAGGACGAAAAGTTTGGGCAGGACACGGTGTCGCTGGTTGCCCTGTTTCAACACCCCGTAGGCTATATGCTTTCCTATTTGATCCAGTTGCCAACCATCATGCTGACCTTGTTGGTCACAGTCGCGGCAGGCGGATTGGGCGCGGTGGTGGCCTTTACCAGACAGAATTTCGGCCAGCCGCCCACGCCCAAAACACCGCCTGATGAAAATGCAGCGGATCACAACGCCGCCGATCACAATGCCATGGATCAAACCGTGCCGGATGCAGTGCCTGCGCCACATGACGAGACACCGCCAAGGCTTCAGAGATGGGAACACCTTGGCAAAAGCCTGAAACCGGCCGCAAGGCTGCTTGTCATGACGGGGGAGGGAATCGCCGCCGCCATGGCCATCTTCCTGTGTACAGAGGCGGGCGTGCTGATGGTCAGCCAGGGCGGACCCGACGGATCAGGGCAAATCGATATCAGCCCGTTTCTCGTGACCTTCATGGCCTTCGTTTCGGGCTTCATGGCCGAAGACGCTTTTGCGCGTATTCAAGCTGCGGGGCAAAAGCTGTTTCGGGTTGCTGATGAGCGTGATCCCGGTGGGGGTGTTGGGAGCGGGTAGTATTATAAAGAGAGGAAACTCATCTTTATTCACTGTCACGCTTGGCCAAGTACTTCGGTCGGCTAGGCTCGGACTATCGAGGAAATTCTGGTAAAGTTAGGTGATTGAGTTAAGTCAAGATCAATCTTCTTACGCACGGGTCTTAACTGATTTGGCCTAACTGGTCGCTTTTCGAGAAGAGACAGTGTCTATGTAATGGACTGCAAATAGAGCTTCCTCTTAATTTAGGCGCAGTGGATACTTGTTGCCATTCTCTATCTTCGTTGAGTTAGCTATCTAAGGGAAATCTGGCGTGATTTTAGTCAGAAGTAATGCTTTGCACTCAAGTTTAAAAATGCAATCTTAAGTAAATTAGGAAAAAATATTTTCACTAAAAGGCAGTATGATGAACGACGAAGAGTTGGTTGAAGAGAGCTTAGACGAAGATCTGGCAGAACTTGAGCACTCCACCGGCTGGGCAGCAGGTGCTGCACTATGGTCGACCGATTGGACTGCTGAAACAGTAATCTCTCAATTGGTCCGTGGAAATATTGATCTAAATCCGTCTTTTCAAAGGCGTTCGGCATGGACAGATGCTAGGCAGAGCCTGTTCATTGAGTCGCTTATACTAGGATTGCCCATACCTCAGTTGATACTTGCCGAAGATAGTAAAAAAAGAGGTTCGTTCATTGTTATCGACGGCAAGCAAAGACTACTTGCGATTCGCAGGTTCGCAGCTGAGCAAGATTCGGCCTTTACTCCATTGAAGCTAAGAGGGCTACAAGAGCGCCCCGACCTCTGCGGGAAGACTTACCATAATATTGTTAACGATGTTGAGTTGTCTGCCGACGCTACTGCTTTCGAGAACTCAAGTATAAGAACTATTGTTATTCGAAACTGGAAAAATGAAGCTTATCTTTATGAGGTTTTTTTAAGAATCAACACGGGCAGTGTGCAACTTTCTCCTCAGGAGCTACGTCAAGCACTTAATCCTGGGCCATTTTCTTCATTTATTGACGAAGCATCCTCTCAATCAACAGGCTTGAAGGAGGCTTTAAGTCTGAAGCGACCAGATTTTCGAATGAGAGATGCAGAGCTGCTTCTTCGTTTTCTTGCATACAAAAACTTCTCTGAGGAATATGCCGGGAATCTCAAAGCGTTTCTGGACAAGACTTCCAAACATCTGAATCGAGATTGGGAAGTCAAAGAACCTTTGATTAAAGAACAAGTTAGCGAGATGGAGATTGCCTTCGACTATACGAAGGAAGTTTTTGGCCCTAAACAATATTTGCGTAAATGGACTGGAGATGGATTTGAGCCGAGGAAAAACAGGGCCGTCTTTGACATAATGCTGCACTTTTTCTCTGAACCTGAAATCAGGGCTGCTTTAGATGGTAAGTCCACAGAGATAGTTGCTGCGTTCAAAGATTTGTGTGCTAACGACCCTGAATTCCTGGCGTCGATTGAGAGAACAACAAAGACAGCAGAAGCAAACAGTCTACGATTTAATAAGTGGCGTCAGAAACTTGAAGTCATAGGTGGCATAGAGATTCCTGAAATCGCTTTTATTAAGTGATTTGCCATGCCATCAACAATGTATAAAGAGCTTAAAAAGAACATCTCAAAACTGCGCAAGGAGTTCTTGTCTTTTTCTAAGCGGTTAGATGGTGAGTACTCTGAAAGCGATTTAATGAAGTGTCGCGCATATGTGGCTTTCGCTCATGCGGAAATCGAACATTTTTTGGAGGCTTGGGCTGAGCGGATACTCTCCAAAGCAAGGTCAAATTGGGGGAAGGGAAGAGGGTCTAAAACTCTTCTGGCCTTACTCTTCTACCGCGGCGAAACGCGTGGTGTTCCGTCAACTCCAACCGAAATCGGAAGCAATACATATCGATCAAACATCGGTAAAGCCATCTCACTGCAAGAAGGCGTAATTAAATCGAACCATGGTATCACTCCCGAAAACGTAGCAAAAATGTTCATTCCGCTAGGGTTTACGAGTGAAGATTTTGACGAGCCGCTGCTTATCCAATTGAAGAACTTTGGGGGGCATCGAGGCGACTTGGTGCATAAGAGTTCAAATATTTCGCTCGAGAGAATACGCGACCCATTTGATGACGTCGATAATGACATCAATTATCTCGTAGAGGAACTAGAGAAGCTAGATACACTGCTCTTATCTAAGTGAGAATTTTTTATTGTTTGCTTAGCAAGGAATATTCACTTTGACTTTGGTTTGATGAAGCAGCTCAGTCAGCTTTGTGGCTTTTGTGTGAAGGTTTTACAAGATCATCTTACAATCGAAGATCCAGTTTCAATGGATAATATAAGTCTTTTCTTGGATTTTAAGGTCTGTAACCGGCAAAAGAAAAACCGGCCCCAAGGGAGCCGGTTTTAATTTGTGCGAACGAGATGTTTGGAGGGTTAGCCGTTGGTGCCGTAGCGCGGCGCGTTGCGCTGGGCATTGCTGCCAGCTTCGGCGTAAGCTTGGCTTGCCTGTGCGGTCTGGGTGACCTGCGATTGCAGGACCTGTTCATCGCGTTCCGGCGCTGCGGCCTCGGCGGCTTCTTCTGACGCGCTGCTGTTAAACAGTTCGGTCAGGCGCTGCTCGATGCTTTGCAGGCCTTCATTCAGGCGTTCTTCGGTTTCGCTGATATTGTCGTTGATTTCGTCATTGAGTGCGCCCAATCCATCAAGGATTTCGCGGGCATCTTCAAGACCGGCCTGAATGCCTTCGCTCGCCTGATCGAAAATCTCGCGCGCTTCGGCCTCCGAACTTGCGTTGGATGCAATCAGATCACCGACACGGGCAAGAATACGGTCTGCGACGGCCTCTGGCGTGAAGTCGTTCGGATCAACGCCCTGGATCGACAGGCCGGTTGATTGCAGGCTTTCATTGATCGCGGCAACGATATTGTCGGCCGACAGGCGGACGGCGGATTCAGAAGACAGCGAAACAGACGTCGCAGCTGCAAAGGCAGATGCGCCATTGTTGCCGGTTTTTTCAGAATCACTTTGGCCCGGCAAATAGGATTGTGCCGAGCGTGATGATGCCCCGGATTGTTGGGATGACAGACCACCAATGGTGATATCCATAAACGTCCTCCCTGGACGGACTGCGTTAAGCGCTGTGCTGACAATCAGCACGTTTCCAAGCATTTCGGCGCGGCAGTTTCGCGCGCAATCAACGGCTTGGTTAAATTCAATGATCAATATGGCATGAAAAACGGTAAAAATCCAGTGGTGTTGTGAAATTCGGGGTTGATGTCTTTGGCGGCGGGGGCGGTTATTGCCTTGGCGGTGGGCATGGCCGGTGTTTGGCAAAATCGTCGGGTTTTCGCCGGAAATCTCGTTATCTGATGTTGCACAGCGATCAAAGCGCGCTTATGAACACTGCTTAAGAGTATTTTGAACCCAATTTGGTCGGATGGGCGCGGCTTTGCGCCAGCGCCCCGATCCAATAGGCAGGAGTTGATTGAGCGTGGCGAACTATCAGGAAAGTGCGCGGGAATTTGAAAAGCGCTGGCAGGCTTATTGGCGTGAAAACGATACCTATCGTACGCCAAATCCCGGCGATGCCGATTTCGACGCAAGCAAGAAGAAAAGCGTCATCCTGGACATGTTCCCCTATCCAAGCGGGGTTGGCCTTCATATCGGCCATCCGCTGGGCTATATCGCGACCGATGTAAAGGCGCGGTTCGAGCGCATGCGCGGCAAAAACGTTCTGCATTCCATGGGCTTTGATGCCTTTGGTCTGCCGGCAGAACAGTTCGCCATCCAGACCGGTCAGCATCCGCGCATCACCACCGAAGCCAACATCGAAAACATGCTGCGTCAGCTGCAAGTCATCGGCCTTGGCCATGATCCGCATCGCCGTTTCGCCACGACCGATGTCGATTATTACAAATGGACGCAGTGGATCTTCCTGCAGCTTTTCAACAGCTTCTATGACCCGACCGTCGAATGGAAAGGCCCGCAGGGGCAGGTGATCAATGGCCGCGCGCGCCCGATTGCCGAACTGCGCCCGTTGCTTGAATCTGGCGCGTGGTTGCTGGATGAAGATGGCGTGCCGCAGCCGAAATCCGTGATTGGCGAAGGCACCAAAGCCGAAGGCAAGGAGATTGACCGTGCGATTGATCGCGGGCGTCTGGCTTATGTCGACGAAGTGCCGGTGAATTGGTGCCCGATGCTCGGCACGGTTCTGTCGAACGAGGAAGTCACCAACGAAGGCAAGTCCGAACGTGGTGATTACCCGGTGTATAAACGGCCACTGAAACAGTGGATGTTGCGCATTACCGATTATGCCGATCGTCTGGTTGCCGATCTTGAAGGTCTGGACTGGCCGAATGGCGTGGTCGAGATGCAGAAGGGCTGGATTGGCCGTTCTGTCGGTGCGCGGGTGAATTTCCCGGTCAAACTCTCAAACGGTGCGGATGACAAGATCGCCGTTTACACCACCCGTCCGGACACGATTTTTGGCGCGACCTATATGGTTCTCGCACCCGAGCATCCGCTGGTCGATAAGCTTTGCGCCACCGATAAAAAGGCCGATGTCGCGGCCTATCGCGCACAGGCGTCCGAGCTTAAGGCCGTTTCGGCCAAGGATGATGCCGAGCGTGAAAAGACCGGCGTGTTTATTGGTGCGCATGCGACCAACCCGGTGACGGGTGAAGAAATCCCGGTCTGGATCGCCGACTATGTCCTGATGGGCTATGGCACGGGGGCCATCATGGCGGTTCCGGCCGGTGATCAGCGCGACTTTGAATTTGCCCATAAATTCGGTCTGCCGATCAAGGCAACGACCGAGCCGTCCGATGCGTGGCTTAAGGACAACGCCCCGGCGGATGCGGCGGAATCTGACGCGGCAACGTTGCTTGCGCGCTATGGGGCAGAGCCGGGTGCTTTCAAGGTTGCCCAGACCGAAGTTGGCGAGACGATCAATTCCGCCAATGACGAGGTTTCAATAAACGGTCTTTCGACCCCGGATGCCAAGGCCAAGATCATCGAATGGATGGAAGCCAAGGGGATTGGCCGTGGGCGCGTGCAGTATAAACTGCGTGACTGGCTGTTCTCGCGTCAGCGTTATTGGGGGGAGCCGTTCCCGGTTCTGTTCGATAAGGAAACCGATCAGGTGCACGGCATTGCCGAGGCGGCCTTGCCGGTCGTTCTGCCGGAAATGACGGATTTCAAACCGAAATCAAACGAAGACCCGAATTCGGAGCCGGAACCACCGCTGGCGCGCGCCAAGGACTGGATGGAAGTCACAGGCATCGTCCTTTCTGATGGTTCGGTTCTACCGGTGGACGCCGAAGTCGGTTCGAAATACACCCATGATGGTGTGAAATATGAAGTGCGCGCGTTTAAACGCGATGCCAACTCCATGCCGAACTGGGCTGGGTCGTGCTGGTATTACCTGCGCTATTTCGATGCCAAGAATGATGCCAAGTTTGCATCCGATGATGCAGCAGCCTATTGGGCCAACAGCACGGACAAGGATGGCAACGCCCTTCCGGGGGCGGTTGACCTTTATGTTGGCGGTGCGGAGCACGCGGTGCTTCACCTGTTGTATTCGCGTTTCTGGCACAAGGTCCTGTTTGATCTTGGCTATGTCGCAACGCCGGAACCGTTCCAGAAGCTGTTTAACCAGGGCATGATTACGGCCGATGCCTATACCGATGCGCGCGGGGTTTATGTCGACATCCATGATGTTGAAATGCGCGATGTCGATGGCAAGAAAGTGCCGTTCAACGCCAAGACCGACGAGCAGCTGATCACGGTGCCCGGCAAGATGGGCAAGCGTTATAAGAACGGTATCCCGCCCGAGGAAATCTGCGATCAGTACACCATCGATACGTTCAGAACGTACGAGATGTATATGGGGCCGCTTGACAGCTCCAAACCGTGGCAGTCGGATGCGATTGTCGGCATGATGCGCTTCCTGTCCAACGTCTGGAAAGTCACAACCCAGATGGAGCGGACCGATCACGTGGATGGCAAGATCGAAACGCTTCTGCACAAGACGATTGCCAAGGTGACCAAGGACGTGGCCGACCTTCGCCATAACACCGCGATTGCAGCGCTCATCGAACTGACCAATGCGCTGACCAAACAAAATGCCGTGCATGATGATCATGCCAAGGCATTGGCGCTGATGGTCGCCCCGTTTGCCCCGCATCTGGGTGAAGAGCTCATGAGCCGGATGGCCGCAGACGAGTTTGCGGCCAAGAAATCGGTGATCAAGTTCGACTGGCCGGCCTTCGATGCCGAGAAAGCCAAGGATGATGAATTTGAAGTTCCGGTTCAGGTCAATGGCAAGAAGCGTGGCTCTGTCATGGTCGCGGCTGACGCTGATCAGGCAACGGTCGAAGCTCTTGCCAAGGCCGATGAAAACGTTGCCCGCCATCTTGAGGGCAAGGACATCGTCAAGGTGATCTATGTCGCCAAGCCGACCCCGAAACTGGTCAATATCGTGGTGAAGGGCTGATCCTTCACGGCCAAGATCGATTTATGAAAAGGGCATGTTGCTTTGGCAGCGTGTCCTTTTTTTATTGGGGCGGGTTAGCGGTCCGCGAAGATGGCCTTGGGGTCGCAATCGCTGATGATTGCGGAGGCTGGCAATTCGCGTTCAATGATCTCTTGATCTGGCAGAAGGCTTGCGCGGCCAAACAGTTTTGCCAGGCTCCCGTCGCACAGCATTTCGTAGATCGCCTTGTTAAAGGCCTTGCGGTTTTCGATGCCGGCAAGATCGGCCTTGAACAGGATCAGGACATTTTCGCTGGTGACCGGATCCTCGCTGACAGAGATCGTGTCTTCAAGGCCAAGCAGCTTTCGGACATGATTGCCCGAAAAACGTTCGATGATGGCGGCATCGAGGCGATTACTGGCAATCATGCGCAACAAAAACGCATCGTCGGGCACGCGCTCAAGGTTGAGTTCTTCGCGATCAAGAATGTAGTCAGGGTAATGATAGGCGGCCAGCCCAACGCGCGTGCCATCAAGGTCTTCCAGCTTGGTGACATTACCATGACCAAATTGATCAGTGCTGTAAAAAATCAGATTTTCGCGGCGATAAAACGGGACAGAGGCCAGCGAGACCGGAATTTCAGAAAGCGACGGATATGCGCCTAGCGCATCATATTTACCGCTAATGAAGTCCTGTGCCGCGCGCCGTACCGGCAGAATGTCAATGATCACGTCTGTCTCCGACCGCCTTGCTATTTCCGCATACATGTCGATAAAGACGCCGTGATCCTTGCTTTCCGCCATCAGCGGAATATAGGGAAAAACCACCCGGATCGGTGACGTTGATGGCGCGGCCAATACGTGTCCGGTCAACATCAGAAGGCAGCCGAGGGCGGCGGAAAGAAGAAGCATATAATAATGTACGTGTGTTGTGAGGCTTTAATGGAAACTAGACCACGTTCCGGGAGGCGGCACAAGGGCACTCTCTATTGCCTCCAAGCGCTTATCAATTGACGGGGCATGGTCGGCTGTCTACTAATCGGCAACCACGTTGTTTGTAAGGTTTTACCAATGAGCCACGGGCGCAAGATTTCAGTTATCGGGTTGGGCTATGTCGGACTGCCGGTAGCGGTTGCATTTGGCACATCGTGTGGTCGCACCGTCGCCTTTGATATCAATCAGGCGCGCATTTCCCAGCTTAAAGCGGGACATGACGCAACCGGCGAAGTCGATGACCATGAACTTGCCGCAGCCGATCTTTTGTTGACCGCTGATGCCCAAGACCTTGCCGAGGCTGATTTTCATGTTGTGACGGTGCCGACGCCGATCGATAGCTCGAACCGTCCGGATCTGTCGCCACTGCGCTCTGCTTCGAAAACCGTTGGGGCCATCCTTAAAAAGGGCGACATTGTTGTTTATGAAAGCACGGTTTACCCGGGGGCGACCGAAGAAGTATGCGTTCCAATTTTGGAAGAACTTTCGGGCCTGAAAGCAGGCAGTGATTTCACAGTCGGTTATTCACCCGAACGTATTAACCCGGGTGATCGCGAACATCGCTTTACGACCATTACCAAGGTTGTTTCCGGTCAGGATCAAGCGACCTTGGATATTGTCGCTGATGTCTACGGCGGTGTCGTGACCGCTGGCATTCACAAGGCGCCAACCATCAAGGCGGCCGAGGCGGCCAAGGTGATTGAAAACACCCAGCGCGATTTGAACATTGCGCTGATGAACGAACTTTCGCTGATCTTTGATCGCGCCGGTATTGATACCAGTGATGTTCTTGCCGCGGCGGGTACCAAATGGAACTTCCTGAAATTTACCCCGGGTCTGGTGGGCGGTCATTGCATCGGTGTTGATCCCTATTACCTGACGCACAAATCCGAAGAATTGGGTTACTACCCGCAAGTGGTTCTGGCTGGTCGTCGGGTGAATGACGGTATGGGTGACGTGGTCGCCAACAAGGTCATCCGGGCATTGCTGCGTGAAGGGGCGACCAAGAACCCGACCGTGACGGTGCTAGGCCTGACGTTTAAGGAAGACGTCCCTGATATTCGAAACACACGTGTGATTGATATCGTTCGGTCACTCGAAGAGGCCGGTGTTACTGTGCAGGTCCATGACGTGCATGCCGATGCGGGCGAAGTGGCACACGAGTTTGATGGCTTGAAGCTTTGCTCGGACCGTTGCCTGCAACCTGCAGATGCCGTTGTTCTGGCCGTGTCGCACAAGGAATACGTTGCCAAGGGCTGGCCGCTTGTCAGCAGCTTGCTAAAAGATGGCACGGGTTTTGTTGCCGATGTGCGCGCGGTTTTGCCGCGTGACGCAGTGCCGACCGGCATTGACCTTTGGCGTCTCTAAGCCCGCAAAACTATTCGTCCTGATAAAGATCAAGCTCGCGCTGCAGCTTTTTCGTCAAACCCTTGGCGACAATGCGGTGCGAGCTTTTTAAATGGTCCTTCAGGTCATGATCGCTCAAGCCCGGCGCATCATAGTGCTGGATCCACTTCATGCCGCGTGATGCCAGGTAGGGGGCAGGTCGAAGGCCGGGCATATCTTTCAAGACTTCATAGCCGATTTCGGATGTCTTGAATGTGACACCCAATGTCTCATTTGTGGCCCAGCCGCCAATGGCGAACACCTTGCCTCCGACTTTCCAGACATCCGCGCCACCCCACTGAACAACGTGGGTTGTCTGTGGCAGGGATTTGCAAAAGGCGTTGAATTCGTCCCGATCCATTCTGGCCATCCTGTTCATGCGTTTTCTGTCGGTGTTGATGGGGCGGTGTTGATGGTACGCAATCATCCACCGAACGTCAGTGATTTTCGATAATGCTGTGAACCAGTTGGCGCAGTTTTTCGGCAAACCGGTCTTGGCGAAAGTTCTGCCGGCACATCTGATAGGCGGTATCGCGGATTGCGGTTGTTTCCTCCGGTGAACCGATTGCTGCGATGATCGCATTTGCCAATTGTTCCGGGTTTTGGAGCGGGCACAGTCGCCCGGTTTCGCCGTCCCGGACAAACTCGGGCAGGGTTGCGATGTTACTTGTGATCACCGGCACATTGGCCGCCATCGCTTCGAGCACGACAAGCGGTTGGGCTTCGTTGGGGTAGTGGCTGGGAAAGATGAAGAGGTCGGAGTTGTCAAAGACAGCCTGCCGTTCAGGATCGGAAACTGGCCCCAAATATGTTGCTGCCGCATGCATGTGATATTTTTCAAGTAATGTGGCGAGCTCGGCTTTACTGATGTCGCCTTCGGTCCCGGCAATCGTCAAATGGCAAGCGATACCTTGCGCGGGCAGGATCTCACAGGCAGCAAGCAGGGTTTCGATGCCTTTGGCATGAAACAGGTTGGACAACCATAAAAGCCGGATCGGATCATGGGGTACCCATTGTTTGGTGGCTGGGCCGACGAAAGCACTATCATCCAGGCAGTTGGCGATGATGGCAGACTTGCAATCAAGGCCTTCGATTTCTGTGCGCAAACTCTCGCCGAGCAGGATGACGGTTTGCCCTTTGAAAACCGTCTTCTGAAGCAAGTCAGACCATTTTGATCTTCGCATTTCGGGAAGACCGCGACCATGCAGGTGCAGGATTATTGGGACACGCAGGAGCTTGGCCAGAAGTACATAAATGCAGTCGCGGTAATAGGCGAAGCCATTTGGTGCAAAGCAGATGTAAAGCGCCTTGGCGCTTGGCAATGCCCGGATCAGGCGCAGCAACAACCAAACCGCCAACCCGATCTTGCGCACCGAAAATCGATTTACCTCCGACAATGTCCGGGCAAAGCGCATTTCAATGACATGCAAATCGAAGTCTTTCGCCAAGGCGTTGATGGCGATCCGGTTCATTTGGGCCGCCCCGTGCATGGGCGGTGGCAGCTGAACCATGGTGATGATTTTCGGGCGGTTGGTCATCGAGCGTCCCTTGCCGAAAACAAGTGTAACTCGCGGAGTTTGGCAGCTGCCAGCCAAATCGACCAAGGCAGGTCAGGTCGGTAACGCGCAAGCACGGAAGCACGCGTTTTCTGATAGAGCGCGTCCGGTATCCTTGCGAAATGGCGGGTGCCGGGATCAAGGGTGCGCTCGATCAGGCGCCTGTTAAGTCGACTGATGTGGGCCTTGGTAACGCAGCAGGCGCGCAGATAAAAATCCAGATCAATGCAACAGGGCAAATCTGTCGCATAACCACCTGCACTGGCCCAGACAGAGCGATGCATGGCAAGTGAGGAATGATGCAGTGGGTTGCTAAAATACAGCCGTCCGGGTGAAAAATGCTGTAAGGCTGCCAAATCCGGTCGCCACGGATCGGACACTGCGCGCGCGAAGACAAGTTGATTGTGGCAATTGCAAAGTACGTCAACTTGCCGATCCAGCCGATCAGGCAGAGAAAGATCATCGATATCCTGAATGGCAATCAGATCGGTGCGGCTGTTTTTAATCGCGAGATTAAGTGCAGCGCCGCGTCCAATCCTGCCGGGATGAATGATTTTCAGACGCTGGTCGTTGAGCCAGTCTGATGGTGTTGTAAGGGGCGTGGTTGAGCCATCATCGATAATGAACGCATGATCGCGGGGCCCGAGTATCTGGCGCAGATTGCTGAAATAGCGATCCCGATAGGCGTCGCCATCGCGCACGGTCGTGATGATTGTGATCGGATCACGCATCAGAATCTCCCCACGAGATGGTCAGAGTGGTGTTATGCCCTTGCGCTGTCTTAGCAATGATCCGTGTTGCCGGACCGGCAGCGCTGAATGTCGCGTGTGGGATCATGTGTAGCGGGGCGTTCGAGGTCAGCTTTATTCCGAGTTCGCGACAGAGGATGGTGTCTTCCGCGATCTGAGTCAGGCCGATGTTGCCATCAATCAGAATTCGGAAAAGATCAACTTCTCCCGTATCCTGACTGGAAATCTGATCAGAGATGATCGCGCGGCTGTTTTGAAACTCGATCTGTCGATGTCCAACGATACCGGCAAGCTCGAAGGCTGCATCAATCTTGTCGTCAGATATCTGCCGGGCACCAAGAAAACGGGCAAATTCGGTCTCGCCAATGGCGGGAAGCGGCTGTGAGGCTTCGTCATAAAGGCTGGGTACATCCTGTTCGCCGCCGGTTGGTGGAAGGAAGATGCGGGCAGATTTTCCTTGGCCCGAAACAATGACGGGTGCGCCGGAGACATCAAAACTCTGTCTGCCACAAACCGTCATTTGCGCATGATAGTAAGAGGATGAAAACTGCGTGACTATGTCGTTCGAGGCGGTTCCCGATGCGAGTGAACGGATGTGTTTTGGCGCTGGAAGTTGCGAGGCCTTCAGCAGCCAATAGCCTGCAAAGGCAAGGTAATCATCGTGGCGGTTATAGCTGTACCATCCCGGTGTTTGTGAATTTTCGGGGCCGGGATTTTTCTGCAAGGGGGCAGGTGACAGAAGATTGAGCGGGAGCTTTCCGGCTTTAACAAGAGCGTCTTCCAACCGATGAAGGATGGCTTCTGCTTCGTTGCGGTAACCGTTCTTGAGCAATACATAAAGCCCGCAGGTCGCGCCAAAACTCTGACCCGCACCACGTCCGAGCAGATTGACAAAGCCATGCGTGCCGGCAAGTTGGGCCAAGATTTCTGTAGCCCGGTTGGCAATCCGTTGATGGCGTTTATTGGGACTGTCAGACAGAAGTGCTGTGCAAAAGGCGTGGTATTGTGTGGAGAAGCAGTCTGGTCGATCCATGAAAACTGGTGCACGCCAATAGCGAAGCAAGATGAAGGTTAAATGGACGAGGTTGAGGAGTTTTGCGGTTAGTCCAGCATTTCGTTTCTGGCGATTGATCAGCCCAAGCATCTGCCAGTTTGCGACATCGGGGCATTGCTGTTTCGTATTCCGAAGGATGTCGGCGATGGTACCCGATGACAGGCCCGGCGTATCCAGCAACGCATAGTCGATGAATTCGCGGTGGTAGGTTTTGTCTTGCGGCTCTGATCGCAAGGCATCAAGGGCGCGGGCGATATTGGGGCCAAATTTAACAGGATCAGTCCGCGTCCAGAGATTGACGGCAAAGGCCTTGGCGTAAAAATCCGGTTGTTCAAACTGCCCAGTCGTCAGTTCACGTGTTGCGAGATCGTCTGCAATCCGCTTGGCCAGATTGAGGCAGCGTCTGCGAAGCGCGTTCTCGGTTACTGAAAGTGACATGTCACCTCCATCGACAGGGACTGGCCTGCTTTGAGGCAGTTCAGGGGTACTGCCTGAATTTCAGGGCAGTGACGGCCCATGCGTTCGCGCAAGCGCCAGAGCAGCTTTTTGAAAACCGGCATGCGCCAGAGCAAAGCTGAAAACCAACCCGGTGCCGATAGCGTGAAAAATCGGTTTGCCCAGCGCAGCCAGATCTGATCAACCGGATCACTTGGCAGCAGGCGGGCATGAATGATCCAGTGATCGTCGCGATCGCGCAGATACATGTAGGGATCAAACCGGCCCGCTCCATCCGCGTGATCCAAACTCACGGATATGGTTGCGCCATCCTTCCCGATCAGTGTGACCTTATTGGTTGGATAAAGACGGTATTTGTCGCTGTTGGTGTGGTGAACTGTCTTTCTGGCGATACAACCACGTTGGATGGCGGTTTTGTCAAAAACCAGCCGGATGACGGCGTCTTGCAGCAGGATGTCGTCCAGTGACTGAATGCGTAGCTTAAGTCCGATTGTGTTTGGGGTGGGCTTGCGGGTTTCGTACGCGATACTTATTCGACCCCCGGAAAGGTGCCAGACATCGCTGACCTGTTTGGCGTTTCGCGGTTGGTCGGTGAGTGTCACAAAGGAATGCTGGTCCGAACACTCCAGACCCCATGGGCCAAAGGTGATGTCACCGTATTGGCCACTGATCAGCTTATTATTTGTGATGGTGGTGGTCAGTTGCCTCATGCCATGACCTGCCGTCTTGTTACGACTCTTTGGCAGGCCAGCAGGATCAGAACCAGACAGGCCAAGCGGACTTCGATCAGCATCATGATGCCGGGTGCGAACTCGCGGGGCGGCATGACCAATGCCGAGATGATCATCAGTGCAAGGCATCCCCAGCCCAGCCATTTCACCGCTGATATTTCCTGCAAGATCAGGATTTGTCGGGCGATGAACGCCATCAATACCGGCCAAGCTGCACCAATTTGAAGGATCGTGATTAGAGCATCTGACGGGCTGGCATAAAAAAGATCGGCCAATTTGCCTGGCAGGAACAACAGCAGGCCCGCGATCAATGCCATTGGTGTCAAAAGCCAGATGTCACGCATTTGGCCCACCTCGTTTTTGGCAAACAGGGTTGAGGCAATGGCTGCAATCAGGCCGGCGCAAAACAGGAAAACGCGTTGGGCCAGAAACAGCGGATCGTTGTCTGCGCCCAACAGGACAAAGTCGAGATTTGGCACGAACCCGGCGAGCAGGGTGAAGCCGACAAGGCCGAATACGCTGCCCTTAGGTGCCATTGGGGCTTTGGTGGAGGATTGTTCAAATGCAAATGCTGTTGCGAGGGCAAGGCTTGTCAGAGAAACCGCTGGTGCAATGAGGTAAAGTGCCAAATCTGAATGGCTGAGCGATGCCCAAACCGCCACCATTATCCCGCATGCCTGACCAATAACCGCAATCATGCCAAGCCGTGAGAAGCGGGTTTTGGCCGCAATCATCCAGTCGGGCGAAAGGGCGGCGGCAAACGGGATCAGGATAAGTGGCCAATATTGCGCAAGCGGAACGCTGATTGTCGTGACGATCAGGATCGAGGCGAACCCTGCAATTAGGAACTTTGTTCCGACAACAAGCATGGCCTGTCCGAAGGCCGCATTTTGTGCCAGTCGCACCAGAAGCGACCCACTTCCAGCCTGCGTTGCGGTAACCGCAAGACCGACCATCGCGAGCAATTGGAAATAGGTGCCGAGATCGGCCTCTGAATAGGTATGACCAATCAGAACAAGGATTGCCATACCGCCCAGCCGTGCGATCATATTGGCGCCGATCATCCACATTGGATATAGGCGAAAATCCGCTGATTTTATGAGGGCTGACCATCTAACCATGGCGCGACAGGATGGTTTCATATGCATGATCAACCCGCGTGCCATAGGTGTTGCGAAGGTCGTGGGTGATTTGATCACGGGCCTTTTGGGCGATGGTTCGGCGCATCTCAGGCTGTGTGATCAGTGCCGACGCGGCCGTTACAAGCGCATCCCGATCTCTTGGCGGGATGATAAGACCACTTTGATGATTGATGACCGGACTTCCGGCATCGAACGTGGTGATGACGGCACAACCGGCTGCCATCGCCTCCATGGTGGCAAGGCTGCTGCCTTCTGTCAGGCTGGGAAAGACAAAGATGTCGGAAGACAACATGTGATCAGCAACCTGATCGTGCAGCAGGGGGCCAAACCACGTTACCCCGTCGGGCACATTTGAAAGCAGGCCCTTGGCACAGGGTCGTGCCGCGCCGATCAGGGTAAGCTCGACCCGTAAGCGGAACTGGCGGCGAATTGTTGTCCAAGCCGCCAGAAGATGGGCGGTTCCCTTTGCAAGCGACAGGTTGCCGACATAAAGAAGCCGAATAACCGTATCGTCGCGCGCGAAACGTTTTCGATCCAATAGCGCCTGACAATGCGGCGATGTAAACGGGACTAGGTATATCTTGTCAGGCGCAATACCGGTTCTTTGCAGACCTTCCGCGACCGTATCCGAGGGCGCAAATACCGCATCGGCAAAGCGTGCTTCGGCCGTGCGCCGACCGGCAAGGAAGTTTGATATTTCGCGGTGGGTGCGACCGTGGGATGCATATTCGCCGACAAGCTGAACATGGCGGGTTTCGGCCAGTTGGCCGGTGACATCGGAAATCGTGATCATATTGCGTGCCTTTGCGCGACGCATGGCAGGCAGGCTGTAATTGCCCTGCCCATGCAGGATGTCGGCTTTCGGCATTTGACAGGCGGCCATCAGCGACAGGGGAATGTCGGAATAAAGATTGCGCGCCGGTAACCGAAGCTTTTGGGCCGTTTGTCCAAGCAGATCGGGCAGAAGGTGGCGACCCGGGATATTGCAAAGTGCAGTGCCGACATCGCGTGATGACGGGCGGATAAGACCCGTGCCGTCATGGCGCCAAAAACTGTCCCAACGCACCAGCCGATCCTGATCGGCGAGGTGTTTGGCCAGAATTCTGGCCTGATCTACACGGCTGATCATCCAGACGGATGGTTCGGATTTCAGGCTGCGATTGCGGTTTGGCGTGATCATCGCCACCGCCGCATGTCCGGGTTATGATTAACCGCCTGATGAACTGCCTGCCACATGGTGTCGCTGTGATGGGCGGGGTTATTATTGGCAATTGCCCTTGCTTGATGCAGGCGCGTGTCCTCCAGAAGTTGCGGCGCATCAAGAAGGCGTTTGCAGGTCGCGATCCAACCTCGCGAATTATCGATCGGCAGGATTTCGGAGCCGCGCAAAATATCCGGGGCGCATCCGGTGAATGGACTTGCGAGTGCCACCGCGCCACAGGCAATCGCATCAATCACACCAACGCCATAGGCATCATTTCGGCTCGGAAAAACGGCGATCTTGCTGTTGGTCAGAATGGGCGGCAGTTGATCGGGGGGAAGTTGCCCGAACACATCCACTTGATCACCAAGGCCGGAAGATTGCGTAAGCATTGTGGTGCTTTTAATGCCTGTGCTGCCAACGATAGCGATGCGTTTTGCAATGCCTGCTTGTGACAGTCCCGCTGCGATCCGCATGAAGAGATCAAAGCCCTTTGAAGCCGTTGTGCGACCACACCAGACGATGTCGTATTGTCGTTCCGCCAAGTTCTGATTGGCGGAAATATCGGGCAAAGGGAATGACGCAGGGATGGGTGCGACCGAAATGAGATCAGGCGATGCGCCATGGCCTTCGAACCACGCCGCCCCGCGCGAACTGGCGGCAACAAAGCCATCGGTACGGGCAATCATGATCCGGCGTAACCTGCGCCGAAGCGGATTGTCATAGTCCGCATCTGAGCCTGCCCAGCCATCGAATTGCAGAACGGTCGGAATGCGGTGTTTCAGCGCCCAGTTTTGCGCCTGCCATTGCGCGATGCCAAAACCGTTTATGATCAACGCATCACTTGGTTCACGGCAAACAGCCCGCGTGACGCGAAACGGAACGGACAATGTTCGGTTTTCACCAAGGGGAATTCGCACGCCCGGCAAGGTGATATGGTCAAATGCGGGTGTTGTGATTGACCAGTTTCGCTGTGGTTCACGATGTTGGGTACATAGTACACGCAAACCTCCGCCTGCGGTCATCGCGCGATGATGAAGCGCGTCATAGGCAACGGATCGGTAGGGTGGCACAAGGTTGGTCAGCAAAGTCACCCTCACCGCGGCAATCACCTTGAGATGCTAATATTGCCTGCAACTCAATCATAAGTTACCATTCAATTCAACCAATTAGCCGTGACTTAGATCGTTGACGGCGGCGAAAGACGGACGCCAACAGCAGGAACTTTGTGTTTCTGCCGTTTTCAAGTGTCCGGCCGGGGTGACAGGGGTGGCACATGCGTGACGAACTCAAAGGGCACAAAGCTGCCTTCTTCGGGTTGCCGCTCGATACGAGACGACGTCGTCTCGTCTTTGCTGATATCGCCTTGAGGCTTCGCAAAGGTACGGCGACTGCCAACCAAGACTGTTTTCGTCATCATTGCCTGAATGCGACCAAACTGCCCGCAGCCTTGCGTGATGATCGTTTGCTTACGGCACTTTCGCGCGCAGATTGCCTGTCTGCGGATGGCATGGGGATTGTGTGGGCAGCCCGCCTGTTGGGAATCAGGGTTGCCGAGCGGGTGACTGGCATTGATCTGATGACAGATCTTCTGGCGCAGTTCGCACAGGATGGCACGCGGGTTTTCCTGTTGGGGGCGCGTCAGGGTGTTTTGGATCAGTTGCAGGGGACATTGCCTGCACGTTTTCCCGGTCTGATCATCGCGGGTACCCATCACGGTTATGAGCCCGATGATGAAAAGCTGGCCGATTGTGTTGCACAGGCCAAACCAGATGCCGTTTTTGTCGCCCTGCCATCGCCGCGCAAGGAGCTGTTCGTTGATCAGTATGCGGCCAAGACCGGATGCGGTTTTGCCATGGGTGTTGGCGGGGCGTTTGATGTTCTGGCCGGGAATGTCCGACGCGCCCCGGTTGTCTGGCAGCGGTGCGGGTTGGAGTTCCTTTGGCGTGTCTTGTGTCAGCCACGCTACATGATCCCGCGCTATGGGCGCGGGCTTTGGGCATTTGCCCGCCTTGTCGGGCCAAGGATTGTGAGTTTTCAAATCCGGCGCATTTGGCGTGCATTGCAGAAAGCGGCAACCATTTCGGTCATCTTAATGATGCTGACAACGGCCGCCGATTTGCAGGCGCAGCCGACAACCACAGCGACGTTCGATTTGGAAAACCGGCAGGCGGCGATCAGCTGGATTGAAGCCGAAATCGCAAAGGTCGAGGCCACCGAAGACGTCGCCCACTTGATTGATGCACTTGTCGGAGCTGTGCTGTCAGAGGATGGCACCAACCAACAATCTGACATCGATTGGCAGGTGGCAGAGGAGAGCCTTAAAGTATTGCTTGGCCTGTTTGATGTGGTTCTGGGCGGTGGTAGTAGCCGTTTTTTGCTGGAGACTGTGCTGGGTGGGGTGGTTCTGCGTCTGCTTGATCTTCATCCCGACCCGGGGCGCCTTTCGGAAATCGTCCGGGGTAATTCTTCGGATTTGGCAGAGCGCCTGTTTGAACGCAATGCCAATCAAGCACTAATATTCGCAGGCGAACAGCAATCATTTACCGCAAGCATCCAGCCCGAAGTAGCACCGCGTGTTGTCGGTTCGGCGCGGCCACCTGAAACCGAACGGGTGCTACGTTATTCGCTTCTTTTTGTTGGTGGTCCGAGAAAGCCCACCACTGACAGCTATTGGGGTGTTGAGGATTATCAGGAACCTGTCGGAATTCCAGAGCTTGAGGATGCAAGCCCCAGATGACAGAGCATCCCAACCATCCCGTCGCGGTTACCAGCGTCCCACAAGAACGTTTTGATCCGTCCTTGCGCGATTTGTTGAGCATTCTCTGGCAACGGCGCGGGATTGTTGCACTGACCTTTGTGTTGTTCCTGATCGCGCTTTTGAGCGGCATCGCCAATTGGCAGGGGGATTATCGGTCCGTCACCGAAATCGGGCTTTCTTCAAATGTGGAAATCGCGGAACGCCAGATGCCAGCGGCATTCAACAGTGACCGGCGCATTGTAACCGCCCAGGAAATCGAAACGGCAATTGCGGAAATCAAAGGGCAGGAAACGCTTTCCACCGCACTTTCGGTTTTGCGCGGAGAGGGTGTCTCGCTGACGGATACGCCAATATCCAGTGATCTCGAAACTGACGGGATCTCTCATCTTCGCAATGCTTTGGAAACCGCCCGGGTTGGCAATGCGGCGGTCATTGAGGTGGCCTTTACCGCAAGCCATCCGGAAACAGCGCAAAAGGCGTTGATGGCCGTTGTTGAAAGTTATCTTTGGCAGCGCGAAGACCGGCAAAAAGCCGCCATTCGAAGACAACTTGCCGAGGCGGAGGCACAATTTCAATCTGCGCAAACTGAATTGGATGGTCTGGAAGGGGATCTGGGCAGCTTGCAAAACAGCGCCGGTATTCTGGACCCGGATGAGAATGCGCGGATGCTTGATCGCATCTATGCACTCGATGAGCAGGCTGAGGCACTGGGGCAGGAGGTTGTCAGCCTGAGGCTTGCGCGCCAAAGCCGCAATGCGGCGGCAAACCTTGATGATTTGCTGGCGATTGACGATGTGGCAAGCCATCCGATGGTGCGCCAAATCTCGGCACAATTCGAGACGACGAAACAGGAATTTGTCAGGCTTGATCAGCGTTACGGCCCCAAGCATCCGACCATGCAGGGCAAGCAGCAAGAACTGGATGATCTGCATAGCCAACTGGCTGCTGTCGCAAGCAATATCGCCGATCAAATGGATATCACCCTTGCCGGGGCGGAAGAAAAGCTGCGTTTGATCACGGCCCAACGGGATCGTTGGCAGGAACGTATGGCGCTCCGCAATACAAGCGTTCAGGGGCAGGCCGCCCTGGTGCGATCTGTCGCCATGGCGCGCGCCAATGTTCAGGAGCTGGGTCAGCATGTGCAAGCCTTGCGCCGTGAAATGGCAGCGTTTCAGGGGGATGCCGCGATCCTGCGTGCGCCTACTTTGCCCGCAGCAACCGAATTTCCCGCCAAGCGCGATCTTGCCGTGTTGGCGATCATGATTGCGTTGTTTGCCGCCGTGGTTGCCGCAATGCTGCGTCACTATTTCGATCACAGCATCGATGACGATTTTGATCCGCATGCGGCGTTGGGCATCCCGTTATTTGCCCGGATCCCGGAACGGTCGCGGGCGAACAAGACCACCAGCGTTGCTGCCCATGACGAAGCCGCAGGCCATCTGGCAGTTTTGATGCGGATCATGGTGCAGGGCGGAGATGCAACAAGCAAATCCGATAAGGACGGACAGGTGATTGCAGTTGGCTCAGCACTCTCGGGCGATGGCAAAAGCCACATCGTTCATGCGCTGGCCGAAAAGCTGGCCGGACTGGGGGCATCAGTGATGGTTCTCGATGCAGATCTGCATGATCCGGCACCGCCGAACCGGGCGCGGTATGACGGTGAAATGACTGCCGATCTGACAGATGTCATGTCAGGGATTGTGGATCTGGATGGTGCCCTTAGCGGGACAGAAAACGGCGAGGGGTATCGATATCTTGGTGCGCGTATGCCAGTACCTGGGAATATCGCAACAGGCATGATTGACGGGCAATTGCCTGATTTGATCACGCGCCTGCGCACCCGGTTTGATCATGTGATTGTTGATACGCCGCCGATCCTGTCGGTGGCGGATGGTGTGATTGCGTTGGGACTGGCCGATGTCAGGCTGTTTGCCCTGCACTGCGGCCACAGCAAGCGCCGCGATATCACCCAGGCCCTGTCGCAATTGCGTGCAGCCAATATTGTGCCGGAGGGGGCTGTCTTGAACGGTGCCAAGCCGCGTGCTGCCTATGGCAAGGCAGAGGCGGACATGGCGACCGAGGGGGCGACGTTATGAAGGCAATCCTGATTGTGATTGCCCTGCTGTTGCTTGGCTCTGGCGGCGTGGTTCTGGTTTCGGAAGGCAGGGCGCTATCGCAGCTTGAAAACAAACGTGCCGCCTTTGCCAACGGAGACGGCTTTGGCGCAGAGCGTGATGCGATGGTGGTCGATGGCACAGCGCTTGACGCACTGCTCAACCAGCGGCTGGTCGAAAGGCCGTTTGATCCGGTTTTGCTGGCGGTGAAGGCGGCAATAGCGGCCGACGATGATGTGGCGCTTAGCGCAACGCTTCTCGATCAGGCACAGGCGATTGCCCCGCGTGATCCCCGCGTGCAGGCATTGCGCGATGGGTTGCAACTGTGGCTTCAAAGCTTGCCATTCCCAGCATCACGATCGGCAGAATAAGAGCAGGCATGACCATGACCCAGTCGCCAATGCTGCCAAGCATTGCCATCGCGAAAAGGGCGATCAAAAGCGCGCGCGTGTCGGGTTTCTGGCAGGTGGCAAGCACCGTTTTGATCGCGATGATGAGTGCTGCCAGCAAGATCAGCATAATCGGAACACCAAAGACGATTGCGCCATCAAGCCACAGGTTATGGCTGCTAAACCAGTGGGCATTGGCATTCAGGTCCGGGGTGGCGAAATGAGCAATAATCAGTCCAATACTGTCCGCCCCCCATCCGGTCAATGGTCGTTCTGCGATCGCATGCAGCGCGGTGATCCACAAATCATCTCGCTGGATCAGGTCGTTGCGGGCAAGGTCGGTGAAGCGGTCGAAAAGTTCCGGCGATGCGAGGATTGCAATGGTGCTGGCCGCGATGACGCCAAGCGCGATCATAATCAGCCGCTTAATGCTTTGCACGTTTGCGCGCGGGGTCAGGATGATAAACAGTGCCCCGCCAAGCAGTGCCATGAAAAAGGCCAGCCGCGAGTGGCTTTGGACAACGGCAGTTGCGAACAGCAAGCCAATTGCCAGCCAGCCACCCGCCTGATCAAGGCGCTTGGCCGAGATCAAGGCCCGGCTTTGATCATACAAAAACAGGCAGGCCAGAATACTGAACGCCATCAGAATTCCGAACGCTGTGCGATTGGCGAAGGTGCCGGTCCAGTCGCCAAGATGGGCCTGTTTGGCAAACCAGAATGTGGTTTGCCATCCCATCACATCGGCACCTGCGGCAAGCGCCACTTGAAGCGTGCATGTGATGACAATGGTGCGGGCGATGGTGATGTTCAAATGGTTGTTGAGGCGCGCCAACAGTGCGGTCAGGCTCGCAACACCGCCCAGCCAGATCAGATAGGCCGCAATATTCAGCCAACCATATGGGGCGATTGCAATGTGCGGCGCATTGAACGGATAAGCTTGAATAGTCCAGATCGGCAGGCTTTGCAGGATCGCCCAACCAATCAGCCCTGCGATCCCGATCCAAAGACAAAGCAGGTGCTTGCAGATTTGCACAGTACCGGGACGCAGACAGATCGCAAGCATACCGATACCGGTCAGGATCGCCAGAAGGGCAAGCGCCAATGGCCGCAATCCGCCGAGCAACAGCGGGGCCAGAATGATCTGCGCCATCAGACAGGTTTGCGCCAGCCAGAGCATCAAGGTCAGCCAATCTGCTTTAAAATCAAGAGCCTCAGCCTAGCCGAATTTTCGCACCCTGTCGCGCTGCTTGCGCAGGGGGCACGGCGGTGAAAGCTATTGAGACCGGGGTTGTGCAATACGCCGGGCAGGGGCCGGGAACCGCCAGCCAAGCAGTATCACTGCCGATCTGGTTGGTACTTGCAGGCAATCTTTTGATGGGCACCTCGCTCTGGCTGATTGCAGCGGGCGGGATGGGCGCCAAGCTTATCCTGCTTGGTTTCTGGATTGCGATGCTGTGCGCTTACGCCCGTCCGGTTCGCATTACACCGGGTTTGCTTGCTGGCAGTTTGGCTCTTGCCGGGCTGATCGGTGTCATTGCCACTGGCAATGGCGCCAGCATCGAAAAGCTCCGCCTGATCGGCAACCTTTTGATGCTGCCGGTCGGACTGTTGGTCGGGCTTATGATTGGCCGGGACAGCCTTCGGGTGATGATGCCGGTTCTGGTGGTTTATCTGCTGCTTTCAAGTTCGTTTCAGATGACGCATGAGGGACTGCGCCTTAATCAGCCGTTCTTGTTTCTGGGGCTTTTTGCGCTTTGTTCGGTGGTCCGGTGGCGGGGCTGTCGGCTGCTTGCCGCGGGATCGGCCTTGGCGGTGTTGCTCAGCCAAACACGGATTGCGGTGTTGGCGATGTTGGTCAATCTGATCGGGATGATCCGGTTTTCGCGGGCGATGACGTGGCTTGTTGGTATGGCCGCATTGGCCGTGGCTGGCTGGTTTGCGATGTCCCATCTGCCGCGCCTGTTTCTGACCCATGGCAGTGGGCGTTTGGCGTTCTGGCAGGACTTCTGGGGGATGTGGCAAGGCGGCTCTGTCGGCCAACGATGGCTTGGTTTCGGGACCGGGTCGGTGGAGGAAATTCTGTCCGGCTATCAATCCTTTGCATCCTTCGGGGCGCTTCATAATGATCATTTCCGCATGCTGTTTGAAACCGGAATCACCGGGGCGATACTTTGGTCGGCGGGATGGATTGTCATGCTTTGGACCTTGCGCCATGCGCGCCTTGCCGTCTCTATCCTGCTTTCGGTGATGCTGACCATGGTGACGGATAATACGCTGAATTACGGGCATTATCTGGTCTGTTGCGGGATGGTCGCCGGGATTGCCGCGCGCAAGGGGCCTTATCATGGATAGGGATCATCTGATTGATATCCGGGATCGCGTGATGGCCCGCATGGTTGCGGATGGCTTTGCCGGGGCTGATCCGTTTGACGGGCTTGAAAGTGCTGTCTTTCGCGCAAGCGGGCTTGGGCGGTTTTGCTTGGCGCGGTTGGCCTGGTTGCAGACGATCAAGCGTGGTCCGGAAGGCTTGCGCAAGGTTGTTCGCATTCCCAAGATGGTCAATCCGAAAACGCTGGCCTTGCTGGGTGGGGCCGGGCAGGGCGTGGTGCTTTGTGATGTTCTTGATCGCCTGTTGGAACTGCAAAACCCGGATGGTGGATGGGGATATCCGTTTGAATGGCAGGCGCGGGCGTTTTACGCCAAACGTCATCAAAGCAATGCCATTGTGACAAGCTTTGTCGTTGATGCGTTACTTCAAAGCAGGATGCAAAAGGATCACCCGGCGTTGGTTCATGCGGCAGGGTTTGTTGAGAGAAAGCTCTGGCGCGATGGCTAACTCGCCTATTTCGACCATGTTGCCGTTGAAATCCATAATGTCAGCCTTTGGACGGCCTTCGTGTTGTATCGGATGATCGGACCGAATGACAAAACCGCACAGGCGGTGGCCCGCATTATCGCCGCGCAAAAGGCTGATGGCGGTTGGGCCTATGGCACGCGATCCCATCACCACTTCGTTGACGGGTTTCACACGGGCTATGTTCTTGATCTGCTGGACCGGTTTCGGAAAATGGGGATGCACGGGTTAGATAGCGCGATTGCCGGTGGATGGCAGTTCTATCGGGCAGCGTGCTTTAATGCCGATGGTCTGCCGCGGAGCTTTGCCGGGCGGGATGGCTATCTTGATGCGCATGCGGTGGCACAGGCGATCGCAAGTCTGTGTCGATTTGGGGATCGTGATGGGGCCATCCGGGTGGCAGTATGGGCCGCAGATAGGCTTTTTGATCCAGGCCGCGATCTGTTCTTTGCCGGGATCAAGAAAGACGGCAGACCGGATCGGCGCAATTACATGCGCTGGACGCAGGCATGGATGGTCTGGGCACTGTCAATCGTGATAGAAAACACGGGCCCAAACCCGTCGAGCCCGCAAGATCAAGCCATGTCGAATTTTGACCCGACCAAACCACTCAGTTTTGCCCATCCCGATCCGAACCGGGCGGAGATAGAAGCGGACTTGCGCGCCTTGGCCGAACCGGTGTTTCGCGGGCTTTATGACATCACGCGTGCGGCAGCATCGCGGGCCAAGGCCGAAGGGGCGATGGAAACGCTTTATGGTCTGACGCGCGGGATGAAGACCCTGCAGCGCATCGGGGCGGAGCAGGGCATCATCCTTGGCATCAGGCGCGGGGGCTAAACTCGGCGGTTAGCGTTGGCGCAGCTCGTCGGTGGTCAGTTGGCCATCGCCGTTTTCGTCGAGATAGTTGAACATCCGGTTATGGACGGCCTGGAATTCTTCAAGCGCCAATTGGCCATCGCCGTTGGTGTCCATCATGACGATCATCATTTCCGGGCCATGCATTTTGCCCATCATGCCACCCATCATCATGCCGCCATTCATCATGGGACCATTCATCATAGTGCCATTCATCATACCGGGGCCCATCGCACCGTTATTGCACGGCATCGTGTTGCAGGGACCGTAACCTTGCCCGTTGCCCGGGCCATATCCCTGACCCATCATGCCCGGACCTTGCATCATGCCTTGGCCGTTGGGGTTCATCATTTGCGGGCCTTGTTGGGCCTGGGCGACGCCAAGCGCACCAGCAAGTATCAGTCCGATTGCGGTAATTGCGAGATATCTTTTCATCATAAGTCTCCTGTTCCGAAGGGATGAGACCATTATGTGCAGATGACCCGTCACGTGTTTGCAGGTCGAAGACGGGAAACTGCCCAAAACAATAAAATCATTCTATCATCATCAGGGGTGCGCGCATTGAGGCCGATCAATCGGCATCCCGTGCCAGAATGAATTCTGGCGTGATTTTCATTGCCCCGGCCAACCCCGCAGGGATATTGCTAGGCGATGCCCGCAAACAGACATCTGCTGTGCCAAGCTGAGTATTGAAAAACGTATGAGTTCCCGATTTCCCGCCCTGCCAATCGATGCTGTCCTGCCGGATGTGATTTCCGCGCTGGAAAACGGCACCAATGCGGTTTTGCAGGCGCCACCGGGGGCGGGCAAGACGACCAAGGTGCCGCTGGCGTTGCTTGATTGCGCGTGGCGCGGGGATCAGAAGATCATCATGCTCGAACCCCGTCGTCTGGCCGCGCGTGCCAGTGCGCGGCGTATGGCGCAGTTGCTGGGCGAGGCGGTTGGTGCGCGTGTGGGTTATCGCGTCCGGTTTGACAGCAAGATTTCCAAGGACACGAAGATCGAGGTCGTGACCGAGGGCATCCTGATTCGCATGATTCAGGATGACCCCGAACTTTCCGGTGTTGCCGCTGTCCTGTTTGATGAATTTCACGAACGATCATTGGATGCCGATCTGGGCCTCGCCCTTGCCCTTGAAACGCAGGGCGCACTACGTGATGACCTGCGCCTTGTGGTCATGTCGGCCACCCTTGATGGCGATCCGATTGCGCGACTGATGGGCGATTGCCCGGTGATCACATCCGAAGGCCGCGCCTATCCGGTCGAAACGAGATACGTGGCCCCCAAGCCCGATAAATGGGGCAATGTCCGCATTGATGCGGAAATGACCGGCGCGATCAAAACCGCCCTTCGCGAAGAAAGCGGATCGATCCTGGCCTTCCTGCCGGGGCAGGGCGAAATCACCCGGGTGGAAAGTGCGCTTAAGGGTGCGGTGGGAAGTGATGTCATCATCGCCCCGCTTTATGGCGCGATGGATGCAAAGGCACAGGATATCGCGATCCAGCCCGCCCCGGACGGCAAGCGCAAGGTCGTTCTGGCCACCGCGATTGCCGAAACGTCGCTGACCATTGATGGCATCCGGGTGGTGATTGATAGCGGCCTGCAACGCCTGCCAAGGTTTGATCCGGCATCGGGCATGACGCGGCTGGTCACGGTCAAATCATCACAAGCCAGTGCAGAGCAACGCCGTGGCCGCGCCGGACGACTGGAACCGGGCGTGTGTTATCGCCTGTGGCCGGAAAACGAACATCGTGCCCGTGCGCCCTTTACCGCGCCGGAGATTGCCGAGGCCGATCTGGCACCGCTGACGCTGGAGCTGGCCCGCTGGGGTGTTACCGATCCTGAAACGCTGCCGTGGCTGGATGTACCGGATCGCGCCAAGATTGATCAGGCGCGCGATGTCTTGCGCGGCCTTGAAGCACTTGATGGCGAAAACCGCATTACACCGATGGGCACTGCCATGGCCGGATTGCCGGTCCATCCGCGGTTGGCGCATATGATGTTGCGCGGCGCGCAGCTTGGCCTGGATGATGTCGCCTGTGCGCTGGCGGCGTTGTTGTCTGATCGTGATTTCATGCGCGGGCGCGGGCGCGGGGCGGATTTGCGCATTCGGGTTGAGGCAATCCAGAAGGGCCGGGCGCCCAAAATGATATCGGAGGCCGCCAAGCAACTGGCCCGCCGCTTGCACGATGCCACCAAGCAGGGCGGGTTGGCAAAACCCGATACCGCGCGCGTGGATCGCGCCGATGAGGTTGGCTTGTTGCTCGCCTTTGCCTATCCCGCCCGGATCGGGGAGCGCCGCAAGGGGACGGACGCGCGCTATCGCCTGTCGGGCGGGCGCGGTGGCGTTTTACCCAATGAAGATAGCTTGGCGTCGGAGCCCTATATCGCGGTTGCCGAACTGGACGGGCAGGCGCGCGAGGCCAAGATTTACCTTGCCGCCCCGGTGGCGCGTGCCACCCTTGAAACCCATTTTGCCGATCAGATTTCCGAGGGCACGGAAGTCTTCTGGGACGCACAAAGCGATGCGGTTGCCGCCCGCTGGCAACGCCGGATTGGCGCCCTGGTGTTGGATGAAAAAGCCACCCATGACGAAGCCGATCCCGAGGCGATTGTTGCAGCCCTGATCGAGGGCATCCGCAAACTCGGCCCGCATTGCCTGCCATGGGACAAGGCATCAGAAGGCTTGCGCGCAAGGCTGGCGTTTCTTCATCGGGTGGCGGGCGATGCTTGGCCCGATGTTTCTGATGACGGGCTTCTGGGATCGCTTGAAGACTGGTTGGCACCCTATCTCGGCGGCATTACCAAACGAGGCCAGCTTAAACAGATCAACCTGTCTGAGGCGTTGCTTGCCGGGATTGACTGGAACCAGCGACAGGAAATGGATCGCTTGGCCCCCACCCATTGGCAAGTGCCCACCGGATCAAACATCCGCATTGATTATAGCGGTGAAACACCCGCTTTGCCGGTGCGCATGCAGGAAATGTTTGGTGCCACCGAAACGCCAAAGGTGGCGAATGGCAAGGTCGCGGTGACCTTGCATCTGCTATCCCCCGCGCAACGCCCCATTCAGGTCACCAGCGACCTGATCGGGTTCTGGAACGGGTCCTATGCGCAGGTGAAGGCCGAGATGAAGGGACGTTATCCCAAACATTACTGGCCCGACGACCCGCAAGTCGCCGAACCAACCCGTCGGGTTAAAAGCCGGATGTAGGGCTTAGGCCGGATAGCTGATCTCTAAGATTTCAAGCTCATCCTCGCCCGAGGGGGTGCGAACGGTGACGACATCGCCGACACCCGATTTCATCAGGGCGCGCGCCACCGGGGAGATCCAGCTGATCTTGCCATTGAGGCTGTCGGCCTCGTCCTCGCCAACAATACGGATGGTTTTTTCTTCGTCGCGGGCATTCACATACGTGACCGTTGCGCCAAAGAATATGTGGGCATGATCGGGTTGTTCATCAGAGCGGACGACGACGGCATCCTCAATCCGCTTGCGCAGGTATCGCACGCGCCGGTCGATTTCGCGCAGGCGCTTTTTGCCATAGATGTAATCCCCGTTTTCCGAACGGTCGCCATTGCCCGCTGCCCAATGGACAACAGCCACGACTTCCGGCCGTTCCTTTTTCCAAAGGTGGTCGAGTTCGGATTTAAGGGCCTCTAACCCTTCGGGGGTGATGTAAATCGGTCTGTCCATGGTCTGCGTTTTAACGCAAAGCCGATGGTTGGAAAAGAGGACAAAAAAAGCAGCGCCCGAATGGTACCGGGCGCTGCTTTGAATTGTGAAATGCTTGGCGAACCTACGCCTTGGCCGTGGCGCGCAGTTCCCTGTCATCAATCGGCATATGCACGATGGCGGCAAAGACGCCGAGTGCCACGGATGCCCACCAGACGGCATCGAAATTACCGGTCAGGTCATAGACAATGCCGCCCATCCAGGCGCCAAAGAACGCGCCGATCTGATGGGACAGCATGACAATGCCAAACAGGGTCGCCATGTAACGCGGCCCGAAGACCTGCGCGATCAGGCCACTGGTCAGCGGCACGGTCGAAAGCCAAAGTGCGCCCATCGATGCCGAAAACAGCAAGATGGTTTCAGACGTTTTGGGTGCAAAGATAAAGATCACAATGACCAGCGCACGCATGCCGTAAATAAACGACAGGCCATATTTCTTGCGCCATTTGCCACCGGCCCAGCCGGCCGTAAGCGTTCCGACAATGTTAAACAGACCGATCAGTGCCAGACCTTCGGCCGCGACCGAACGGGGCAAGCCGCATAGTTCGGTAAAGGTAGGAAGGTGGGTGGCGATCACCGCGATGTGGAAACCGCAGACAAAGAAACCGGCATTGAGCAGTGCGAAGCCGCGATGTTTGCGGGCCTCGTGGAACGCGGCGGCCAAGCCCTGCGGACCCAGATCGGGGGTGGCGGTCGGGCTGTTTCCTTCGGCCTTGCCGGTCATGGCAAAGGCAGCCGGGATGATCAGCATCGAAATGGCTGCGAGGATAACAAGGGCCGATACATAACCAAGCGAACTGTTGAGCGCCTGGGTGGTCGGGGCCATTACCAACTGACCAACTGAACCACCAGCGGAGGCCAGACCCAGTGCGAAGCTTCGTTTTTCATTGCTGAAAACGCGGCTGATCGCGGCAAGCACCACCGGAAAACTCGTGATGCCAACACCGGTGCCGATCAGGAAACCTGCAGTGAGGTAAAGCTCGCCGGGGGACGCGGATGTGCCCATCAGATAAAGCCCAAGCGCATAAACGATACCACCGCCAATCAGGGTCCGGGTTGTACCAAAACGGTCCGCAATGGCACCGGCGATCGGGGCGGAAATACCCCACATCAGGTTTTGAATGGCAAAGGCCAGACCAAAGGTGGCAGCGTTCCAGCCCGTGTCATTGAGCATATCGGGGATAAACAGGCCAAGCGACTGACGCACACCAAGGTTCAGTGACAAAACAAGGCAGCCAGAAAGCAGAACCAGCCACGGGAACCATTTTTTCGCCCGCATAATGGTCATGCGTGTGGGGCTTTGCGGCGGCGGACTTTGGGGCGAGCTTTGAGTGGGGCTCATAGGCGTTCCTCCGAGAGGGATTATTGTTTGGTGGCGATATTGAACGCGGTGGCGCTATGCGTCCAATTCATTCGGATTATGATGCTGATAACATTTCTGCATGTGGGTTATCGGATGCTTTGCCGGCATTAATCACCAGTTCGCCAACCTTGTCGATAATATCGTCAAGATCAGAACTTGATGCGCGACGGATCAGGGTGATGGCCATGCCCCAGTTCATGCCGGGAATATCAAGGATCTTGATCCGGTTTGCGGCTGGGCTGTGCTGGCAAAACCGCCGCGCCATGATCCCGTAACCCGCCCCGGCGGCGACCATTTCGATCTGCAATTCAAGCGCGGAGACTTCAAGCACGGATGTGAATTCGACCCCGTTTTTATGCGCCCATGCATTGCCAAGCGCGCGGAAGGTGCAGCCTTCGGGCATCAGGATCATCGGATGTTTGGCAAGTTCGGCGATGGTTGTCGGATGGGAACGGGATGATTTCGGGCCGATGGCAACGATTTCATCATCGAGCAAGGTTTGCGGCGACAGGCTTGCCGGCAGATCGCGGCTTTGTACCCCGCCAACAATGCCGTTTGGCCCGTCAAGCGACAGCATGGCATCAATTTCACCCCGACGCAGAAGCGGAAGAAGTTCCGCTGACCAGCCGCTTTTGATCGAAAGCGACATATCCGGGAAGGCCTGATGCAGGGAACGGAGTTCTTGGGCGGCCAGAAGCGGGGCGGCCCCGTGACTTACGCCCAATCGGAACGGGCCGTGGCGTTTGGTGTTGCCAAGAACCGAGTCGCTGAAACCTTCAAGGCGGCGCAACAGATCGCGTGCCTCGGTAAGCGCCCGGTGCCCGGCGATGGTTGGTTGCAGGGGTTTGGTAGCGCGGTCAAACAGGCTTTTGCCAATGCGTTCTTCAAGGCGCTGAATACGGCGGGTGACGGCCGGTTGCGTCAGGCCAAGGCGATCCGCCGCACCGTGAAAGGATTGCGCGTCTGCAACGGCGATAAGGGTTTCAAGCTCGCGGGTGTCCATGGGGCTATCCTGATCCGTTCGGGATCAGGGAAGTGTCCGGGATAATCCATAGTCATGCAAGAAATCTATTGTAGCGTCACAATCGATGCGTTTCATGCATTGGCGGGGGATGCGCCAAGGACCTGATCGCGTTTTCTTTTTGCCTTGAACGCCGTGGCCGCCGCGGTATAGCCGCCTTCGCCGCCATCAAGAAAATGGAAATGCGCATCGCTTGTGATGGAGGGCACAATGCAGGTCATGATCGCACTGCGTTGGCGATGGGTGCCAAAATGAATGTCGCCTTGCAGTTCTGCCGCATGCAAAAGGGCTTCGACTTCCTCAGCACGGGTCAAACTGCAATTCACCGTCATCCACAGGCCATCGCCAAATTTGCGAAAGTCGGTGTTATAGCCGGTGTAATCGCGATAGCGCCGTGGATCAAAGGCGCCCAACTTCCAGCCGGTTTTCATCAGGATGGCCGCGATCAGCGCGATATAGAGCGCCTTGAGCCATGCTTTGATATAACCGCCTTCCTTGTGTTTGGTGGCCTCTGCCTCAAGATGCATTCCGGGCGGCGGGAAGGCGATACCTGGCCCGTTTTCGGGGATCGGGCTGCTTTTGCGCGGGCTGTCATCAAGAATGGCAAACAGTTCATGAACGGTGGCATCAAACCGGGTGCGGTCGTCACGCCCTGCAACAATGATCGACAGAATGACGTCCGAACCCTCAGCCCGGATCGGGGACCAGCGGCATGAAAGCCCGGTCAGATCCGGTCGACTGCCGGGCGGAGCCGCCGGGATCATGTTGTTGCCCTGTTTCATCTGGTCTTCGGCCCATTGCATGCCGCCGCCGGCAAACATGGCATAGGAAACCGGATTGGAAACGGCGTAGCGCGCAATGCGGACATCGTGCCCAGCAGCCCGGATATCGCCGATCCGCACAAGACCGACACGCAATTCAAGATCCAGGGTTTCAGCCGCCCAGGTGGCCGTCGATGCCATCGCATCGCGCACCGCGTCAATCTGATCCGGGGGGCAGGCAAAACTTGCGCCATCGCCACCAAACAGGAACGGGTAATCTGAATGTCCAAGCACATTGCTGACTGCGCAGATCACTGATGCACCGACCATGTTGACGTCCTTGTATCGACCGGCTTCGACCGCCTTCGTCGACCCAATGACATCGGATGTGCCCACCCACCAGTCATCGGGAAGGGCATGATACACCGTGCCATCAAGCACCTTTCCGAAGTCGTCAAAGGTCGGTATGTCGAGATAAAGGTTGGTCAAATCGATCTTTCATTGGCAGGCGCGATCGCAATAAACCTGCAAACCCTGCGTGCCATCAATAGTGCGGCGGTGGTGCGTCGTCTTCGGGTGCTGTACGCAGGAAATCGATCATGCGTTTAATATCAGACGACATTAATTTGTTCTGACGTTCAAGCAGATCGATGCGATCCCACTGCTTTTTGATCATGTCAGACAGGTCGGTGACGACGGTTTCCATGTGGGCAAGCTGTATTTCAAGCTCGGTTATGCGGGTGTCGGTTTCTTCGTGGCTCATTCCGGTATCTTCTGCAAATGTGTTCAGTTGGCTGTGTGTGTCGTGGCTTGCGGTACGCGCATGCCTGTGGCACCACTGCGCGGCACGGACCCTAACATATCTGGATGGTTGATGACTGATTTATCCGTACTGGCCCTTGTCGGAATTATTTTGGCGCTGATTGCGGGTTATGCAATCCGGCTAAAGGCCGTTCCGATGCCGACATCGGCCAAGGCGGCCGACGAAATCATCGCCTATATCCCGGGTGATACCAAGGCGGTGACGGATTTCGGATCTGGCTGGGGTGATCTGGCGCTGGCGATTGCGCGGGCAAGGCCGGAGATCAAAGTCACCGGTATTGAATTATCACCAATCCCCTATGCCATCAGCCGGATGCGGGCGGTTTTGGCTGCACGGCCCAACCTTGATTTCATCCGGGGTGATTTTAAAACCCTTGATCGCGATCCCGGCGACGTTGTGGTTTGTTTTCTTGACCCAAGGGTGATGGGCGATGTTGGCGATGTGCTGGATCAGCGTATGGCAAATGGCGGCATTTTGATATCGCGCGCCTTTGCCATTCCCGGTTGGCAGGCGTTTGGCGAGGTGCCGATGAAAACCGGATCGGATCACCTTTATCTGTATCGGATCGGCAGTCACAAGCCGGGCGTTGTTGCCTGATCTATGTTGCCTGATCTGTGGCGTCTGATCAATTGGACAGCTTAGTTGCCATGCCCGCAACAGCCACCGTCTTCCCCGCGCCCATGTAACTGGATCGGCGGGCAGGGGACGGTGCCATACGAACAGAAAACGCAGCAATCACCAGCCTTGGGACGCAGCACTGCACCGCATCCCTTGCAGTCATAAAAATACTGGCAGGCATCCGTCGGCATGGTTTCGGTTTCGACATGCCCGCATTCAGGGCAGGTCAGGACCGAAACCAGTTCGACATGATCGGCATCAGTCTTCTTCATAGACTTTGATCAATGCTGAATGATCGAGGTCGCCATGACCCATGTCGATCAATTCGTCATAAAGTTCCATGGCAAGACGGGTAATGGGCAGTTCGACCCCCAGTTCGCCTTCGGAAAATTCAAGCGCCTGGAACAGGTCCTTGCGCTGGGTGACGACCTTGCCGCCCGGTTCGAAATTGCGTTCGATCATGCGTTCTCCGTGCTTTTGCAAGATCGCGGAATCGGCAAAACCACCGGTCAGCGCAGATCGCAGTTTATCAAGATCGACACCGGCTTCATCAGCCATGGAAAAGGCTTCGGCAACCGCACCAATGGTGATGCCGACAATCATCTGATTGGCCGCCTTGGCAATCTGGCCGGAACTGACATCGCCGACATGGGTGACGCGTGACCCAAGGACGTCAAACACCCGATGGGCACGTTCGAAATCTTCGGGCGATGCACCGACCATGATGGAAAGGGTGCCGTTCTCAGCCCCGTGGGTGCCACCGGAAACCGGGGCATCAATCCATGTGCCGCCGGCTTCTTCGACCACATCGGCAAAGCGCCGTGTGGCTTCGACCGAGGTTGTACCCATGTCGATGACGATGGTGCCTTCTTCGAGGCCGTCAATAATGCCTTCTTCACCCAGAAGCACATTTTCAAGTGCGGGCGTGTTGGCAACACAGATGATGACGATGTCGGCCTCGGCCGCGGCATCGGCCGGGGTGCCCGCAGTCGCAATGCCAAGATCTTCGAAGGCATTGAGTGTTTCGGGATTACGGGTATTGACGGTCAGGACTGCACCGGCCTTTTCAAGATTGAGCGCCATCGGACGCCCCATCAATCCAAGTCCGATAAAGGCGATGTTTTCCCCGGAAAGAGCGGTCATGACGGCGATCCCTTTGTGTGACGGTAGCGATATCTGAATTGGCGACGCAAAAACGGTCCGCGCCCATTGGCCCGAAACCGGAAAGTTTTGTTGGCTGGGTCCTGTCCCATTATGGATGACCAAGAGCAGCAATTTCAGGGCGTAACGCCCAAAATGCGCTTTGGGTTCCACAAATTCGATCAGACAGGCCCAACACAAAGTTGGAATGCTGATTTAACCGTTTTTCATTCAACGAGGCTGTGCTGGCAAGGTGCCGCGGCCGTCGTTGCAAACATCAAAAATCACCGGGCCGGACATAGCGCGCCGCCATGGCCCGTTCGATGGCCGATCCGACCAACCGGTCAATATCAAGCCGGTGGCGAAGCAATTCAAGAATGCGGAGTTCTTCCTGGCTGATTTCACTGTCGGACAGGACGATTTCACAGGCGAAGACATACGCGGTTTCGCGCAGTTTGCGCGGCAGGGCATCGCGGATCATATCCAGCGTGCGGTCCATGCCGTCTTCTTCGCCGAGCAGCTTGGCGCAATCGCGCGCAACACTGGTGACACCATCATTGTCAAATCCGGCAAAAATCGGAAGATAACGGACCCGGCGGCCCATCGCGGAAAGTTCGGCGTCGGTGATATCGTTATCGGCGGCCGATACCATAACCATTGTGTAGATCAAGGCGTCCTGATGCGAAATCACGTTGGTTACTCCTTATCGAGGATGGTTCCCTGAAACGCTTTTATCCGGACTTTGACGTTGGGATCCGGACAGTGTGAAAACCACCGAGCCGAGCGATGGTATGCCGATAAACTTCCACGGGCAACAGTTAACCGATGAATTTTCAAGGATTTTAAGGATTACGTAGTGAAATGGCGTTCATTCTGTCGGCACCGGTCGCGCGGGCGTTGAAAGCCGTGAAAAAGGCGGCATGCGCGACCAAAAGAACAAAAAATGAAGCCGCTACAAAAATACAAGCAGAATGATTGGGGTTGGTGGCTCTCGTCGGGGAAAATTTGGCTTTGCACTGCATGGGGTAGCAGTTATGGTCGCGCAGCGACAACAAACATGACGAATAAAGCCGCTATGGGAGACATCAACGCAATCGATTCCGTCGGTATGTTGACGGCGTTGATCAGCCACCTGTGTTTGCCGTCTGGAGCATATGATCCAGACGAAGGACGACTGCTCGTAAATTCAGCATGGCGCGAAGCCTATGACGAGAGTGTACAGGTCGGCGAATGGGTTTCTCCCGACGCAGTTGAAGGCCTTTCAAAACCGCTTGCCGAACTTTCGGGGCGGCTTCTTGATATTGGCGGCTACCATTATATTGAATGCGGGTTCCGGGACTCTGCATGTGTGTTGTTCGGCTGGAAGCTGAGCATCGGTCGGCGCACCTATATCCGCTTTACAACCATTGAGGCCACCGTTTCATCGGGCATCGGATCGCTGATTTCACCGCAACCGGTTTTGCTGGTGGAAACCAACGGTCGCCTGCGCAGCACCAATTGCGCGGCAGAGCAGCTTGCCCTTGAAATGGGCATGGCATCGCCGCTTGATCTGATGCATCCAGGCGACCAGCGCCCGCTGGTCAGTGACGAAGGTCCGCAATTTGACACCGACAGCCCGCGCACCGTCCATTACGGGCAGCGGTTTTTCCAGTGGCAATATATCACGCTGGAAAATTCGGGTTGTCTGGTGCTGTTTGGTCAGGAACGCACGCGCGAGGAAAGCTATCGCCGCGCGCTTGAACATGCAGTGCATGGTATTATCGAGCTGAATGCCGAAGGCACGATCACCAATGTGAACGAAGAAACCGCGTCACTGTTCAATTATGATTCCGTGCGCGAAGTGACCCAGGCCTATTTTCGCCATCCCGAAACCTTTTATGCCAGCGACAGCGACCGCATTCAGCTGCGTCGCGATCTTGCATCCGGCAAGGGCGTTCAGGCCCGCGATATTGAAATGCGCCGGGCCGATGGCAGCCAGATCTGGGTGCGGGTCAATGCCACCGAAATTCGTGGCGAAGGCGGAATGCTGCTGGGTTATAGCGTTACCATCACCGACATTACCAAGAACCGTCAGGCGGAATATGATCTGCGTCGGCGTCAGGAACGCTATCGCGCCTTGGTTCAGACGGCGGGCAGCGTCATCCTGTTCCTCGATGCCGAGGGGCGCATTCTGGAATATAACCGCGAATGCGAATGGACATTTGGCTATTCCTGGATGGAGGCCGCAGGCCAGAACTTCTTTGACTTTTTGCTGGTTGAAGAAGACCGGGCGCGTGTTCGGATGGCAGTGCGCCGGTTGCTGTCGGGTGAAATCATCAAGGATGAGGTCCTTTCATTCAAGCGCCGCGACGGTGAAATTCGCCTGTTGCAATGGAATGCGCGCGCGCATTTCGGCGAAGATGGCGATGTTGCCGGTGTGATCTGTATCGGTCAGGACGTGACAGAAAAACTGTCGGTCGAACGGGCATTGCGCCATGCCGAGGAAAAATTCCGCGGCATTTTCGAAAACTCGGCAGAAGGGCTGTTTCAAAGCATCCCGCTTGGCCCGATCCTGTCGGCCAACCCGGCCTTTGCGTCCATTCTGGGCTATGACGCGGTCGAAAGCCTGATTGCCAAGGAGCATGACTGGGCGTTTCATTATCTGAACCCGGTCAATCGTTTGCGGTTTATCGGCCGGTTGCTGCGCGATGGGATTGTGCAGGGATTTGAAACCGAGATGCGCCGCGAAGACGGCAAAATCATCTGGGTCGAGGAAAATGCCCGTCTTGTTCGCGATGAGAAGGGCCGTCCGACCCTGATTGACGGATCGATCACCGATATTACCGATCGCAAACGCAGCGAAGCGCGCATTCAGTTCCTTGCCCATCATGACGGGCTGACAGGGCTTCCGAACCGGACCCTGTTCCAGGAACGTCTGGCAGCCGCAGTTGCGCGCAGCAAACGCGAACGCTGCCACTTTGTCCTGATGATGTTTGATCTTGATAACTTCAAGGATATCAACGACACGCTTGGCCATCCGATTGGCGATCTGCTTTTGCAGGGGGTTGGCGAACGCATGCGGGTTTGCCTGCGCAACGAGGATGTGGTCGCGCGTCTTGGCGGTGATGAATTCGCAGTTCTGATCCACGAGCCGGGCTCGGTCGAGGAAGTGACCTTTGTCGCCCAGCGCCTGATCGAACGCATTTCCGAACGTTTCATGCTCGATGGCAATGAAGTGCAGGCATCGACCTCGGTCGGGATTTGCATGTATCCGCAGGATGGTCGCGATGAAAAGGACCTGCTGCGCAATGCGGACCTGGCGCTTTATTGTTCCAAGGCCGAGGGGCGCAATCGCTATCACTTCTTTGAACCGAAACTTCAGGTCGAGGTTCAGGAACGCAAGGCGATGGAACGCGATCTGAGCCACGCGATTGAAAATGACGAGCTGGAGCTGTTCTATCAGCCGATCATTGACATCGTCGGTCATCGTATCATCGGCATGGAAGCACTGGTCCGCTGGTTCAGCCCGTCACGCGGGCAGGTCAGCCCGGTTGACTTTATCCCGGTGGCCGAACGCATGGGCATCATTGCCGATATTGGCAAATGGGTGCTGAACCGGGCCTGCCATCAGACCAAGGCATGGCGCGATGCGGGCTATGGCCAATTGACCATATCGGTCAATCTTTCGCCGCTTGAACTGGCCCGCCACGAAGACCTGATTGAGAGTGTCGGTGAAGTGCTTTCGCGCACGGAACTTGATCCCCATCAGTTGCAGTTCGAGGTGACCGAAGGGGCCGTGATGGACAATCCGCGCGAAGCCGCCATCACGCTCGGTATCCTGCGAAATCAGGGCATTCGTATCGCGATTGATGATTTCGGGACGGGGTATTCGTCACTGGCCTATCTCAAACGCTTCCCGGTGGACAAGATCAAGATCGACCGGTCCTTCATCATTGATATCGACAGTTCCGATGGCAATGCTGCGATTGTGCGCGCCGTCGTGTTCCTGGCGCGATCATTTGGCATG
Organism: Thalassospira sp. ER-Se-21-Dark; assembly: GCF_017922435.1. Classification (NCBI taxonomy): domain Bacteria; kingdom Pseudomonadati; phylum Pseudomonadota; class Alphaproteobacteria; order Rhodospirillales; family Thalassospiraceae; genus Thalassospira; species Thalassospira sp. ER-Se-21-Dark. Next base: position 172,465 of record NZ_VDEZ01000005.1, on the reverse strand, counting down.
GCGGTCAATGTTGAAGGCATTGAAACCGAAACCCAGCTTGAACATATCGCGTCCGAGGGGGTCGATGAAGTTCAGGGCTTCTATTTCAGCAAGCCGATCAGTGCAAGCGATATGGAAAGCCTGCTTAAGGCCAACCTGACCTCGCCCGCCCGTTTCCCGGTTGCCCAGCCTGGTTCATAATCAGCATTAGTGTTGGCCCAAAAAAAGAAACGCACCGGAACGGTATCCCGGTGCGTTTGTTGTTTGATGATCGTGACGGCCAGTTATGCCGCGGATTGCTGTTGCGGGTCGCCTGCGACCTTGCACAGCTTGTCGCGATCAATACGCATGGTCGATGGCATGCGCGGGTTGCGCACAATTGCGCCTTCGCGCCTCAGATTGGCGATCATGCGACTGGCGGTTTCGGTCGTGGTCGCAACGATATTGCCAAGCTTTTCACGGTTGGGCAGCGATACCAGATCATTGTGGGCAGACCACAACAGGAACCGGCAAATCCGGCGCATGGCCGAACCGGTACCAAAGCTGATCTTAAGCTGCTGACCATCCATGACTTCACTTGCCAGAAGCGACGTCACAGCCGATTGCGTGCGGGCATCATTTTGCTGGGCAAGACGGATCCGCTGGATCGGGATGCGTTTGATCACCGACGGTGCGATGGTTTCAATCACCAGCGACGGGTCGGTCACCGCCAGCATTTCAAGGCCGATCGGATCGCCGGGGCGATAAACCCGGCAGACCTGTCTTTCCCCCTGTTCAGTGTATTTGCAGCGCAGCGCCAGCCCAGACTGCACAATGTAAACATACGTGTGGTCCTGGCTGTGATGTCCGATGCTGGCATCGGATGGCAAAGTCAAAACGGCGGGTTCGGCAAGTTTTTCCAATACAAGCAAGGCGTCGTCTTTGTTCATGGGGATCTCCCATTGGCAAACTTACTGATACGCGGCAATGCCGTCGCGTATCGACACCAGTCTGTGAACCGGGATGTCCCGGAAGTTGCCGGTTTTACCGGCTGGCATGGGATGATGATCGGATAGAAACACGTCCGTCAGATACAGTTGTGGCGTCAAGTTGCCATCAAGGCACTGGCAAAGCGGTGCTTGGAATTCCGATCAGATGGCGACCGGCGGTGCGCGCGGAGATGCGGCAATCGGGCAGAAATCGTGCAGACGTGCCGTAATGTGAAGGGCGGTGACCTGATTAGACAGCCGGATCCGATGGATCAGTGGCAATTCAGGTTCTACCGGCATGCCGACCACATGGTTGCCAAGGCCGCAACTGGCGCACTGGAAGCCGTCAAAGGCGTCGGAACTGTGCGGATTAGCAGTGCGATCTGCGGCAAGGTCGGCCGGAACCGAAATGGTCTTGATGCCATTTGCGGTACAGATAATCAGCGGGACATAGGTCTGGGAAACTTCCGTGTTCGACGTCGGCACGGTTTCAAGCGCGACAGGCGCGTGCATGAACCCGAAAAACAGCGCGTTGACCAGCAACAGCCACGCCACACAAAGTGACAGAGTGCGTCGTGCAACCAAGCTGTTGAGCGGTGTGAAATACACGGGTTTCCATCCAGATTGGATAAGGTCTGGAATTTGATAGACCCTTGAAACCCCCATGTCAAAGCATCGAATTGTGAACCAGTTATCAGTTTTTCTTTATAATAGTTCTGATATGCCGGGCCAGGCCCGACACACCCTTGGTTACGCTGTTGCCCTGCGCGCCGATCTTGCCATGGAAATGCGCAACATAACCACACCGGTTATCGCGACCATGCCGCCGATCAGGGTCAGGATGTCGGGTGTAATACCGCTTAGAGTCCATGCCAGCAGCACCGCAATCGGCGGCACCAGATACAAAAAGTTTGCCGCCGATGCCGGGCCGAAATGGCCTATTGCGATGCTCCAGGTGGCATAGCCAAGTGATGCGGAAACAAGACCAAGGAACAACACCGCCGAAATCACCGAAACCGAAGCCAAACTGATTTGTGCCATCCCGTCGGGCAACCACGGGGTTAGCCATAGCGCACCCGTAATCAGTGTCCAGCAGGTGCAGGTGGCGGGTCCATATCGCGCGATCACCCCACGAACCAAAACGAAATAGGTGGCTGACAGCATGGATGCCAGCAAGATCAGCGAACTGCCATTGCCAAAACGCATCGGGCCGGGTTGACCAACGGCGATCAGGACCACACCGGAGAAACTGACAGCGGTGGCAATCCATGCACCAATCCCGAACCGGTCGCGCAAAAAGACAGTGGCCAGCATCGCTGTCCAGATCGGCAATGTGTTGATGATAAAGCTTGCCGCCCCCGGTGATACCGTCTGCTGCCCGGTATTGAGCAACCAGTTATAGATGCTGATGCCAAGTGCGCCGCCCAATCCAAGCCGTGCAAGATCAACCAGCGTGGGCATGTCCGGGCGTTTGATCGCCAACCAGATCACGGCCGGGCAGGCCGCCAGTGTAAAGCGCGCAGCGGCAAGGGGCAGGGGATCAAGCCCCGAAAGCGCAACCCCGATCAACGGAAAGGCCGCCGCCCAGGACAGAACCGTAATCAGGGCACAGGCAAGGCCCAAAGTGGCTTGTGAGAACATCGGCATTCCCCTCGTTCTATGAGAATGAATTTGTCTTCTGTCTTGCTGATAGCGCGATCATGAGTGTTGACATAGAACATAGCTTGGGGATCAGATGTGCATATGGTGCACAGCAATGACCTTTCTCTTCCGCCTCTTGCGCTGTTGCCTGCGGTGATGGCCGCGGCGCGCAACGGGTCCTTTTCGGCTGCGGCCAGTGAAATGGGCGTGACGCATAGCGTGATCAGTCGTCATGTTGCACAGGTCGAACAATGGCTTGGCTATGATTTGTTTGAACGTTATGGCCGCGGGGTGCGCCCGACGCCTGATGGGCAACGGTTTTTACGCGAAACACAGGCGGCGATTGATCTTTTGTCGCAAGGCGCGCAGCCCTGGCGGCGACGCCGTGGACCGGATGTCATCAAAATAAGTTTGCTGCCATCCTATGCCCGGATCTGGTTTCTTAAGCTTGTGCCCGAGATCGAGCGTGATCTGAATGTGCGGCTTGAACTCGAGATTACCGAACGGCTGGCCGATTTCGATGGCGGGCAGACCGACATCGCCATTCGCTGTGGCAAGGGACAATGGCCGGGCACCAAATCAAGCTTGCTGTTTGCTGATGATCTGGTGCCGCTGATTTCACCCAAGCTTTTGGGCGGGCACGATCCGCAAAGCCTTGATGCAAATGCAATTGCCAACCTTCCGCTTTTAAATGACAGCGACGCAACTGGCTGGCGGCATTGGTTGGCCGAACATGGGGTCAAGTATCGGCCCAAGCCATCAGATCGCCGGTTTGAAGATTACAGTGTCGGGCTGTCTGCGGCCGATGCGGGGCTTGGTGTGATTTTGGCCCGCCTGCCGTTTGCGCGCACGGCAATTGGAAATCACGACCTGATCATGCTGCCTTTTGCACCGGTTCGAAGCCCGCTTGCGACGTTTTTGGTGCAGCCGGCCTATGATCAGCGCCCGGCTGTGCGTGCGGTGGCAGAACGCCTGATCACGGCGGCGAAGGCATGCGGCTAAGATCAGCTCCTTGGGAACTTGTCCTATTCGACAGGCGTTAGATGGGCTATAATTTGCAGCAATTTCAGGTTGATATTGCCGCGATCCACAGTAGTCAGGAGCACCCTACCATGACCTTGATCGTTAATGACGGAACGCCGGAAATGCGCGGCCTTTTGGAAAAGGGGCGCAAACGGCTGCGCAACGTCGGCGTGGTGATGCTGATCCTTGGTGTGCTGGCGGTGGCCTTTCCCTTTGTCACGACAATTGCCTTTAAAACCGTGATTGGCTGGCTGTTCCTGTTTGGGGCGCTGGGTCATTTTTACGGGGCCTGGAATGCCGATACCCCCACACGGCGCAGCCTTGATGTCGTGCAGGGGGGTGTCTTTGCCCTGATTGGCGGCTGGCTGGCCTTCATGCCAGAAGGCGGCATTGTGACACTGACCGTGTTGCTGGCGATTGCCTTTTTGCTGCACGGGATTTTTGAAACCCTGATGGCGCTGTGGCTCAAACAGTTTCCCGGTTGGAAATGGATGCTGGTTTCTGGCGGGATTTCGGTGCTGGCCGGTATCCTGATCTTTGCCGAATTGCCAAGCTCTGCGACATGGGCGATTGGTTTGTTGATTGGCGTTAACCTGCTATCGTCAGGGTTCAGTTACCTGATGGTGTCGATGGCAATGGGTAAGGTCGCGCAGGCCTAAACCCAACGCACATATGGGGGATAAGGCATGGCAAACACGGTGGCACCTGCCGGTGTTCTGGAACGGTGTGATGATGCCTTGTCTTCAGCCATCCTTAACCGCGCTATTCTGAGCCTTACCCTGCTTGCCATGGCGGGGCACTTTCTTTTGATGTTCGTCGGCCCGGATAATGTTCTGGGCAACCGCACCGCCGACCTGCCGCTTTTGGTTTTGTTTGTGGTGGGTGGCATCCCCATTTTGGCGCAGCTTGCAATCAAGCTTCTGCGGCGTGAAATGGGGGCTGATTTTCTGGCCGCCATTGCCTTTGTTACCGGCGTGGTGCTGGCGGAATATCTTGCCGCCAGCCTGATCATTTTGATGCTGACCGGGGGGCAGGTTCTTGAAGGCTTTGCCATGCGCAAGGCGTCCTCGGCCCTTAATGCCCTGGCCAAGCGCATGCCAAGTGTCGCGCATCGCAAATCCGATGATGGCGAGATCACGGATATCGCGATTGACGAAATCGACATTGGCGATCTGATCGCGGTCTTTCCGCATGAAACCGCCCCCGCCGATGGCATTGTGGTTGATGGCCATGGCAGCATGGATGAAAGTTACCTGACCGGGGAGCCCTATGTGGTGGCCAAGGCACCGGGCACCAATGTGCTATCGGGTGCGATCAATGGCGAGGCGGTCCTGATCATCCGGGCGGAAAAGCGCGCGCGTGATTCCCGCTACGCCCAGATCATGGATGTCATGGCCGAGGCCGAACAAAAACGCCCGCGCATTCGCCGTCTTGGTGATCAGATCGGCGCGTGGTTTGCCCCGGCGGCCCTGTTATTTGCGATATGCGTTGGGTATCTGAGTGATGATTCATCGCGCTTTCTGGCCGTGCTTGTGGTGGCGACACCCTGTCCGCTTTTGATTGCCATTCCGATCACGGTGATGAGTGCGATTTCAATCGCCGCCCGGCGCGGTATCGTCATCCGGGATCCCACCGTTCTGGAACGCTTGCCAACCTGCCAGACCGCGATTTTCGATAAGACCGGCACGCTGACCTATGGCCGACCGGAACTGGTGGAGGTGATGGCCGGGCCTGACATGGACGGCAACCTTGTCCTGAGGCTTGCCGCCAGTCTGGAACGCTATTCCAAGCACCCATTGGCATCGGCGGTTTTGGTGGCAGCACGCGACCGCAACCTGCCACTTGATGAAGTCAGTCATGCCTCGGAAAAGCCGGGGCAGGGACTGAGCGGGCAGGTCGATGGGCATGAAGTTGCCGTCACCCATCGCAACAAGCTGATGAAATCCGACCCCGATATCGCCGGGCTTCTGCCCGAAAGTGCGGCGGGGCTGGAATGCGTGGTGCTGGTTGATGGCCAATATGGCGCGACCTTCCGCTTCCGCGATACCCCGCGCGCCGAGGGCGAAAGCTTTGTCGGCCATCTTGGCGACATCCATCATTTCAAAAAGGTGATGTTGCTTTCGGGCGACCGCGAAAGCGAGGTCAGCTACCTGTCCGAATTGCTGGGTATTTCCGAAAGCCTGGCATCGCAAAGCCCGGAACAGAAAGTCGCCATCGTCCGCGCAGAAACCGCCAAGGCCCCGACATTGTTCATGGGCGATGGCATCAACGATGCCCCGGCACTGGCCGTTGCCACCGTCGGCATCGCCTTTGGCAAGGAAAGTGCCGTCACGGCGGATGCCGCTGGTGCGGTGATCCCCGAGGCGTCGTTGGTGACCGTGGACGAGCTCCTTCACATCAGCATGGCGATGCGCCGCATCCTTTTGCAAAGTGTGATCGGCGGCATGGTGCTTTCCATCGTCGCCATGGGCTTTGCCGCCGCAGGCTATATCACGCCAGTTGCAGGCGCGCTTTTGCAGGAAGGCATTGATATCATCGCCATCCTCAATGCCCTTCGACTGGCGATCCGGCATAATATTGATGCGGATATTGTTAAGGATGATTTTTGACAGCTTTAAGTGCCGTCTGAATTTTTGACTGCCGCGGCAATTTGGGCAATCGCCGTTTTGATGCCGTTTTCCCCTGTGATCTCCTGCGAAATGCGTTCGGCGTTGTTACGATATGATGGCGTTTTGAAAACGGTCTGTATCTGCTCTGCCAGAAGCGTTGCATCAAGTTTTTCAGGCTTTATCGGCCTTGGGGAAACGCCAAGCTTGTGCAAGCGTTTTGTCCAGAAGGGTTGATCCCCGAAAAACGGAATGATGATGGACGGGCGGCCGACGCGCAGGGCTGCTGCACAGGTGCCAGCCCCGCCATGATGGATGACGATATCGACCTTGGGGAACAGCCAGTCATGGGGAACCTCTTTGACCGCAAGGACATTGTCGGGCCAGTTGATATCGCGCATGCCGCCCCAGCCGGTTGCGACAATGGCTGCCGCGTCCGAGCCACCGGATTGCGATATCGCCTTGGCGATCATCTCTGCCATGGCGGTCGGATCATTGCCGGGCATTGATCCAAACCCGATATAGATCAGGTTTTTGTGACGCTCGACAAAGTTTTGTACTGCCGGATCGGGTGGGTTTGTTTGGGCTGTCCCATCGAGAAACCAGTATCCTGTGACGGTTGCGTGCTTCGGCCAGTCTTTGGGGCGATTGATCACGGCATTGCTAAAGGCATGAATGATCCGAATCGCACCGGACTGGCAGGATTTCACAATGTCGAGATCCCTGGCATTGATGCCGTTGTTGCGTCGTGCGGCCCAGCGGCAAATGTGCCGACGCAGCGTTGCGTTCAAAAGCCGATACATCAGCTTGCCGGTCAGAAGGTTATAGGATCGGCCCAGGCGTCCCTTACCGCCAAGATCGGGAATGCCCATATGCGGATAATCCCCGGTCGGGATAAAAGACGGGATCAGTTGCGCCATTACCACCGGGATACCAAAGTGCCTGCCAATCGGCAGCGCACCAAAGGTTTTCGGATGAAACACAATCACGTCGGGTTTGCCCTGTTCAATGGCGCGGAAAATATCATCAAGCAGCGTGTCCTGAAGACCGCGCGCCTTTTTACCAATCGCCAATAATGACCTTAGCTTTTGAAAGGTCGATGCCTTCGGATCAGACGCGCGGGCAAATTGCGGATCATCCATAAGCGCAATCAGTGCATCGGTCAGGGGTGTGAATTCAAGATCATGATCGGTGATAAAACCGGCAAAGCGCTCCGGGGCGGCGATGGTGACCCGATGTCCCTTTTGGATCAGCCCACGGCCAAGGGCGACAAAGGGCTGCACATCGCCGCGCGTCCCATAGGTCATCAGCATGACATGCATGGTGCGTCCTTTCCGCCGTCACAATTGAGGCCAAAGAAACCGGTTAACCTTCTTCACGACCCCGGTCATTGCCAAGGAAGCTTCGCGTTTGTTCAATCGCCTCGCGCAGGCCGACCCGCTGAACTTCGACATCTTCGGGGAAGGCGCCTAGAAGCCGTGAGGGCATGCGGTTATCAAGCAAAACGAACACCCCGCGATCTTCGGCACGCCGGACAAGGCGGCCAAAGGCCTGCTTCATGCGCAACCTTGTCAGCATGTCGTCATAGCGCGCACCATGGAACGCCGATTTGCGCGCGCGGTGCAGGATGTCGGGCCGGGGCCATGGCACGCGGTCAAAGACGATCAGGCGCAAGGAATCACCCGGTACATCCACCCCGTCACGCACCGCATCGGTGCCGAGCAGGCAGGCATCGCGTTCGACCCGGAAAATGTCGATCAGGGTTGAGACATCCATGCCATCAATATGCTGGGCCAGAAGTTGCAGGCCCGCTTCATCCATCGGACCGGTCAGGCGCTCATAGACCGCCCGCAGACGCGTAATCGCGGTAAACAGGCCAAGCGCGCCGCCACCTGATGCCAGAAACAGCTCGCGATAGGCCGCCGCAACATGGTCCGGGTTATCCCGGCCAAGGTCATTGACGATGAAAACGCGGGTTTGTTCGCGGTAATTATACGGGCTTTTCATTGCCGCCCGGATGGCTGGAAGCGGCATGTGGGCGGCACCCGTGCGATCCTCGGCCACGGCCCAATCAAATTCTTCGTCGCCTGTGCCATCACGCAGGGTCGCGGATGTCACCACCATGCCGTGCGCGGTGGGCGCAAGCGACGTCGTCAGCGGGATGGTCGGGTCAAGGTAATGGCGATGCATACCAACATCGAAATCGCGGCCAAACTGGCGTTCAATCGCAAACCAGTCGACAAAGGTTTTCGGTGTTTCCTCGACCAGTGAGGCCAGCATTTCACGCCATGCGCCGACCTGCATGATTGCGCGGCGTTCAAGCGACCGGATCGCGGCATCAAGGCGCTGGCGTTCGGCACTGTCAAGCTCATCGGCCTTTTCATCAAGCATATGGGCAATGATCTTGATCAGCGACTTGGCCGGTTTTTCCATGGCCTCCAGCGCGCGATCCAGATCGGCGGCACTGGCAAGAACTTCGTTGAGCGCCGGTTTGCAATCAGTCTCGATTGAATAGCCACGATCTCCCTCGGCGGAGCGCGCCATCACCTGTGCCCGGACATGGGCCAAAAAGACCTCCGCCGGGCCCTTGGCATGTTGTGACCCGTCATGAATGCGCGATAGCCAACCCTGTTCGGGCAGGCATTGGGCAGCGACAATCACGGCATTGACGGCATCGCGCAGTTCGTCACGATCCAGGATCAGGGTTTCAAGGCGCTGTTTCAGGCCGCGTGCACGTGATGATCCTTTTTGCTCTGCCCCCAGAAGCCAACGACGGAGTTCCTGCCCCTCCATCCCGGTCAGATGTGATGAAAAGGCCTTGTCGGCGGCATCAAAAAGATGGTGGCCCTCGTCAAAGACATAACGCGTCGGCATCGATGCATCATCAAGCCCGCCCAAGGCTGCCTGCACCATGACAAGTGCATGGTTGGCCACCACGATCTCGGCCGACCGGGCGCGACGTACCGTCTTTTCGACAAAGCATTTCGAATAATGCGGGCAGGCGGCATAGATGCATTCGCCGCGCTGATCGGCCAATGCCCCCGTGAACCGATTGCCCAGCAATTCGGTCAGCCAGGCGGGGAAATCCCCCCCGACCATATCGCCATCACGGGTATGCGATGCCCACCGCGCAATCAGGCCCAGCGGGGTGGCTTGATGCGGTTGTTGATTAAGCGGGCGTTGGGCTTCCTCGAAATTCAGCAGGCAGAAATAGTTTTCCCGCCCCTTGCGCACCACGGCCTTAAGGCGTTTGTCCTTGGGGTCGTCATACAGGCGATCCAATTCCTGATCGATCTGACGTTGCAGGTTGCGGGTATAGGTCGAAATCCAGACCGCACCGTCATTCTTCTGGGCCCAAAGCGACGCCGGGGCGACATAACCCAATGTCTTGCCGGTCCCCGTTCCGGCCTCAGCCAGAACGATGTTGGGCGCACCATCATGCAGGCGCGGGCCAAAGGCGGAGCATACGGATGATGCATAATCGGCCTGTTGCGGGCGTTCTTCGGCTCCTTCGCCGAGAAGTTCCTTCAGGCGTTTGCGCGCATCCTTGGGATCAACCGGGTAGTTGGCCGGCGGCGGTGGCGGGGCATGTTCAGACCACTCGCCAAGCTTTTTCCAGACCTTAAGCCCTTCATATACCGCATAACGATGCGGACCATCGCCATCCGCCCCAAGGGCCGCCAGAACCGAAACGCCCCACGGCCAGTGGCCGCGCGCCATCGGCCATGCAACCGAAAGTGCTGGCCCACGTTTGTTGCGATGAAGGGTGGCGAGTTCCTGCAAAAGCCGTTTCATGGCTTCTGCCAGTGCCTCTGCCTGACCGATCAGGTCATCTGCTGGCTTTTGTCCCGTCGCAAGGGCAATGCCGCGCGGGGTCGGTACGCAAAACTGTGCCGGGCGGACAAATGCAAATAGCTCCAGCAGGTCATGGGCCGGAAACGGATCGGATTTCAGCCGCCTTGCACAGGCCGGGGTATGGACCAGAATGGGGCGTGATGACCGCGCACGCTTGGCCGCGGCCCCGTGCGGGAGTTCCTCGATCTCGCCATCGGGTGACAAGAACACGGCATGACGCAATCCAACGACCATGACAGGTGCGTTGGGCGGCATGAAACGCGGTTGGGACTCTTCGGAACGATCATCGAACATTTGGGGCACTATAAGCAGACAGCGACAGTGGCGCCACCGGGGAAATTGACCTATCTTGGAATTTATAGAGCAATCACCCGAACACAAGAAGACGGACCGCAATGGCAGCCCCCGATACCCGCAATCAGCATTTCTGGCGCAATGACGCGATGCCGTTTGTTGAATTGCGGCGTGTGGCGGACGGGCATGCGGTTTGTTATGAGCGCCACAGCCACGATACCTTTTCGATTGGCACGGTGCGGGGCGGTTACAGCACCTACTGGAACCGGGGTAAAACCCATGAAACGCAGGCCGGTTCGGTGGTGATCCTGAACCCCGAGGACGTTCATGGCTGCAACCCGGTCAAGGGCGCGGACTGGGTTTATGACATGCTGTTTGTTGATCCGGACTGGCTTACCGATTTGCAGATTGAACTGGATGCCGATGCGGCCGGGAAGTTTGCGATGTTTTCCGACGCACTCAGCCATGATCCGCATCTTTATGACGGCTTGATTGATCTGGCCGATACGCTGGCCAACCCGGATGTGGATATTCTCGGCAAGGAAACCGCGCTGGTGTCTTTCTTTGGCGATCTGCATGTGCAGCTTGACCGGCGCGGGGTGCTTGATCGTGTGGTCAGGGTTTCCGGTGCGGTTCATGACCGCAAGATGGCCCGCGTGGCCGAGTATATTCGTGCGCATTATGCCGAGAATATCGGTCTGGATGATCTGGCGGCGTTGGTTGGTTATTCCCGGTCCTATTTGGTGCGGGCATTCAAGAAAACATATGGCATGACGCCGTATGCCTATCTGATCAATTGCCGGGTGCAGCGCGCCCGTCATGCACTGAGGCGGGGCGAAAAGATCGTGGATGTTGCGCTTGAAACAGGCTTTGCTGATCAGGCGCATTTCCAGCGCATTTTCAAACGCCTGATGGCGGCGACGCCACGGCAATATGCCCGCGCGCAGGCGGCGTGATTGAGAAAAAAAAAGAAGGCGGGTGACCAGGTTCAGTCCCAAGACCCGCCCGGAGTTTACGCAACCCGACTATGGGGACGGGGTGCGGGGGATTATCCCAAAATCAGATAGGCTGCACTGGCGACCAGCAATACGGCCATCGCCCGGTTGAATGCGCGAATGCGTGCAGGTTCGCCCAGAAAGCGCGACAAAAATGCCCCGGCATAGGCCCAGCACGCGACCGAGGCGAAACAGACCACAAAATAGATGGCGGTAAATTCCCAGATCAGGGTTGGCGCACCGGACGCGGCATAGGCGCCCATCCCGGCGATGGATGCCAGCCAGGCCTTTGGGTTAAGCCATTGCATGACGGCCCCGGTGATGGCCTTGGGACCAGTTTGGGCATCGCCCTTGCCAAGTTCGCCATTTGACGTTGCCAGCTTCCAGGCCATGAACAGCAAGAACGCCACACCGGCCCACTGAATGACAGTGGTCAGTTGCGGGAAGGCTTCCAGCATTTCATGCAGACCAAGCCCGATCAAAAGCAGCAAAAGGCAAAACCCGGCCGTTGCGCCAAAGACAAGGCGAAGGGACGGGCGAAAGCCATACTGCACGCCAGAACTCAGCACCAGAATATTGACCGGTCCCGGTGTGATGGAGGCGGCCAAGGCAAAGGCGGCCATGGAAAGATAGAGGCTGAGTGTGGCGCTAAAGCCGGACATCTTGGTGTTCCTCGCACGGTGTGTTTTTTTGTTGTTGATCAACATGCGCTGTCTTGCGGCGCGTTTATTGAACAAAATTGACCTGCGCAAGGGTGATTTCGGCTTTGGGCATAAAAAAACGCAACCGGATGTGGAGCCGGTTGCGTTGCGTGCTGTCGATATCCGTGTTCCGGTTGGTGTGTCGGAACCGGTGTCAGATCAGCTTGTCGTCAGATCCATCAGAAGCGATGCACAGCGCTGAGCGATCTCGTTATTGGGTTCGTCACTGCCCGGCATGGTTGCCCAGCCTTTTGCAATCACGAAATCGTCGCGCTTGTAAGAGCTTTCAGCCTTGAGGGCCGTAAGTTCCGCCGTCTGATTGTTGGGCGAAAGCATTTTGAACTGGGCGACACATACCGGTGCCATTGCCGAGATCGTTGCTTCCTTGCCGCTTGCATCGGCCATTTCCTGCGCAGTGCCACCAGACACCACCGAGCCGGTGCTAAAACCGACAATGGTGATCAGTGCGGCGCCGATAATGCCGCCCCAAATTCCGGGCTTTGTCCATGCAGGGATTTCGATAGCCATAAATAAAATTCCTTTTAATCAGGCCGTGAAAAGTATTTTTCGCGGCTCTGTTAGATCAAAGGAAAACATTGATGATGTAATATTACAATTTATTTATTTTTAAATATTTAAATCAAGGGTGGATTTTCTGAAGGGGAGTGGTTTTATTTTTCGATATTTTGAAGAATTATTTCGTGCTTCAACCGGAAAACATGTTCGACAAACCAGTTGCCCCTCCGGCAATCATGGCATAGCGCGCCGCCTTGCCAATGGTCACCAGAATGATGAAGGGCAGAAGGCGCACCCGCATGACCCCGGCAAACAGCGTGAGCGGATCCCCAATAATCGGAAGCCATGAAAGCAGTAATGACCACAGCCCGTATTTGCCAAACCAGTGGGATGCGCGATCCAGTGCCTCGGCGGAGACGGGGAACCAGCGCTTGTGCTTGAAATGCTCGGCATAAAGGCCAAGCCACCAGTTGATGAGCGACCCCAGAACATTGCCCACCGTGGCGACCAGCACCAACAGCCATATGGCATGATCACCGGACGCAATGAGGGCGGCCAACGCCGCCTCGGACGTGCCGGGCAGGATGGTTGCGGATGTCAGTGCGGAAAGGAAAAGGGCGAAAAGCACGTTTGAAAGCCAGTCAGATTAAGTCAGGCGTTATGATTTGAGGCTGAATTTACGGACATCAAGCGGCTGTGCAAGCACTTCATCCTTACTCTCGCCAAAGGCCTTTAGGTAGGGCATCTCGAAATGCCGGGCGAGGTCTTCTTCCGAGCGCCAGGTTTCATAGGCCAACCAGAGTGCGGGATCGTCATTTGACTGGTGCATGTCATAGCTGATGCAGCCTTCCTCGGCGCGCGACGGTTCAACCAATGCCAAAAGCCGTTTGCCAAGTTCTTCTTCCATGCCGGGTTTGGCGCGTGCGGTGGCAACAACGGTAAGCTGCTTGGGCATTTCGGTTTCCTGTCATTTTCATTGTTTGGCTTTTGGCTAGGCTCAGGGTCTATTAATTTGGTTCGAATGGTTCACCGGATTTGTGCGGATACGCGGAGCAAAACCGCGGGAAGATATACATCTTTTAAGGTTTTACGACGAAGTAGCCCGTGCAAATCCGGTTAATCCGAAGGACAGAGGTTATATTTGCAAACTCCTGCGTCAAATCCCTTGGCCGGAATACCAGCCCGACCTGCGGGCTTTTCCTTGGATTTCACAAATATAACCTCTGCCATTCAAATCAAATTAATAGGTCCTGAGCCTAGATCATCACCGACCACAGTGCAGGACAAATGTTTGTTTCACAAGCAGGCAGAGAACAGAAAAAGGCCCGGTGCGGGGGACACCGGGCCTGGAATTGCTGGTCAGCAGTTTGGGGGGAGCTGACCAGCAGGGGGGAGACGAAAATTAGGCGATGGTCGTTGTGACATCGACATTGCCGCGAATTGCGTTGGAATAGGGGCAAATTGTGTGCGCCGTTTCGACAAGCTTCTCAGCATCGGCCTTGTCGAGACCCGGCAGCGATACTGTGAGTTCGACGGCGATACCAAAGCCGCCTGCTTCGCGCGGACCGATACCGACTTCAGCCGAAACCCCGACGTCATTTGGTACCTTGATCTTGGTCTGGCCGCTGGCTGCCTTCATGGCGCCAATAAAGCAGGCCGAGTAGCCCATGGCAAAAAGCTGTTCCGGGTTATGACCGTCACCGCCAGCACCGCCGAGCTCCTTTGGCGTGGACAGCTTGACATCAAGCGATCCATCGTCAGTCGAGGCGCGGCCATCGCGGCCACCGGTTGCAGAAGCGAGTGCGGTGTATTTGACATCAACAGACATGGTTTTCATCCTTTGTTTGAACATTGGTTCGGTTGGTGATTACCCGGCTGTTAGGGACCAAGATCCTTCATATGTCGCCGGGGGCGGGCAGGTGCAACCGCACCTACCCGAAAGAGTGTTAAAGTTTGGGGACAATTCCCCTGTATTCGTCGTGTTATTCGCCGTGCAGGGCGGTGCGGAGATACTGACCGGCCTGGGCAATTGCGCCTTTGGCAGCCGGGGTATCGGCAAGGGCATTGAGCATGACAAAGTCATGGATCGTGCCGTTGTAGCGCGTGACGGTGACATCAACGCCAGCCTGGCTCAGTTTGCGGGCATATGCCTCGCCTTCATCCCGCAGCACGTCGTTTTCCGCAGTAATCACAAGTGCCGGGGCCTGACCGGCAAGCTGATCGGCACTTGCATGGATCGGTGTGATTTTCGGGTCAGTACGATCAACGCCTTCGGGCAGGTACTGGTTCCAGAACCATTCCATCGCAGGCTCGGTCAACCACGGGCCGTTGGCAAATTCGGTATAGGATCCGTTGTCAAAATCGGCATCCGTCACCGGATAGAACAGAACCTGTGCGGTGATTTCCGGACCTTTGCGTTCCTGGGCCAGAAGCGAGACCACAGCGGTCATGTTGCCCCCGACGCTGTCACCGGCAATTGCCAGGCGGGTCGGATCGATATTGAGCTGTTCACCATGTTCAGCCACATATTTGGTGACGGCGTAATCCTGCTCAATCGCGATCGGGTAACGTGCCTCCGGGGAGCGTTCGTAATCCACGAACACCAGGGCCGCATTGGCGCGCACCGAAAGTTCACGGACCAGACGATCATGGGTGCCGGTATCGCCCATCACCCAGCCTGCGCCATGGAAATAAACGATCACAGGAAGGCGATCAGTATTGCCCGTCGGGCGGATGATGCGGACCTTGGTGGCACCCGTCGGGCCAACACCAAAGACCGTGTCAGTGATATCGACGGCCGGTTTGGCAACTTCGCCGGACTGTGCGCCAGCCAGAACGTTGCGGGCCTCAGCCGGGGTCAGGGTGTAGATGGCCGGACCGCCGGACGCGGAGAGAACATCAATGAATTCCTGGGTGGTGTTTTCAAGAACCGGCTCTGCGAAGGCTGCGGAGCTGGTCAGGGAGGTCGACAGTGCCAGCGCGCCAGTGAAGAGTGCGCCAGAGAAAACAGCAGCTGCAACTTTTGAATTGAATGGGCTCATGGGTCTGATCCTTTAAATGGGCCGTCCGTGATGTTTGATGGGCGGCGTTGCGTTTTGGTGAATTATGTATCGCACACAATTAAATCGCACACGATATAAAAATGAGAAACCCAGCCATGCAATAAAATCGCTTGTTATTTAATCGTGTACGATTTAATATACTTGGCTTTGAAAATTCCAGACTCAGGATGTTTTAAGAAGACGGGCATCGCCGGTGGGTATGGAAAAAGCAGAATTCTGCGCAATGCGATGTCTTTTTGCCCCACATTAAAGGACCAGACCAATGGACAACTCATCCAAAGATGACCTGCTTCAGCTCGAAAAGTTTCTGTGCTTTTCGATCTATTCAGCCGGTCATGCCTTTAACCGGGTCTATAAGCCGCTGCTGGATAATCTGGGGCTGACCTATCCGCAATATCTGGTGATGGTGACCCTGTGGCAGGAAGATAACCAGTCTGTGCGGAGCATTGGCTCAAAGCTGTATCTGGAATCCAGTACGCTGACACCGCTGCTCAAGCGCCTTGAAGCCAATGGACTGGTTAGCCGCAAGCGAGATCCGGAGGACGAGCGATCCGTGCGCGTTAGCTTGACGGACACCGGTAAGGAGCTGCGGAACACGGCAGAAGAAATTCCGCCCTGCATTCTTGACGCCACCGGACTTGATATCGAGACCGCCAAACGACTGAACCGCGATTTGCGGACCATGCGCGATCAGATGGAGGCCAGCAGTCAGAAGATTTAACCGCTGTTATGTGGCCTGCTGTTTGAGGTCCTGTTTCCGGTCCCGGTGATAGGTCAGGGCCCAGCCAAGTGCGGTCTTGATCGCCGGTTCAGGCAGGGGACGATCCAGCGGCAGGATAATCGCGCGATTGCCCTCGGTCGCCAGATCGGTCGATAGCAGGCTGCGCGTGCGGTCAATCAGGTCGGTCTTGCAATCAAAAAAGATCATGACCTGATCAGGTGTTTTGGCTTTCCAGTCGGCACGAATGGTGATGCCCGATCCGGATTTGGGTCGCCAGGCCGGTTCGCCCCATTTCAGGCTTTCGCTGATCGGGCCAACCCCGTCAATTTCGCCTGCCAGTTCAAGGATCCAGCCCCGGACCGACATCAGTGCCCGCCGGGCGTGTGCCGGGCAGGCATTGAATTTTGCCGCAACTTCCGGGCTTGCGAAATCGCCAGACCCCATCACATGCCCACAGCGCTCAGGTTGCCAAAGGCCTGGATCAGAAGCCAGACACCGCAGATTGCAAGGGTGATGTGCTGCATGACCATGGCCGGTGCGATGATGCGTTTGGACCGGGTTAGGGTGCCAATGGCATGTAAAATCCGGCTTGCGATCAGAATGGCAGCCACAATCCAGATGATGGTCGATGTTGCCAGGATCGCCTCGATGGCAAGGATCAGCAGAATGCAAAGCGGGGCATTTTCAACAAAATTACCATGCGCGCGAATGCGCCGGCGCAGGGTGTTGTCATCGCCATCCCCGCTCAGCACATTAAGCTGGGCGCGCCGGATCGAAACCATCAGGCTGAGCACGGTCAGCATCAAAACAAAAACGGCGGTGATAAAGATGGTTACGGGCAGCGGCAGCATGTCAATATTCCCGGCTTGTGAAGGGGATTGTGAAAGTATTTTCGAATTCAATCACTGAACGCAGTTTGGATCAAACAAAAGGACGGCACCAATCATGGTGCCGTCCGATGTGTCATGTGCCGAAAGGTACGTATGCGCCCTAGATGTTACGCAGGCGATCCAGGAAGTTTTTGACCTGTGCGTCAAGATTGCGGGCTTCTTCGGCCAGTTGGGTCGCCCCGGCCTGAACGTTCGAGGCCGCTTCGCCGGTTTCCTGGGACGTGTTGCGAACAATCCCGATAGAAGAGGAAACTTCGTTGGTGCCTGCCGCCGCCTGTTGCACGTTACTTGAAATTTCGGCGGTGGCAGCCCCTTGTTCCTCGACGGCAGATGCGATGGCGGTGGCGATTTCATTGATGTTGGCAATGGTTTCGGTCACTCGTCCAATCGCCCCGACCGTATTTTGCGTCTCGGACTGGATGGAGCCAATCTGTTGGGCAATGTCTTCGGTCGCCTTGGCGGTCTGGTTGGCCAGGTTTTTGACTTCCTGTGCGACGACGGCAAAGCCTTTGCCTGCCTCTCCCGCACGGGCCGCCTCGATGGTGGCATTGAGGGCCAGAAGGTTGGTCTGGGCGGCAATGTCATTGATCAGGTTAACCACTTCGCCGATGCGATCGGCCGCTTCGGCCAGGCCGGTGACCATGGCGTTGGCACGTGAAGCTTCTTCAACAGCGGTGTTGGAGATGTCAGATGACTTCGCCACCTGGGAGCTGATTTCCTGAATGGAGGCAGACAGTTCCTCGGTCGCAGACGCCACAGTCTGGACGTTGGCACTTGCCTCGTCCGCGGCGGCGGCAACAACAACGGCCTGTTCGGAACTTTCATCAGCAGCACGCCGCATCTGCCGGGACACTTGTTCCATGTTTCCGGCCTTGTCAGACACATTGACAACGATCGAGCCGACCGATTTTTCGAATTCGTCTGCCATCTGCAAGCGCGTGCGATTGCGTTCATCGCTGGCACGCTGTTCGGCTTGAAGCTTTTCGCGTTCGGCCATCTGCATGCGGGCGGAGGCCTCCTTGAAGGCTTCGAGGGCCTTGGCGATTGCGCCGATTTCGTCATCACGTTTGAGATAGGGCACCGTAATGTCAAACTCACCCTTCTGAAGGTGATCAATCACACTGGTCACCCGCGTCATCGGGCGCGCGACCAGGGTTCTGGTCGACAAAAGAACCACGGCAATGACGACCAAAAGCAGGATGACGCCCCCAATCAGGGTGATATTGCGCAGATTGTCTGCCGGGGCATAGACTGTTGCCAGCGGCACATTGACCACAACACCCCACTTGTTGGGGTATCCGGCAATCTCGACCGGGACAATCATGTGCATGGTCGTGTCATCATCAACCCGCGCCGGTTCGCCCGATTGCATGGTTTCGAGGATGGCTGACTGGATCGGGTTGTTGTTATCAAGTGTGGTGCCGCGAATGTCCGGGTCTTCATGGGCAACCCAGGTGCCTTGGGCGGAGACGAGATTAACCGTGCCGGTCCCAAACGGTGTCAGTTCGGCAAAGCGTTCTGACAGGGCATTGAGTTCAAGATCAACGCCCAGCACACCCAGGAACTCGCCGTTCGGGTTCTGCACCGGATAGACAAAGGAGGTCAGAACAACATCACGGCCCTGAATGTCATAGGTGATGGCGTCGGTGACATAGGGCTGATTTGTGTCACGCGGGGTGGTGTAATATTCATTGACCTCGGGATTATCGAGGCCAGTGAGGTGATAGGGCGTAATGCCGTCGCCAAAATTATAATAATATGTGACGTATTTGCCGCTGCCATCGCCGAATGGCTCGCCCTCGTTTACGTAATCGGCATCCTTGCCATCAAGGGCATCGGGCTCGAACCCGGACCAGGCACCGGCAAGTGTCGGATTGTCGATCAGGGTACGACTGAGAATTTCGTTATATGCCGCGCGATCAACACCGCCTTTTTCGCGGATCGCCCGAAAGGCCCCGGCCAGGTTTTTGGCAACCAGCATCCCGCCATTCAGAACGCTACCAGCCTGCTCTGCGTGATGGTTTGCGACGCCACGTGCCTCGCCGACGGTAAGTTCTTCGGTGGTTTGGCTTGTTTGAACGGTTTGAAGAGATATGCCTGCAATCAGGCAGAGCGCGATGGTTACTGCACTGACAAGGGTCAGCTTCGCGCCAAGGGACAGGGACGAAAACTTCATACAATCACCCTTCCGACCTATTCTTTCGTTTGAAAGATCGCAATTGAATAATACGACAGCCAAGTCAATGGCTTGCGCATGTATAAAGGCACGAAATGTCTGTCGCTTATTCTAAGGTATAATGTGCGAAAAGGGAAGATGTCTGGGTATGTAACTTTTGTTATTAAATTTGTTTGGTTTTTCCGATGGTTGCCGTAAAAACGTCTTCGGCAGGGACAGGTTTGCCAAGCAGGAAGCCCTGAAGTTTGATGCCCGGTACGTCGCGCAGGAAGTCATACTGCGCCCTGGTTTCAACGCCTTCTGCCGTGACTGACAGACCAAGGGCCTCTGCCATCGCCAGCATGGCATTGATCAGGGCAACATCATTGCTGTTGCCCGGCAGTCCGTTGACGAAAGCACGGTCGATCTTGATGCGGCTGATCGGCAGGCTTTTGATCGATCGCAGGCATGAATAGCCGGTGCCAAAATCGTCAATCGCCAGCGAAATCCCGACAGCGCGCAAATCATGCAGGGTCTGGATCATGCTGATTTCGTCCTGGATCATGCTTTCGGTGACTTCGATTTCAAGATCCTCGGCCGGGAGGCCGGAAATCGCCAGTTCATCGGCAATGCTGTCAGCAAAGCCGGGCTGTTGCATCTGGCGGACCGATACATTGACGGCCACGCGAAGTTTCTGGCCATATTCATCCTGCCAGCGACGGGCTTGGTGGCAGGCTTCGCGGATCACCCAATTGCCGATTTCAAGAATAAGGCCGCTTTTCTCGGCAGTCGGGATGATTTCGTGGGGGCCGACAAGCCCGTGGACCGGATGATTCCAGCGCAGCAACGCCTCGACACCGGCCATTTCGCCGGTTTTGCCATCAAACTGCGGCTGGTAATAGAGGACCAGTTCCCCGTTCTCAAGCCCACGGCGCAATTCGAGCGAGCGGGTCATATAATGTGCGGCATTGGCCGTCATTTCCGGCTGATAGAGGGCAAAGGTTCTGCGCCCGCGATCCTTGGCGGCATACATTGCGGTATCGGCAAGGCGGATCAGATCGTGCGACGAACGGCCATGCTGCGGATAGAGCGAAATGCCCACGCTGGCGCCGATATTCATTTCATGACCGCGAATATAAAACGGGCGTTGCAGTTCCTGAATGATCTTTTGCGCCAGATTGGTTGCCGCGGTTTCATTGGGGATGTTTTCCCGAATGATCAGGAATTCGTCTCCGCCCAGTCGGGATATGGTGTCAGTGCGCTCGGTAATACCCTTGATCCGGGTTGCGGCAATCAGAATGACCTGATCGCCGGCGGCATGGCCAAGTGTATCGTTGATCGTCTTGAAATCATCAATATCAAGAAACATGCAGGCGACCATCATGCCGCTGGGTTCGCAACGTTCGATCGCGCGATTCAGGCGGTCTGTCGCAAGAAGCCGGTTGGGCAGGCTGGTCAATCCGTCATATTGGGCAAGGTAATGCAATTCCTGTTCGGCCTGCCGGATTGCAGTCCGGTCAGAGACAATCATCACATAGTGGGTCAGTTCGTGCTCTTCGTTTTCGACGGCAATGTTCTGTAGGGACAGCGATATCGGGCCACGATTGGCGTTGTGGGTGTCAAGGTCGCGATGCCATTGGCGGCGGGCACCCAGCCCGGAAAACAATTCCTGAAAGAATTCGGCGGGATGTTCATTGGCAGAAAGGAAATAGGGCGGCTTTTGCAGCGTGTTTTCCTCGGTCTCGCCCGTGATCCGGTAATAGGCGTTGTTGGCATTGGTAACATTGAGGTCTGGGTCAAGAATAAGAATGCCATCCTGGGTGGTTTCAAACACCGTCATGGCTTCGCGGAGCTTGTCCTGCGTCAGGCGCTGATCGGTGATGTCCTGCATCATGCCAATAATGCGTTGTGACCCTTTGCGATCATCGCCAAAGGACTTGCCGCGGGCCCGCAGCCAGCGATAGTTCTGGTCCTTGTCCAGACTGCGAAAGACAACGTCATAGAAATCGCCATGGGCAACTGCATAGGCAAAGGCCTTGCGCACCATGTCGCGGTCTTCTGTTGCGACCCGTTCAAGAAAGGCATCCCAGCTTTCGGTGACGGTTTCAGCATTCTGATTAAGATCGGCGTTGCCAAGTCCCGTACAATGCATTTGCCGGGTCAGGACATCGATTTCCCAGCAACTCATCTGCGCTGCATTCATCGCAAGCGACAGCCGATGCTGGCTTTCCGACAGGGCAAGTTCGGCTGCGCGGCGTTCCAGTGCCATCTGGATCGTTGCGTGCAGTTCACGGTCCGAAAACGGTTTGATCAGATAGCCATAGGGACGGGTTTTTTGGGCGCGCGCCAGTGTCGCGTCTTCTGAGTGGGCCGAAAGATAGATGACAGGGATCATCAGGTGTGGCGGGATGCCTGCCGCCGTTTCAATGCCGTCAATATCCCCTTCGATGCGGATATCCATCAGGATGATGTCAGGCGGATCGTCATTGATGGCCGCAAGGGCGTCACTGCCGCGCGTATGTGCGCTGGTGCGCTCGTACCCCAGCTTTTCAAGCTGCTTGCGCAAATGAAGGGCGATAACACGTTCGTCCTCGACAATCATGACATGGACTGAATGTGGCATCCCGATCATTTCCCTATTTTGAAGTTAATGACAAAGGTGGTTTCGCCATTGGTCTTGATATCAAGTGTACCACCAATCTGGTCGGCCAGCAGTTCGATCAGTTGCAGGCCAAGCCCGTCACTCTTGCCCGGGGTAAAGCCATCGGGCATGCCGCGCCCGTTATCGGAAACGCGCAAGGTCACTACTTCCTGATCATTCATGTGGGTCGATACCGCAATCTGACCTTTTGCACCGTCCGGGAAGCCGTGTTTAAGCGCATTGGTGATCAGTTCATTGGCAATCAGTCCGCAGGGCACGGCCTGATCAATGGTCAGGTCGACATGGGCCAGATTGCTTTTGACCTGTACCCGACTGATATCGACATTGAATGTCGCCAGAAGCGACGAAATCAGGCTTTCGCAGAAATCGGCGAAATTAACCTTGGCGATGTCTTCGCTTTGATACAGTGACTGGTGAATTTGCGCCATGGACCGGACGCGATTGCAGCTGTCGATCAGGGCTTCGCGCGCCTGTATGTCTATGACCGAGGATGTCTGCATATCGAGCAGGCTGTGAATGATCTGCAGATTGTTTTTCACCCGGTGATGGACTTCGGAAAGCAGCGTTTCCTTCTCACGCAGGGATCGTGCGATCTGTTCTTCGCGATGTTTGCGTTCGGAAATGTCGGAAATGGCCGCAAGAATTTGATGCTTTTCGCCATCAGAGATCGGGTTCAGGCCAATTTCAACGGGGAACTCGCTGCCATCCTTGCGCAAGGCATAAAGATCGCGGCCAGCCCCCATCGGGCGGGGATTGGGCTGCTCCGAATAGGAGCGCCGCAAACGCGGGTGTCCGGTACGGAAACGTTCGGGGACCAGCATTTCAATCGGCTGGCCCAGCAATTCGTCGCGCGCATAGCCGAAAATGATTTCGGTTTGGGCGTTCACCATTTCCATCGTGCCATCCGCACTGATGAGGATCATGGCATTTGGCGCGTATTCAACAACGCGTTCAAATCTCTGATCCGGACTTTTCGTCGGAAAGGCGTTTTCGGTGATTTGCCCACCGGTCTCTCCAAGCGACATCAACACACTCCAATCATCGTGTTTGTTTCGTCGATCGGGTTTGCCTTCGCTTGCGAATGATCAATAGCATTAAATTAAACTAATAGTGTATCGCAACGCAAATATATGGTTTTGCAATGAATGATAATCACAATTTAAGCGTGCTTGCCCACTGTAGGATATTTGTCGGCAGGTGACTGAATTCAACTACACTTAGGTGTAGCTGCGGAGCTGGCTTTACAAGCAATAGCTTGAAGATAAATATCGACGACCGGCCCGGGAATTCCGCGATTATGTGGCTGCCATGCACAACAGGTGCTTGATCTTGACCCAAAGTGAGGTATAGCTTCGCGCAAACATGTGATCAGGGTGATCGCGTGTTAGGGGCTTGGCCCAAGCGTATTTCCCGAGAATTTAACGATCCAACTGACAAACAAGGTTTCAAAAATGACAGCCGATCTTCGAGATGCCGCACTTAACAGCAACGTCTGGGCTTTTCAGGAAGCCAGCAAGCTGGTCAAGCGGTATAAACAGAAGGCGCCTGAAAAGGGCTATGTCCTTTTTGAAACCGGTTATGGTCCGTCGGGTTTGCCGCATATCGGCACCTTCGGTGAAGTTGCGCGCACGACCTATGTTCGTCGCGCGTTTGAAACCATGTGCGATATCCCGACCAAGCTGTTCTGCTTCTCCGATGACATGGACGGGCTTCGCAAGGTGCCTGACAACATCCCGAACAAGGACATGGTCGCCCAGCATCTTGGCAAGGCGCTGACCAGCGTTCCTGACCCGTTTGGCACGCATGAAAGCTTTGCCCATCACAACAATGCCAAGCTGCGTGAATTCCTTGATGGTTTCGGGTTCGAGTATGAATTCAAATCATCGACCGAATGTTATCGTTCGGGCATGTTTGACGAGGCCCTTTTGCGCCTGCTGGAACGCTATGACGCGATCCAGAAAATCATGCTGCCGACCCTTGGTGAAGAACGCCGTGCGACCTATAGCCCGTTCATGCCAGTCGAGCCGGGCACCAACAAGGTCCTGATGGCCAAGGTGACCGAGCTTAAGCCTGAGTCCGGCAGCATCGTTTACGAACATCCGGAAACCGGGGATCTGGTTGAAACGCTGGTCACGGGCGGCAATTGCAAACTGCAATGGAAGCCGGACTGGGCGATGCGCTGGTACGCGCTGGGCGTTGATTATGAAATGGCCGGCAAGGACCTTATTCCATCGGTCGAGCTTGGCAACAAGATCGTCAAGGCACTTGGCGGTACCCCGCCGGAGGGCTTCAACTACGAACTGTTCCTCGATGAGAACGCCCAGAAGATTTCCAAATCCAAGGGCAATGGTCTTTCGATGGAAGACTGGCTGAAATACGCGCCGGAAGACAGCCTGTCGCTGTTCATGTTCCAGAAGCCGAAAACTGCGAAGCGTCTGTATTTCGATGTCATCCCGAAAACCGTGGATGAGTACCTGACCTTTGCCGAAAAGCTTAAAACCGAAACCGATCCGGAAAAGATCCTTCAGAACCCGGCCTGGCATATTCATGCCGGAACCGCACCGGATCGCGAAATTCCGTTGTCGTTCGGCATTCTTCTGAACCTTGTTTCGGTCTGCAATACCGATGATCGCGACCTGCTTTGGAAGTTCATTTCGCGTTACGCCACCGGTGCAACCCCGGAAACCTCGCCGTATCTCGATAAGCTGGTCGGCTATGCGATCAACTATTACAGCGATTTCGTCAAACCGACCAAGTCGTACCGCGCCCCGACCGAGGCGGAAAAAGCAGCCCTTCAGGATCTGCGCGATGCCCTGGCTAAAATCGCACCGGGCACCGATCCGTCCGACATCCAGACCGAAGTTTTCACGGTGGGCAAGAACCACAATTACGAAAACCTGCGTGACTGGTTCAAGACGCTTTACGAAGTGCTTCTGGGGCAGGAACAGGGCCCGCGCATGGGCTCCTTCATCGCCCTTTACGGCCTTGATGAAAGTGTTGCCCTGATCGACCGTGCGCTTTCCGGTGAAGATCTGTCTGTCTAAGACGGCGCGATCAGATAAATGCAAAAGACGGCTCGCCAAACGGCGGGCCGTTTTGCTTTTTGGGTCATATCATTCAATAATTTTCCAGTCAGACCGGCTATGGCGGTGCTCTGCGTCACCAGCAAGGAATTGAATGATATGGGATTTTGGCAGAAATCAATGATCGCGGTTGCGTGTTCCAAGCCGCTTCGTACCCTTGGCGAGGCGATTGGACGCAAGACCGGACTGGCCGCACGGTTTGTCAGTGCGAACGATGGCATTGGGCATGTGTCGCGGGCAAATGCGCTGGCGGCACAAGGTATCCGGATTTCAAGCTTTTATCTTGGTGAATATGTCGAAGACATCACCCAGGTCCGCGAAACGGTCGATCAGCTTGGTTTTGTGATGCCAAGCCTCGATATGTCTGGACTGGATGTGCATGTGTCGATTGATCCGTCGCAGCTGGGCTACATGCAGGGTGAAGCGGTCCTGACCAAACATGTCGACGAGATCGCCAATCAGATCCGCGATATTGCAGCACAGGCAAACTCATCGCAGACCGTCCGGCTTATGATCGATATGGAAGATTTTGACATGGTCGATGATACGCTGGCGCTGCATCATCGGTTGGCGACCGCCGGCGTGCCGGTTGCCCAAACCCTGCAAGCCCGTTTGCACCGGACGGAATCTGATCTGAACAACATGATTGCACGCGGGGCAATGGTGCGTCTGGTCAAGGGGGCAATGGCCCCACCGGCAAGCGTATCCTTTACCGAACGTGATCAGATTGATGCCAATTATCTCGCACTCGCCGGGCTGATGTTGTCAGATGCTGCCAAGCAAAGCGGGTTTTTCCCGATCTTTGGCAGTCATCACCGCGACTTGGTGCTCAAGATCGCGACGCTTGCCGATGACAATGGCTGGGCGCGCGATCAGTTCGAGTTCGAGATGCTGTATGGGGTCAATCAGCCGTTGCAACGTGAACTGGTTGCGGCGGGGTATCGCCTGCGGCTCTATGCGCCGTTTGGCAAGGACTGGTGGGCCTACGCCTGGCGCCGGGTGGGGGAGAACCCGCGCAACCTGTCGCTTTTGATGAAGTCGGGACTTAACCGATAATAAAAACGAATGAGGCCAGCATGAATGTGTGCTGGCCTCAAATTAATAGGTCCTGAGCCTAAATCAGCTTGGCGGCAGGTAACGCCGCAACGGATGATCTTCAAACGGTGCCAGAAGCACATGACGCGCACGTTGCCAACCCACACCAAACGCCATCACCAGCCCGCCAACGATGAAGCAGACCAGAACGATGGTCATGGAGGGATCAATCGCCGCGCCCTCGAACCCGGATTGCAACAGATAACCGACATAGATCAGGCCACTGATGATCGGGGATCGGCGATCCAGGATCAGGGACAGCACCATGGCAATGATGATCACCGGGATCATCGCAAGGGCGGCGGCCTCAAACGTTGCAGCAATCGAATGGATGGTTAGCGGTGCGCCAAAGACATACAGCCAGAACGCACATTCCGCCCAACCATTGATCCGTTTGGGATCGCGGCTGTCGATAAAGATCGCAAGGGCCAGCAACAATATGCCCGTCGCCGTTATCAAATAGGGGATATAGGGCTCTGCCGCCGGGCCGAAGGTCGCCATCAAGGCAGACCAGAAAACGCCAACGAGCCCTGCGGCAATCAGTGCAAAGGATACCGGTAGGCGATAACGCAGGAAGAAGCCCAGCTGGAAGGCAAAGCCGATGATGGCGACAAACACCAGCACATTCATCGACCGCTGCCCGAAATCAATCACCGTATCAAGATCGGACAACTGCCCGGCAGGTCCGGCAAGCGACATGTAAATCGCCACCGCATAGATCATCAGCGTTGCACCAAGGGCCGCCATGATCGCGATCGAGGGCAGGGATGCCTTAAGCTTGCCTGCAATATATTCCGCCAATGCGACATAGGCGATCATGGCAAGCGGTGGCGCGATCCAGAATGCCGGCCCATTGGCCAGCAGGCCCCACAGAACGAACCAGCCGATGGTCAATGCGCATATGCCAAGGGCAATGAAGATGTCATTCATGCCGCGAAACAGCGTGAATTTTTCTGTTTCAGGCGACTCTTGCGATTGTTTAGCAAGGTAGCCTTCAAGCCGTGCAAAGGCCTCTTCGCTGAGCACGCCGGCCGATACCGCATTTCGGATATCGGCAAGGGTGAATTGATTGTTTTTCACGGTGGCTCCGGAGTGTGTTGTTGCTCTTGTGCCGTTTTGGCGTGTGTCCGATGGGTCAGTGATACACGCCCTGTGCAATGCTTTCAAATTTCTCAGTATGCCTAAATGCGGACTAAGGCATCCAAAGGGCACCTAAACCGGGCAGTTAACAGGAACATAAGGTTTAAGATATAAGTTAGTGAACTGACTTATATGTGTTGAGGTATCCATGGCCACCAAGCTGAGTTCCGAGCAAAAGCGTCAAAAGCTTGCCCGTGCGGCGATGAATGTGATCTGGCGCGATGGCTATCACGCCGCCACCATTCAGGCGGTCGCGACCGAGGCCGGATTACCCGCCGGTGGCGTGTTTTACCGCTTTCCCAAGAAGCACGACCTTGCCCTGGCGGCACTGGAAACCATGGAAGGGGAGTTTGTTCCGCTTCTTGAAAGTCTTTCCACGTCGCGTTCGGTGGCGGACCGTTTGGCGAAGTTCTTTGATTATCTTGATGCCATGACCCCTAGGCGTGTCAGTCACGGTTGCCCGTTGGCAAGGCTGATGCTTGATTTGCCCGGCGATGAAGATTTCACCCCGTCGCGCAAAACCGGGCGGGCGGTGTTTGATGCCCTGATCAACTGGGTTGCCAGTCAGCTTGAAGAAGGCGGGGTAGATCGCAAAACAGCCGCAAAGACCGGTCGTCAGATCATCCTGCGGTGGCAGGGTGCTATTATTCTGGCCCATAGCATGGGGGATCGGGCCATCCTTGATGATGAAATCAGTGAATTGCGCGCACTGGCCAAAGATCTGATTGGCTGAGCCCCGATTGTTTTTCTCCTAAAAGTTGATTGCCATTATTTACGCATTTTCTGATGATGCATTAGGGGTTTGGCGCATTTACCCGATGCGTGTCGCACTTGGTCCGACAAACATTTCAAACCAAAGGACACGGGCAATGACGAAGATGAAACTTGTGCTGGTGGCGATGATGGCAACGGTCCTGGCGGCCTGTGCCACAGGTCCGCGCATCTATACCGATGCCGATCCGGCGGCCGATTTCGGACAGTATCAGACATTCGCCTTTGTCGAAGGGGCCGGCAAGAATGCCGAGGCGCAATATCAGACCCTGTCGGGTCAGCGGATCGAGGATGCGATCAACACCGCAATGGTGTCGCGCGGATATCAGCTTGATATCCATAACCCGGACCTTTTGATCAATTTCCATCTCAAGACCGAGAAAAAGACACGCTCCTCACCGCCGGTCTATATGGGCGGCTATTATGGCTATCGCAGCGGCATGTATGTTGGTTGGCCGGGCTATGTCGAACCGGGATATGTCGATAGCTATACCGAAGGCACGCTGAGCATTGATCTGGTTGACCGCCAGACCCGTCAGATGGTCTGGGAAGGCACAGCTGTTTCGCGGGTGACCAGTTCGCTTCGCGAGGCCCCCAATGAAACGGTGCGGGCTGCCGTGGCGTCGATCTTTGCGCAATATCCGTATGTGGCGGGCAATAGCGCGCCCCGAGCCTTGGCGCAGTAAGAACCAGAGCCTTGGCGCAGTAAGAAAGCGTTCTGACAGAACAAAAAAACGGCCCGGATATTCGGGCCGTTTGTCTGTCGATCATGTGCTAACTGCTAACTGCGCTCAGTCTTCGCTGGCCGCAACAAAGGCCGTGTAAAGGTCCTGCGCACGCCGCGTGATCGGGCCGGGCTGCAGGTTGCGGTCATCCAGTTTGACGCACGGGGCGACCTTGTAATAGTTGCCGGTGCCAAAGATCTCGTCAGCGGTTTCGAGTTCTTCGTATTTGCAGGTCTTCTCCACCACATCAACGCCGTCCTCACGCAGAAGCTTGATCACGCGCTGACGGGTCAGACCATTCAGAAACGTGCCATTGATCGCCGGGGTAAAGACCGTGCCGTCCTTGGCAAAGAACAGGTTGGCATAGGAAAACTCGGCCACATTGCCAATCGGATCGAGCATCACGCCGGTGTCAAAGCCCGAACTGGTGGCCTCGGTCACTGCGCGTCCAACATTGGGATACAGGCAGGATGCCTTGGCCTCGGTCGGCGCGCTTTCCGGCGACGGGCGGCGGAAGCTTGATTTGCGGGCACTAAAGCCGGTCTGGATGGCTTCTGGCATTTCACTGACGGAAATGCACAGCACGAACTGCGCACTTTCGGGCGTAGGTGCGATAAAGCCTTCGCCACCAAACACCAGCGGTTTGATGTAAAGGGCGAGTTCCGGGTCGAACTTTTGAACGCCTTCCTTGACCAGTGCGACGATTTCCTCGGTGGTGATCGTCGGTTTCAGGCCCATCAGTTCGGCCGAGCGGATCACACGCGCACAATGCGGATAGAGGTCCGGCATTTTGCCATTCATGCGGCGTGCACCATCAAACACGGTCGAGGCCATCCAGAAACCATGGGTTTGTGGGCCAATGATGTTGGGGTTCCCTTCGTGCCATTGGCCCTGATACCAGGTCCAGTTTGTGACAGTGCTATCGGTGGCGGCGTGACCCATTTTTGTACTCCTGTGGGGCGGTTCATTAGCGCTGCCTAGCATAGGATTTTTGCAATCAAATGGTCAAAGAAAACATCACCGCTTTAGTGCCTTTGAAATGTCATGAAACCTTGCAAGCAGTTATGCGATAGGTTTTTCTATAGATAGTTGATTTTGAGACGCTTTCCGCTTTGAAAGGAAAACAGGATGGGTGATGACGTCAAACTTGATCTCGACGCGCGGTTCGAACATGCCCGTGACGTCATCCGCACTGCCGGAAAACGCGCGATGGAATATTTCGACGGCAGTGCCGGCGATCTCGAGGTCGAGGCCAAGGAAAACCCGCTCGATATGGTCAGTATCGCCGACAAGAATGTCGAAGCGATCATTCGTGATCAGATCGCCGACACCTTTCCCGAGGACGGCTTTCTGGGTGAGGAAATGGGCATCGAGAAGGGCGACAATGATTGCCTGTGGGTGATTGACCCGATTGATGGCACGGCGTGCTTTGTCAATCAGATGCCAAGCTGGTGCATTTCCATCGCCCTTGTCGTCAAGGGGAAGATCGAGATCGCCCTGATCTATCAGCCGTGCGGCAAGGAATTGTTCAGTGCCCGTCGCGGTCAGGGTGCGTTTGCCAATGGCGAGCCGATCAAGGCCAGTGAGGCCAAAACCGTGGGCGATGGCGTGATGGGGCTTGGCATGTCACATCGCACGACAAGTGACGCGATTATGCCGTTTATCAAGGACTTGCTGGATCGCAAGGGCATCTTTATGCGGAACGGATCAGGCGCACTTTCGATGGCCTATGCCGCGGCCGGGCGGATGATCGGCTATTACGAACCGCATATCAATCCGTGGGATTGTCTGGCCGGGATCCTGTTGATGCAGGAAGCGGGCGGTTGGGCCAATGATTATCTGCGCGCCCCCGATGCGCTTGAAAAAGGCGCACCGATCCTGACTGCCGGGCCCAATGTCGCCGAAGAACTTAAATCCATGACCGGTATCAGCCGTTAGGCAGCCCGCGCATCAGGTTGCTGGCGTTTCATTTCGCGCCAGGCGGGCGTCAAATTTGCGGTGAATAAGGCGGGCCAGTTCAGCGTCAATCATCGCGATATCAAGCGGCTTGGTGCAATAGGCATCAAAGCCGGTCTCGTGAAAGTTTTCGAGATTGTCGTTTGATATGTCCGCGGTCAGGGCAAGCACCGGAATGGTCGCCTTGACCGGATCGTCAAAGGCGCGGATACGCCGGGTGGCCTCGATGCCATCAAGAACCGGCATGTGAAGATCCATCAGAACAGCGTCGAAATCGGCACCGGCAAGAATATCAAGTGCGATCTGCCCATCAGCAGCCGTGGTAATCGTATGCCCCTGTGCTTCCAGCAATTTCTGGGCAAGGATGCGGTTGATTTCGATGTCCTCGACCAAAAGCAGGTTCCATGCGCCCGGATCAGCTGCCTCGGCCTTTTCAGACCGGGCGTCGTCCGGGCTTGCGGTTTGTCCTTCCTGCTGCGCAACGTCGGTTTCGCTGCTGCGTGGCAGTGTCAGGTCAAACCAGAAGCGGCTGCCTTTGCCTTCCTCGCTTTCGACCTGCACCCGGCCGCCCATCGCCTGAACCATGCGCTGGCAAATTGTCAGGCCAAGTCCGGTGCCGCCATAACGGCGGGTCGTGGTGGTATCGGCCTGGGTGAAGGCATCAAAGATGGCTTCGAGTTTGTTTTGCGCAATGCCGATCCCCTCATCGCGCACCGAAATGCGGAATGAAACACCATCTTCGGTGATGTCGAGTGCCTGCACCACAACCAGAACCTTGCCCTGTTTGGTAAACTTGATGGCGTTGGAAACAAGGTTGGTCAGCACCTGTTTTAGACGCACTGGATCGCCAATCATATGGCGCGGCAGTTTCGGATCGATATCAAGCTCAAGCGTGCTTTCCTGCGCGCGTGCCGGGACCAGCATCATCGAAACAACTTCTTCGCAGATGTGATGAAGGTCAAACGGGCTTTCTTCCAGCACAAGCTTGCCGGCCTCGATCTTGGAAATATCAAGAATATCACCAATCAGCGACAGAACGTGGCGACCGGCCCCGCGAATGGTCGACAGGTAACTGCGCAGCGTTTCGGTATTGGCATCTTTGTCCAGACTGTCACTGGCAAGCTGGGCATACCCCAGAATGGATGTCATCGGGGAGCGGAACTCGTGGCTCATATGGGCGATGAATTCCGATTTGGCGCGATCAGCCTGCTGGGCCTGGTTCATGGCGTTTTCGGCAGATGCGCGGGCGTCTTCAAGTTCGCGGGTCCGGGTCTCGACCAGATTGACGATGTATTTTTCGGTGCGGTTCAGCGACCGCAGATAGATCAAAAGCAGAATGCTGACCGTGCTGCCAAAGACGAAGATCGCCCATGGTTGCCAATAAAGCAGCGTGCCAAAGCCGCGTTCCGAGGGATGCAGGACAATCGTCCAGTCGCGATAGCCAAACGTGAAGTTCGAAACATTCGGGTTGAACGGCTTTTCCAGTTCTTCTCGAATGTGCTCGATCGCGTAGGTGGATAACCGGTTGGAATAGATTAGTTTTTTGTCCGACTTGGATTTGAGGTCGGCAAGATGGATTTCAAAATTCAGCGGAATGCGCGCCACACGTGCCGCCCGGCTGATCATGTCGGTCAGACGCAACACTCCGATGGCGACACCAAGTGGTGGTCCGGTGCGGTCCCGACGATTTTCAACCGCCAGAAACGCAAGCGACGTCACGACGGCCGAATTCGCCTGAACCAGTTCGAGTGGCTCGGTCAGGGTGACATTGCTGGTCTGAAGGGCGGTTTCAAGCGCACGTCGCCGCGACGGTTCGCTCATCATATCAAAGCCGATGACTTTTTCATTCCCCGACCGCGGGAAGACAAAGAAGACCGGATAATAGGTATCCTGTTCGCTTGACGTTTGCAGTTCGCCATCGACAAGGGTGCGAATGGCGAAATTGGTCACCCCGCGCAGCTCGGCGTTTTCTTCAATCAGGCCGCGCGCCCGGCGTTCAACATGCGGCGCCCATTCAAGGGCGGCAACACCGGGCCGACGATTGACCCATGGGGCAATCATCGCATCAAAGGTATTGGCCGAAACGCTGCCATGCACGTCAAACAGCGTTCTGACCGCAACCAGCGCATCGGTGGCCCCGCCAAGTTCTTCGCGAAGGGACGCTTCAAACGCCAGACGATACTGGTCGGTCGATGACCGGTCGGCGGCAACAAGCTGGGTATAGGTGTACCAGGATGCCAGCCCCGAGACACCAAACCCGATCACGCCAATGATGATCGACAGCGTCCTGCGCAAGCGATGGACATCTTCGGATTGCCGCCCATCAAGGGTTCGTGTCGTGATCGCGGCAATCCGTTCCATGCCCGCAGCCAGAAACAGGGTGCCGACCGAAATGGCAATGACATAGCCATAAAGGTTGCGAAGGCCTGTATTCAGTCCCACACCGACAAAGGTTTTATTGCCAAGGGCGGCAAAGACGATGATGTCGGCAACGATGACGGCGTTGATCAGAACCGCGCCCAGCAGTCCATAGCGCACCGCCCCCCAGATCACCAGCGGTACGGAGACAAAGATAAACAGATATTCGGGCTCTGAGATCAGCGGCGTTGTCTGAACGGCGGAGGCCAGAACGACGGCCGCGATGACGATGAAGGCAAGTTCGCCATAGTGTTGGAGCGAACGCGATACCGGCTGCCGGTTCATCAGGCGCAAGGTCAGTGGTCCGACCACAATCGCACCGACCAGATCGCCCAGGAACCAGCCCTGCCAGATTTCGCCGAACTGATCAAAGTTGCCGATAACAACCATGCTGAGTGTGGTGCTGCCGAAAAGGGCCGCGACGGCCGGGCCACATACCGCGCCCAGCGCAAGGAAAACCAGCATGCTGCGGAATTGCGCCAGCGGATAATTCCCGGCAAGGCGCACGATCAAAAGGGCGGGCAACACGGCGGAAAGGGTATTGCCCGCCGCGATCATAAGGGCTGCTGGCACCGACGGCGACGTCGCCAGATTAACCAGAAGGGCACCGATGAACACTGCCGGGAAATACCGCCAGCCCCAAAACACCATCGCGGCGATTGCGATGCCAGATGGCGGCCAGACAAGGGTGACACTTGTGCCAAAGAACGGAAGTTGCAGTCCGGCATAGCCCGTTGCGAAATAGGCAAGGATAACCACCAGAGAACGCACAATGTGATGGCGTTGCAGCGTCAAACGATTGTTCCCCTTCCCCTCTGGCATCAGCCGGTTCTTTTGCTATGACCAAATGTAATGTGTCGCAGGGCGGATTTGAATAGATCAATCATCGAATGTGCGCGAAAGGCCAAAGGCTTACTCGAATGCTTACTGGCTGCACCACAAAATACGGGCGACCCAGTCGATTTCCTCTGCGGGAATAAAACGGTCTTCGAAATCGGGATTCAGGGATTTTAACTCGACACCCAGCGCACCACGCCGGACCAGTTCCTTGGCCATGACTTCGCCCTCATGGGTTTTGACAACCACGCGGTCCTTGGGGCGGATGTTGGATGCCGGGCTGACAATGATCAGGTCGCCATCGCGAAATACCGGCGCCATGGACTCCCCCGATATCCGCAATCCATAGGCGGTTGGGTCATGCAGGGCCGGAAAGGTGATGTCTTCCCATGATCCACCAACCGGATATCCGGCATCATCAAAAAAGCCGCGATTGCCTGCCTGGGCAAAGCCGATCACGGGGATACGCCCGGCGCCATTGCCATCCACCAGTTCGGAAAATTCCCGGAAACTGACATCGGTGACGGAAAGCACCTTTGAAATGCTTTCGGTCGACGGCCAGCGCGCCTTGCCCTGCGCAGTCGTGCGCTTGGACCGGTTGAATGTCGTCGGGTCAAGTTGCGCCAGCCGTGCCAGTCCCGATGGCGTCAAGCCATGGTCTTCGGCGATTTGATCAAGCGCGGCCCATATTTGTTGATGTCTGATCATGCCGCATTCTAGCAGCAGGCAAGATCAGAGAGAAGGAATTAATTCCTTCTTCTGAGGCGGGAATCGGCATCAGATAACAATCCTGCACGGTTGAGGCGGCGCAAGTCCTGCAAACCGGGGCGTTCTGATCACGGTGACCAAAACAAAAAGTATACCGCATTTCCATCGATCCTGATTGCAACTTTACCCTTCATTCTCAGAGGCTTGATGGTCAAACAGCACGGTCTTTGATCGGATTGAATGCATGATCCTCATCTTTGGAATAGGAAATTAATCCTTTACAATGAGAACAAAAAGAGATTATAGCTTGCATATCAACACCGGAATTGCATCTGGAAATAAGTCGGACCTTTTTAGGTTCGGCTGAAAAGACGGCGAGAACCGTCGATATGCGCGGGCGGAACACCGCCCTTGGGGACATCACAAACCATTCATCAAACCAGCGTGCATCGCAAGATGCGCGAACGGGAAAGTTTTATCTTTTTCAAAGGTTTGGTGCGGTGAACGGTTGGTTGCAGGTCCGGTGGAACGAACAGGTTTTATCCAGCAGGAGGGCGACGTGACCGAACAAAGACTTTTTCCCAAACCACTTTCTGCGCGCGACATCACACCCTTTTCCAGTGCCCGGCAGGCATGGTTCTGGTTCGTGCGTTGCCAAACCGCCAGGATTGAAGGTGCGCGTGTGGTGGCCGACGCGGGCGAGGTGGTGCGCCCCTGTGATCCTGATGATGTCTATAACGCGGTGATGCGTCTTAAGAAGGCGGGCATTCTGGGCGACCGGCATTTGCAGGTTCTGGAATATTTCGGACTGGTTGAACGCGAACCCGATGCCCGTGATCCGCGTGAAAAGGGCAAGGGCGACTTGTGGCAACAGGCCATGGAATCCCTTGAAAATGTGCTGGTCACACGCGGCATCGTCAAACGCGGGCGGGATGAAAGTTTCCATCACGAAGATGTGGCTGTTGAACTGGGTGGGGATCTGTCGCCATGCACGATGTGATGACCACAGATGTTGCCCGATCAGACGTTTCGGAAATGGCCGATAACTGGACCAGTCAGTCCGTTTCCGGGCGCGAGGTCTCGGTGCTGGTGGTGTTTGCCGATGCGCCGGAAAAGCGATTGTTGCGGGTTCTCAAACCGGGCTTTCGCCATTGCTTTGTGCTGGTCTCCGGGGTGCGGGCAGGGGAGTGGATTTGTCTTGATCCGCAAAGCCATCGGGTGCGGTGTGAAAGCTGGTGCTATTCGCCGATCTTTGATCCGGCAGCCTATTATCGCGGCCTTGGTTATCACTGTATCTGGGCGTCTTATCCGGCCGCCGTCACCCGCAAGGTACGATTTGGCCCGATGAGCTGTGTCGAGCTTATCAAGCGCCTTTTGGGCATTTCGGCCTTCTGGCTCATCACCCCCTGGCAGTTGTATCGCCATCTGCAGCAGGCGGCTGAAAACCCCGATCGGATCGGCGATGTGTTTTTTTCTGAAAAATGTTCTTGATTTGTTCTTTTTAATGTGACATAAGAGACAAATCAACGCCACAGATGCGCCCGCAGGGTTCCGACCCTTGCGGGCGTTTTTGCGTTTGGGGGATCGGGAAGGAAAAGCGATGGGCAGTTTGTTTTCGACACCAAAGCCGGCCGCCGTCAGTGCACCGGCTGCACGTCAAAAAGTCACCAATGCCGACGACGACACCAGCGCCGAAGACGCCGCGCGATCGGCGCGGACCGAGGCGCTTGAACGCCGTCGCTATGGGCGTGCCAGCCTGATCGGGACAAGTTATCGCGGGCTTTTAAGTGACCGTATCGCCAAGGCGGGCGGCGGCAAGAACCTGTTGGGGGAATAGGCATGGCGAAATCGCAAAAGCCTGGCGAGATGACTGAAGGTGAGGACAAGGCATACTCGGGGGCCGATATCGCCCAGCTGCGCGGCCGTTTTCAAAAGGCGATGGAACGCAGGCGCAACTGGCTGACCCACTGGCAGGATTGCTATGAATTCGCCCTGCCACAGCGCAATGCGGCGGCCAGCAACCAGACCAATGGCGGCAAGCGCCTTGATCGGGTGTTTGACGCAACCGCGTCCGATGCGGTCGAACAGCTTGCCGCCAGCCTGATGGCAGAAATCACCCCGCCCGGTGGCGGCTGGTTTGAGTTGGAGCCCGGTGGCAATGTCGCCAATGCGGATCGACAGGTTCTGACCGAGCAGCTTGGCCGGGCCGTTCGGATTTTGCAGGGGCATTTTGATCGCTCCAACTTTGCGGTTGAAATGCATCAGGCGTTTCTGGATCTGGTCACCGCCGGAACTGCGTGTTTGCGGCTTGAAAGGGCTGATCTGCACAGCCCGTCTGCGCTGCGCTTTACCGCCGTGCCGTTGCGCGATCTGGCATTTGAAGAACGCTCCGATGGCAAGATGGATGCGGTGTTTCGCAAACTGGCACTCACCCGCGATGAGATCATGCAAACCTGGCCAGGCGCCAAGGGCGTTACCGGTGATCAGGATGACAAGGACGCGCCAAAACGCATCACCGTGATCGAGGCTGTGCTTCCGGCAACGGATCGCAAAACCGGTTACGAGCTGTGTGTCTTTCGCGAAGACAGCGATGCCAGTACCGGTGATTTGATCTATCGCGACCGGTTTGATGTATCGCCCTATATCGCCTTTCGCTGGATGAAGGCGCCGGGCGAGATCTATGGCAGATCACCTGTGATGAAGGCACTGCCTGATATCAAGACCGCCAATAAGGTGGTTGAGCTGGTTCTGAAAAACGCCTCCATCGCCGTTACCGGCATCTGGCAGGCCGATGATGACGGGGTGCTCAACCCGGCCACCATTCGGCTTGTGCCGGGCAGCATCATCCCCAAGGCCGTTGGGTCGGCCGGGCTCAAACCGCTGGAAGCCCCCGGTCGGTTTGATGTGTCTGATCTTGTTCTCTCAGACCTGCGCGACCGTATCCGGCGCTGCCTTCTGGCAGATCGCTTGGGCCAAACTGATCAACCGGGCATGACCGCGACCGAGGTGCTTGAACGCGCATCGGAAAATGCGCGGCTTTTGGGGGCAACCTATGGCCGGTTGCAGGCGGAATTGCTCTATCCGCTGATGAGGCGCGCGCTTTATATCCTGACCCAAACCGGGGAGCTTCCCGACATTCCGCTCGATGGCGATGTCGTCGTGCTCCGTCATGCGGCCCCCTTGGCGCAATTGCCCAAACGGGTGCAGGCGGGACAGGCCCTTGATTGGCTGTCGCGCATTGCGGGTCTTGGCCCCGAAGCACTGGCCGAGGTTGATCTGCCCGTCATGGTCCGCTGGCTTGCCGATCAGTTTGGTGTGCCGGACCATCTTTTGCGGCCAAGCCTGCCAGCCGAAATTGCGGAGGCCGTGTGATGACAGGCAATGGATGGGACTGGTTTGAGGCCGAAAGTGAAAGCCTGTCAGAAAGCGGCACCGATCATTGGCAGACCTGTTTTGACAGTGACGCGGGGGCAAAGGTGTTGGCCGATCTGGAACAGCATTTCCTGCACACCGCCCTTGGCCCGGATGCCAGCACTGCGGCGATCTGGATGCGCGAAGGGAAGCGCGCGCTGGTGCTTCAGATCAAGCGACTGGCGGAGCGTTCTGCCGAGGATTGATCCCCGCCTTCGCGGGAACCTCGCGCCACACATGCCAATCAAAGTTTGACCCCAATTAGCGGAGTGTTCGCATGACAACCGAACCCGACCTTCTCTCACCGGAAACCGAGACGCCGGAAGCACCGGAAGCAGCAGAAACACCCGAACTGCTTGATACCACCGATGAAACGTCAGAAACCGAACTTGATCCCGCCGACCTTGCCGATCTGGTGCCCGAAACACCGGATGCCTACGCAATCACGCTTGCAGATGGCATGGAAGATATTGATACGGATTTAAACCAGCGCCTGCATGCGGCGGGCTTCAGCAACGCCCAGGCTCAGTTGGTTTATGATCTGGCGGGGGAGGTTCTTTCACCGCTTCTGGGTGATCTGGATCAGGCGGCACAGCGGGCGACGGATCGTGCGGCATTGGCGGCCGAGTTTGGCGGGGCGGAAAGCTGGAAAAAGCTCGCCCCGAAAATCGAAAACTGGGGCAAGGCCAATCTGCCCGAAACCGCGTTTGAAACCCTGTGTCAGACGGCCGATGGGGTGCGTGCCATGCACCGCATGATGGCGCAAAGTGATGAGGCCGCCCTTGGCAAGGTCGACGGCGGGGCGGGGGAGACGCGGCTTCGGTCTGAAATCCGGCGCAAGATGAATGATCCGCGCTATTGGCGGGATCGCGAACCGGCGCTGGTGGCGGAGGTGCAGGCGGATTTCGCCCGGCTTTCCGGGGAATAGCCCAAGTCCTGAGCCTAGAACAGCTTGTCGGCGCGATCAAATACCGCACTGACATAATCCGGGATCGGGGTCAGCGGCAAAATAAAATAGCCCGCAACACCCAGCCCGATCAGGCTGAACACAAGCAAAACCGACTTCTTCACGGCAGATACTCTTTTTCTTTGTTTTCTTGTTTGTCTTGGACCGGACCGCGCAGAAAAGCCCGTCGGGTGCAACAGGTCGGGGCAAATCAAGCGCGTGTCCTACGGAACCTCGATGGATGAGGTTCCCTGTAACAGCGTTCTTAAACCACCAAACCTTGGCCGGAAAATGACCGGTTTTGGGGCAATTGTGGCACCGGCCTTTTTGGGCAGCGCAATTGAACCCCGGCGGCTGCCTGCAATCACGACAAAACCATATCTGAAACAAGGGGATAAAAGGCGATGACAACCACGATTGATCAAAGCTTCATCGACCATTTTCAGGCCGATGTGCATCAGGCCTATCAACGCATGGGATCAAAACTGCGCAACACGGTGCGGGTCAAAAACGCCATCAAGGGCGCGACCACGGTTTTCCAGAAAGTCGGCAAGGGCACGGCCACCACCAAGGCCCGCCATGGCAAAGTACCGGTGATGAATGTCGATCACGAGGCGGTGCGTTGTGACCTGCGTGATTATTACGCCGGTGACTGGGTCGATGCGCTGGACGAGCTTAAAATCAACCATGATGAAAAGATGGTGCTGGCCAATGCCGGGGCCTATGCGCTGGGGCGCAAGACCGACGAGCTGATCATCAATGCGCTGGTCGGGGCCGATGATGTCGTGCCCGATAATACCGAGGGGATGACGCTTGATAAGGTGATGATGGCGTTCGAAGGCCTTGGCGATCGCGACGTGCCCGATGACGGGCAGCGCTATGCGATTGTCGGCTGGAAACAGTGGTCGGAGCTGCTTCTGATCGATGAATTTTCACGATCGGATTATATCGGCGATGAAGATTTGCCGTGGAAGGGCACACAGGCCAAACGCTGGCTCGGAACGCTTTGGATGCCGCATTCCGGTCTGCCGGTCGCAAGCGGCATTCGCTCCTGCTTCTGGTATCACCGCACCGCCATTGGCCATGCCATCGGCTCGGATGTTCAGTCCGACATCACCTGGCACGGCGATCACGCCGCCCACTTTGTCAACAACTCCATGAGCCAGGGCGCCACGCTGATTGATGGCGATGGTGTCACCTGCATCAAGGCGCAGGAATAAAACCCTCACACGACTTTTCCCGAACCAAGGAGCCCAAAATGGCAGAAGGTTTCAAAGCCAGAAACCTCAGTGTTCTGGCATACGCCAACGGCTTTACGCTGTGGCACTACATCACGCCGGACGTCGCCGCCGACGTCGACACCGCCGATTACTTTCTTGAGGCCCGCGACATGCTGCGCGTCGGCGATTTCATCATCGCCAACACCAACCGCGACGCCACGATGTCCGGCGGCCTGTTCGTCGTCGCAAGTGCTGGTGCGAACGGCGTCGATGTGCGCGACATGACAGCAATCGGCACCTCAAACACCGACTGATCCGGGCTTTCTCGACCCGGTCCAATCCACCCTTTTCATCCTCCCTCAACCTCGCCCCGGTGACATGTGTTGCCGGGGTTTCTTTTCTCGCCTGAAAAAAGGACATTCTATGTGTAACGGTAATAAGATTACAATCTGCACCGAATTTGACGCCGCCCAGATTGCTGGCCTGCAGGTGCCAATTGCCTCCATCCATGCCTTTGCCACCGAGACCGTGCCAGATGGCTATCTGATCTGTGATGGTTCTGCCGTTTCCCGTACGGAGTTTGCCGACCTGTTTGCTGCACTTGGCACCGTTTGGGGCGAAGGCGACGGCACCACGACCTTCAATATTCCAGATCTGCGTGGTGAGTTCCTCCGCGGCTTTGATGCTGGCCGAGGTGTGGATGAGGGGCGTGTGTTCGCATCTGATCAGGGTGACCAGATGCAACAGATTACCGGCAGTATCGGTGTCGTGAGCCGATTTAACTCGCCCGAGGGTGCATTTAGCTACACGACGCAATCTGGCACCACCGACGCGACATCCGGTATCACCAATCAGAACCGGCTTCATTTCGATAGCGCCGATTCCCCGAACGCTCGTGTCGGCGATGAAACCCGCCCACGCAACGTTGCGGTGACCTACGCGATCAAGGCGGCACAACCTGCCGCAGCCTGACGCCAGTCCCCAAACCAAATCATACCTTTTCTCTCGCCCCGGTGACATTTTCGCCGAGGTTTCTTTTTACCCAACCAAGGAGACTGTCCATGCAGGGTTCAACCCCAGTGGAATGTGAAGTTCTCAACGTTATTCAGGGTGCAGGCATCTGGCCCGATTGCGATGACAAAACCCAGTTGCTGCAGGCAATTCAGAAGCTTGCAGCTGCCTCACTGCCAACCCGTCAGTATTTCACCGAAGACGGAACTTTTGTCGTACCTGAAGGTGTCACGAAGCTGCGTGTAACCGTATCTGGTGCCGGTGGCGGCGGTGGCCTCAACGGCAACAGGGTCAGTGAACAGTCGGAAGACGGTCAGGCGTCCAGTGTTACCTATCAACAGGTCGTTGTCGTTGCCGAGGGCGGCACAGGTGGTTGGTCTGCCAAAACAACCGCCATTTCCGCACCACATGGTGGTGCAACTAACGGTGATGTGAACCTTGTCGGGCAAGGTTCACCA
The DNA here is from genome assembly GCF_017922435.1 of Thalassospira sp. ER-Se-21-Dark. NCBI lineage: Bacteria > Pseudomonadati > Pseudomonadota > Alphaproteobacteria > Rhodospirillales > Thalassospiraceae > Thalassospira > Thalassospira sp. ER-Se-21-Dark. The sequence goes on along the minus strand of NZ_VDEZ01000005.1, from coordinate 130,618 downwards.
GGGGGCAACGGCACGACTTCCCAAGATGGCCTAACCGGCGGTGCAGGCGGAAATGGCGGATTGGCGATAAAGGAATTCGCCGTGCTGCCGGGCGAGACGTTGCAGATCGTTGTCGGTACGGGCGGTACTAGCACTGCGGACCCGGCACCTGATTACTCAGGTAATTTTGGTGTCGATGGTTACGTGATCGTCGAGTGGGTTTGATTGAACTAACCCCGGCAGGGCTTCCTTGCCGAGGTTCTTTTTTTGACCAAAGTTGGAGAATTTACATGCAGTGTTTAAGTCCGGTTGAAAGTGAAGTTCTCAATGTTGTTCTGGCGGCGGATATCGTTCCCGATCGCATGGATGATACCCAGTTGTTGCAGGCGCTTGAAAGCCTGTTTGGCGGTGGCAGTTCTGGCGGTGGTTCTGTACCGGTTGCGACCATCCTCCCGTTTGCCGGTTCGGTGGCACCGGAAGGCTTTATGATGTGTGATGGTGCGGAACTTCTGGCGGCGGAATATGCTGACCTGTTTACCGCGATTGGTACATCTTACGGTGTCGGGCAGGCTGCGGGCAGTTTCAAACTGCCTGACCTGCGCGGTCGTGCACCGATTGGTGCCGGTCAGGGTGATGGTCTAACGGACCGTGTGATCGGTGCCGTTGATGGTGAAGAAACGCACCAGCTTACGATTGATGAGATGCCAAACCACACGCATCAATACGGTGCACCGCATCTTCAAACCTATGGCATGAGTGCGCAAGCAGAGCGTGGTGTGAATCCAACTTCACAGGAATGGTATTCGGTTTCCGATGCGGGCGGCGATCAGCCGCACAACAACATGCAGCCGTTCCTGGTGGTGAATTACATCATCAAGGTCTGATCGCAGCGAACAAGAACCTTGGCGGAGCCCGGTTTTCCGGGCTCCGTTTTTGTTGGGGGGATGTGATGGCATTAAGTGATGTCGCGCTGTGTGCACGCGCATTGGTGATGATCGGGGCGGCGCCGATTTCGTCGTTTGAGGAAGACGTCGCCGAGGCCGAGATTGCCCGGATGCTGTATCCGAGCGTGCGCGACGGGATGCTGGCGGGGTATCCGTGGCGGTTTGCCGGGCGGGGGTGCTGGTTGTCTCGGTTGGCGGACGGGGATGCGGCGATATCGCCCAAGGATGGAAGCCATCTGTTTGCCTTGCCGCGTGATTTTATCCGTTTGCTGTCGCTTGAAAATGACGGGGGCAAGATTGCCCGGTTCGAGCTGCGTGATCAGGCGGTTCTGGTCGCAAGTGACAGTGCGTATCTTAGCTATGTCGCACGCTTGCCGGAGGGCAGCTTTCCGGCCTGGTTTGATCTTGCCTTGATGGCGCGGCTGGCAGCGGAATTTTGCCTGCCGCTGACCGAGAGCAGCACGCGCGCAGAGTACCTTTTCAAGCGGGCCGAGGATCAGTTGCGCGAAGCCAGACTTGCCGATGCGCAGCAATCGACCCCGCACGCGATTGATGATTTTTCCCTGATTTCTGCAAGGAATTGAGCTCATGGCACGCCGCGTTCTGGAGAAGAACACCTTTTCGACCGGTGAGCTGGCCCCGGAATTGTGGGGGCGGTCGGATCTGAGTGCCTATGCCAATGGCGCGGCGCGGTTGCGCAATGTGTTTATCGAGCCATCGGGTGGGGTGCGTAGGCGTCCCGGTATTCGATTGATCGATGAATTGCCGGGGCCGACGCGTTTGATCCAGTTCGAATTCAATACCGAGCAGACCTATTTGCTGGCTTTTGGCGATAACGAGGCGCTGGTGTTTGAGGACGGGGTCGAGACGATCTGGTTTGAAACAACCTTCGGGGTCGAACAGCACGATCTTCTGAACTGGACGCAAAGTGCCGATACGCTTTTGGTGGTGCATCCCGATACCAAGCCGGTGCGGATCACGCGCACAGGCGATGGCAGTTGGCAAACCAGCCTGTGGGCATGGCGCGAAACCAACTTTCGCACCAGCCAGCCCTATTACAAGTTTGTCGAACCGGCTGCGACCCTGACCCCGTCGGGCACCAGCGGCACGGTCACGGTGACGGCCAATATGGATCTGTTCGTGCCTGAACATCTCGGCACGCTCTGGCGGATTCAGGGGATTGAGGGCGAAATTAAAAGCGTTGCTGATACCCGCACCGCGACAATTGCGCTGAAACAGGCCCTGCCCAATGCCAATACCACCGTCGATTTTGTCGAGCAGGCCTTTTCCGAGGTGCGCGGTTGGCCACGCAGCGTGACCTTTCATCAGGACCGGTTGATCATTGGCGGGTCGCGCGATCTGCCCAACCGGCTGTGGATGTCGAAATCCGGCGATCTGTTTAATTTCGAACTGGGCGAGGGACTGGATGACGAGGCGATTGAATTCGCCCTTCTGGCCGATCAGGTCAATGCCATTACCGGCATTTTCGCCGGGCGTCATTTGCAGGTCTTTACCAGCGGGTCGGAATGGATGGTGACGGGCGATCCGTTAACACCGGCCAATGTGCAGGTCACCCGCCAAACCCGGATTGGCAGCCAAAGTAATCGCACCGTGCCGTTGGTCAATGTCGATGGCGCAACGCTGTTTGCCGGGCGGAGCGGACGCGAAATCCGCGAATTCCTGTTTACCGATGTCGAGCAGGCCTATGGATCGGCCGACCTTGCCTTGCTGTCGCGTCATCTGATCAATCATCCTATTGATCAGGCCTTTGATCCGGACCGGCGTCTTTTGCATGTGGTGATGCGTGATGGATCGCTTGCGACCCTGACACTGTACCGCAGTGAGGCGATCACCGCCTGGTCTTCGCAATCGGTGGCGGGATGTCGTTTTATATCCGTCTCCGTCTCGGGCGGGGAGGTTTATGTCGTGCTGGAACGCGATGGCCGCTATTTCCTCGGCGTGTTTGACCCGGAATGCGGCTTTGATCTGTATCGCCGCCAAAAGGTTGCAGAGGGCGAACTCCCGCGCCGACACTGGGGCAATCTTGATCCGCTGGATGGTTTGGATGTTTCCGTCTGGCACGATGGCATTATCGCCAGCGATATCTCGGTTGCCGGGGGGACGATTACGTTGCCTGAGAGTATTGGGGCCGTACCGGAAATCGAGGTCGGCTTGCCCTTTACCCATGAAATTTATGCCCTGCCGCCGGCCGCATCGGATGGCAGTCGCCCGCATGGCGGCAATGCCGTGCGGCTGGTCTCGGTGACCTTGCGTTTGCAGGAAACCGGGCAGCTTCGCGTCGATACCGGACGGGGATTACGCGATGTCGCGCTGCCGGTATCGCCCGATGATAGAAACGCGCTGTATAGCGGGGATATCACGCTGCGCGCGCTTGGCTGGCGGCGGGGCAGTGGGGGCACGGTTAAAAGTGGATTATGGCGCATCGCCGGGGCATTGCCCCGGCCTTTTTTGTTGCTCGGTGCGGCCAGTGAAATGGGGGTGAATGACTGATGGGTGGATTTACATCAATCGTGCCGATGGCAGCATCGGTGCTGCAAACCGGTCAGCGTGTGGCAGCCAGTCAAAACGATGCGCAGGCCCGCATCAATCAAAGCGAAGCCGCCCGTCAGGCCGATCTGGCCGAGATCGAAGCACGCGAGCGCGAAGATGCCGCTAAACGCGAAGAAGACCTACGCAGGCGTCAGGCCACCATCCGCGCAAGGCAAGGAGCATCGGGCCTGATGGCCGGTGGATCGGGATCGGCCAGTGCGGTTCTGGCGGGGTACGAAAAAGCCGCCCGGCAGGATGCGAACCAGAGCGTGGACGCCGCCGCGAGAAACCGCAGTCGCATCAACCAACAGGCCGCCTGGCGTGAAAAGTCGCTTCTGCGATCTTCACAGGATGACACGGTCGCACGGCTGAATGCCTGGTTTTCCAAGCGTGATGGCTGGGGCTGATCATATTTAGGGGGAAGTACGCTATGGGCGCTGTTTTTGCCAATCAGATCCGTGCCGCCATCGCCTTTGTCGGCGATGGTACGCGCGATACCTTTCCATTTGATTTTGATGTGTTTGATGAGGGCGATGTGCGGATCAGCATCGATGGAACGGAAACCGATACCGGCTTTCACATCGCCCTAACGCCTGCCGATCAGGGCGGGGGTGGTGTCGTGCAGTTTGAAAATCCGCCTGCAAATGCCACCACCATCACCATTGCCCGGCAATTGCATTTGCGCCGTCTGAGTGCCTTTGACGCCATGTCGATCCCGCGCGGTGATGCGCTGGAGCGTGATCTTGATTTCATGACGGCAGCGCTTGGCGATGTCGACCGGGCACTTGCGGGCACGTTGCGGTTTGGCGCGGATCAAGCGGACGCGACATCGGCGGAGCTTCCCGTCATTGAACCCGGTCGGGCGTTGATCTGGGATGAAGCGGGCACGGGGCTTGCCAATGGGCCAAGCGGGGATGACATCGCCTATGCCAGCAGCAAGGCAAGTCAGGCGCAGGATGCTGCCAACCGGGCCGAGGCCGCCGAAAGCCGCGCGGAAAACGCGCGTGCGTCGTTTGAGCGATCCACAGCCTCGGCGATGCTCGATCTTGATTTTCGCAGTGGGGATGTCCTGGCGTGGGAGGATGAGCGCCGCATGCCGGTGATTGACGCGCCGGTTTCGCGCATCATGGATATCCGCGAAACCGGATCCTTGGTCAGGCTTTCAAGCGGGGCACAATTGACCTTGCCGGTGGCGTCCCTTGCGCGCAATGGCGTGCGCTTTCGGGTTTTTAACGGCGATGGCACGATGGTCGATATCACGTCCGCATCCGGGGATGTCATCCGCCCGACCAATGGCGGGGCAGAAGTGACTGTTTATCCGCTGCCAACACGGGGCGACATGGTCGATCTGATCTGCGATGGCACGCGCTGGTTTGCCGCCCCGATCCATGAAACCGGCCCGGTGATCAAGCTTCTTCGAACCAATAGCCAGTCGATCCCGGCGGGCGGCGCGTTTCTGGTGGAATGGGATCAGGTGATCGAAGACAGCCACGGGCTTTATGACAGTGGCGTGCATGGTGTGACCGGCCTGCCGCCGGGGTTCTATCACGTTGATATCGGGGTGCGGTTGCCGATTACCGACCAGTCGGTCTTTACCACATTGTCACTGGAACGCTTTGATGGCACCGATTGGTCGAGCCATATGCAGGCCAATGACATCACCGCCACGGGCAGCGGCGCGGCGCACAGTTTGCGGCTGAATGGTATTGCCCGAATTGGCACCACGCCGGGCACAGGATTGCGCCTGCGCATTCTTCATAGCGATAGCCAAACGCGCGAAATCGGGGCGAGTGATCTTTTGACCTGGTGCCACATTCATCGCATTGGCGGCTAGGGCGTTCCTCGGCCTGTCGCCGCCATCCATCAAAACTCACTGTTCGGAGATGCATCCAATGGGATTGCGTTATCAGCCGCTTGCGGCCTGCATGAAGCTCGCGCGTGCCAGTACCAAGCTGATCCGCGCCGAAAATGGCCTGCTTGAAATCCGCTCAAACGATGAACCGGGTTATGATCATGACGGGCTTGGTCGGCGGTTGGGCCTGTTGATCGAGGGGGCGGCGAGTAATTTGCTGCGCTATTCGACCGCGTTTGACAATGCGCTTTGGGAAAAGAACAGCGGTGTGGTGGTCAGCAGCAGTGCGACCCCCGCACCCGATGGCACGACAACCGCCATGCAGCTTGACCTGCCCGGTACTGCTGGGGGTGCGGACGGGCTTTATCAGAATGTCGGCGGGCTTGTCGCCAGTGACAGCTATTGCTTTGCGATCTGGATGCGCGCTGTTTCGGGCACGGCTGACATTACGCTGGGTGGCATTGATGGGCCTTCCACGTACGGCTTTACGCTGGATGAAAACTGGCAGCGGGTGTGGATTGCTGAACCGGCATCCGGTGCAACCCGCTATCCGAAAATCAGCACCGCGATCAGCGCGCTTCCGGCCTCAATCCTGATCTGGAATGCGCAGCTTGAAGCCGGGCCGGTGCCGACAAGCGATATCATCAGCAACGGCATCCCGGCCGCACGCGCGGCCGATGATGTGCGGCTCGATCCCGGCGACTGGTTCGCGCAAGGGCAGGGCACATTGGTGTTTGATATCCATACTGCCAAGGATTGGGCGGGTATCTGGCGGATCGTGCAGCTTTATGCCAGCAGCCTTAATGATGATCACCTTGATCTTGGCTATGACAGCGATGCCGATCAGTTGCGTATTTCACTGCGCAAGGGGGGTGAACCCATTGTTACCCAGTCGCTTTACGGCACGCTTGCCAAGGATAGCCGCCATCGCATCGCATTGGCGTGGGATGATGACGAAGTTTCGGTCGGGCTGGATGGTGTGGTGCTGTCCTCCCCGGATGGCTTTGCCATGCCGCGCAATTTCACCAACATCGTGCTGGGCAGTTTTGGCGGGACGGACAAGGCGATGAACGGGCATCTGCGCAATCTGGCCTATTGGCCCGAAAAGCTTTCCAATGCGCGGCTTTCAGAGCTTTCGACGGTTTAAGGACAGGCAATGAGTGAGCCGGAAAATACTGATCCAGTCGCGGCCGTGCGCGCCGAACTGTTGCGTGATTTGCCGGGAGATATCAAACGCGTGCGCAATGCCTATCGCCGGGCCGCACAGCAGGCGGCGCTTTTGCGCGACGCCAAGGATTTCAACACTCATCAGGCGGCGTGCAAGGCGGCACTCGGGCATCTTGATGGTTTGATCAAATTGCTGCGCTGGGCGGCGCAGGGGGTTGGGGACGTGGACGACGCAGCATCGGACAAGACCAATGTTGATCAGCTGATTGCCGAGGCAAAGCGCAGTCTTGACGGGGTATGAGATGCCATGAACCGGGCATGCCCCACCATTTGATGATGCTCCAAATGGTGGGGCGCTTTGATCAGTAGGACAATGTCACCAATTGGCATTTGGCGTTCTTGCCACCGGAATAGTCGTAAATCACTCTTAAGGGACGACCAGTGCTGCTTGTGACGGGAAGCGTGATTTGCCAGCGGTTAGGCGTGCCCTCGGCAGAAGGCGTGCCACGGCGGATTTCAGATTCAAGGTCTGAGGGGGTATTGATCCCGGCATCCGGGCCGCGTTCACGGACCCTTGCGTAAAAATGAAACCCGTTATCCTGCCAGTTCATGGGCAACATTTTGCTCCACTGGTTGTTGGTAACCTGTTTCCAGAGATTGTCGACATTGCTGCCGCTGAGTGAAAACGTTGTCGGGGCACAGGCCGATGGCGGCTTGGCGTGTGCAGGCTGGGCCAGCAAAAGACCAAGTGCCAGGAAAAGAAAGGCTGCCATCAGGCCGCCAAGACGCATGCTGCGATAGGTCTGCATGATCGGGTTGCTCCTTGTTGTCATTGTGTTCAGACACAGCTCTGACGTCGCCCGGACGCGAACGTGACAGACCGCAACAACCAAATTGATGGAGTGAGGAAAATGCCAAAGGCAGAGGCCCGCTTCGCCGAATTCGTCTGGATCTGGGATCAGATGTTGGGGCTCAGCCTGCCCGCCCATCATCGCAAGATGGCCGATTGGCTTGAAGACTGCTGGCAATCGGGCAAGCGCGAGATGCTTTTGATGGCGTTTCGCAATTCCGGCAAGTCGACGCTGGTCGGGTTGTTTTGTGCCTGGTTGCTGTATCGGAATGCCGACTTGCGCATTCTCGTGCTTGCGGCCGATCTTGACCTTGCGAAAAAGATGGTGCGCAACGTCAAGCGCGTGGTGGAGCGCCATCCGCTGATGGCATCACTGTTGCCCGAAAAGCTGATTGATTGGGGCAGCGAGCGATTTACCGTGGCGCGCCCGGCTGTGTTGCGTGATCCCTCCATGCAGGCGGTGGGGATCGGCGGCAATATCACGGGGTCACGGGCCGATATCGTGATTTGCGATGATGTCGAGGTGCCCAAAAACAGCGACACCGCCCACAAGCGGTCCGAACTGCGCGAAAAGCTTGGCGAGATTGCCTATGTGCTGGGCCCGACCGGTGCGCAGCTTTATGTCGGCACACCGCACAGTTATTATTCGATCTATGCCCGTGAAGCCCGGTCCGAGGTGGGGGAAGCAGCCCCGTTTCTGGCCGGGTTTTCACGCTTTGAGCTGCCCATCGTCAATAGGGACGGGACATCGAACTGGCCGGAACGGTTTGACAATCAGGCGATTGCGGCGATGCGGGCCCGCACACCCGAACGCAAGTTTCAAAGCCAGATGATGCTTGAAATGGTCGCCCCGGTGGCCGGGATGCTCGACCCCGCGAAATTGCGGTTCTATGACGACGCGGCCGAGATTACCCATGGCAATGGCCGGATGACGCTTCAGCTTGGCGGACGCACCATGGTCGCCAGTGCCTGTCACTTTGATCCGAGCTTCGGGTCGCTTCGCGGCGACGGGGCGGTGGTGGCGTGCGTTTATATCTGTGATCAGGGCGAATACTGGTTGCACGATATGGCGTGGCTGCGGGCATCAAGTTCGAGCGATCCGGCGCCAAGTGACGACAAACCGTGGCAGGATGAGGCCAGCCAGCTTTGTGCGCAAGTCGCCGGGTTCATGGCGCGCCATCACTTGCCGTCTGTGCGGGTCGAGACCAATGGCATTGGCCGGTTCCTGCCCAATATCCTGCGGCGTGAACTGAAATCAATCGGATGGGCGGCCAGCGTCGTAGAGCATTATGAAAGCACCAACAAAGCCACCCGGATCGAGGATGCCTTTGGCGCGGTGATGGGGGCAGGCTTGTTGCATGTCCATCGGGCGGTCGGGCAAACCCCGTTCGTGGCGCAGATGCGTGATTGGCATCCCGATGGCAATGGCCCGGATGACGGGCTTGATGCGGTGGCGGGGTGTATTTTGAACGATCCGGTGCGCTTGCCACGGGTCGATATGCCGGTCAGACGGGCCGACTGGCGGGGGCAAAGCGGGATTTTCGCAGCCGAGAGCCATTTCAATCCGTGAGGGAAGAAAAAAACTTTCCCACAATGCCAAATGGTTAGCGGGGGCCGTGTATCACATTTGTGAGATGTTCATGGAAAATTCAGCTTTGCTCCCTACGTTTATTATATGAAAGCATAGTAAGTAATTTTTCTTCCTATACTAAAGTGAGTTTTCGAAGCCAGAAAAAGACGGGTCCCGGCCCATGAAGCCGGCACAAGGAAGCGGCCAAAGATCATTTGTTGATTGATTTTGCAGTCCAGGAAAACAAGACGTCCATGTGGGCGCACCTGACTGTCAGGAGGCCTGACCATGTTGAAAACACTGAGCTTGATTGCTGTGGTGGCAGGTGCCGTTGCAGTAACAATTCCCCAAGCCTCGGCGTCCCCCGTTTGCGGGGACCGATCCAAGGTGATCGATAGCCTGAGCGCGAAATATTCCGAAGAACCGGTTGCAGTCGGCGTCACGTCCAATGGTGGCGTGATCGAGGTGCTCAAGGCGCCTGATGGCCAGACCTGGACCATCCTGTTTACCTATCCGTCCGGCCCGAGCTGCCTTGTCGCCTCTGGCGAGGCCTGGCAGGACCTGGAAGAAAAGCTTAAGGGACCGGCTGCCTGAGCGCGCCCCTGAATGCCGCTTCCTGACGATTTTTGCTGATCATTCGGGCCGGGGAATATCGCCACTGTTATCCCCGGGCGGAATGCGCCAGCGACCTGACCCGCAAGCCATCGGTTTGCGGGTTTTTCTTTGTCCGAAAATCGAGGCCCCCATGACCCTGCCTGTGACCCAGACGGTCGATGTGATCTGGTGGATCACGGCTGTTGAAATTCCCGTTGTCGCCAGCCTGTTCTGGCTGCATTGGCGGATGCGTGCCGAGCTTCTCAGCCGCACAGAAACCCAACGCACGCGCCATGAAACCGACATTACCGACCTGCGCGATGCGTTGGCCGCCTTCAAGCTCGATGTCGCGCGCAACTATGTCTCCATCCCCTATCTCAAGGATGTCGAAAAACGCCTGACCGGCCATTTGCTCCGGATCGAGGCCAAGCTCGACATGCCTGTACCCCCGAGCAAAAAGGATCTGAGCTTATGACTGAATGCCAAACCCTGACCCGACCAGCGCCACAGCCGGTCGCACAGTCAGTGACCGACACCGATACACTGCCCGAGGTCGACGTGCTTGCCCGCACCCTTTATGGCGAGGCACGCGGCGAAGAGCTTACCGGGATCGAGGCGGTGGCATCGGTGATCCTTAACCGCGTGGCGTTTGCGCAATCTCGCGGGCGCTATTGGTGGGGCAATGACATCAAATCGGTGTGCCTGAAACCGGCACAGTTTTCCTGCTGGAACAAGGCGGACCCCAACCGCAAGAAGTTGCTCGCACTCAGCCCGCGTGACCCGGCCTATCGTCTGTGCAAACGCATCGCCAAACGCGCGGTGGCGGGGGAGCTTTGCGATCAAACCGAGGGTGCCACCCATTATCACACCCATGCGGTGGACCCGTTCTGGGCGCGTGGGCATGTGCCGGTCGCCGAGATTGGCAATCACCTGTTCTACAAGAACATCGGTTAATCCGATGGCCGCTCTTGCCGCCAAGACGGACTGCAAAGAAGCATTGGCTGCGCTTCCGGTGCTCACGTACTGACACGTACGCTGCGCGCCGGTTCTCGCCACTACTTTTCGCCACGTCTTACCGACAATCCCAACCATCGTGAAGGCTTCAAAAATTGCCAGAGGTGCAAAATGATTCCTGCATTGCTCGCCCAGATCGGCCTGCCGCTTTTGATGAAGGCGGTGGGTGCGGGGCTTGATCATATCGACAACCCGATTGCCAAAGCCGCCGCCGACGGCCTCAAACAGGTCGAAACCGCTGTCACCAAGGGCGACGTTACACCGGAACAAATAAACGCCGCCAACCGCCACACCGAACGCATGGCCGAAATCGAACTGGCGCGCGATACCGAAACCCTGAAATCGGTCAACCGCACCATCCGCGCCGAGGTCGCCAGCGAAGACGCCTTTGTACGCCGTTGGCGCCCCAGCTTCGGCTACGCCGTCGCACTTACCTGGATCATGACCATGGGGGCAATTGCGGCTGCCATCATCCTGACCCCGCTTCAGGCTCCGGCGATCATTGCAGCGCTGGTCAATACCAGCCCGATCTGGGGTATTGCGTTGGGGGTTTTGGGCGTGAGTGTGGTTAAGCGGAGTGCGGATAAGAAGATCCCGTGATTTCGTTTATTGCGTTTGTTTCGAATATTGCGTTTAGTGTGTGAGGCGTATAAGGTGCATAGGGTGCATAGGGTGCATAGGGTGCATTATGCGCATCATCTTTGGCATTCAGCATCGATGATGCCGTAAACTGGAGAGTTATAGATGTCCGCAATTCGCAAAGACGACTTTGGCGGTAGATTGCCAACCCAGATTGAAAGTGCGACTGCCGATCAGCTCCGCCAGATTATTGCTTCGCAGACCAAGGATGGTGAGGATACCAAGCTGACCGTCATGCCCGGTGATGGGAAACCGGAAACGATTACGCTCAGCCCGGCTTTGACGGAAAGCCTGATGGCGTTGCTGCGTCTGGTGTCCAGTCGTCAGGGATTTCAGATGATCCCGCTTTCGGCAGATTTGACAACGCAACAAGCGGCAGATTTGTTGAATGTGTCGCGGCCCTATCTGATCAAGCTGCTGGAAGCCGGTGACATCCCGTATGCCACCGTTGGGCGGCACCGCCGGATCAAGGCCGAGGATTTGTTTGCCTATAAGTCAAACCGGGACGCAGAGCGTCGCGAGGCTTTGTCCGAACTGGCAAAAATGGATGCAGAGCTCCTTTTGAAAGGATATTGAGGGCAAATGACCTATCGGGCAGACCATTTTACAGCACTTCTTGATGCCTGTGTTCTGGCCGATGTGTTCAAGCGGAACCTGCTGCTTTATCTTGCCGAGGCGGAGCTTTTTCGCCCGCGCTGGAGCCCGGAGATCCTTGAGGAAACCGAACGTGCGATCCTGAAAATCACCAAGGGTGAGGCGGATGGGACAAAGCAGCGTGCGGCAATGGAGCGGGCGTTCCGGGATGCCTGCGTGACCGGATATGACGCGTTCATCCCGGCTGTTACACTGCCAGACCCGGATGACCGTCACGTTTTGGCTGCCGCAGTTCATACCAACGCACAGGTTCTTGTGACCGACAATCTGAAGGATTTTCCACCGGATGAATTGGTGAAATTCGGGATTGAGCTCAAATCACCTGATGAGTTTATTTCCGATACCATTACGCTTCATGAGCAGACAGCGTTTGGCGCGTTAAGAACCATGCGGGCGGGCTATCAAAACCCGGCTCTTACGACAGGCAAGATCATTCAGTTTGCGGAAAGCCGTGGCTTGATGGCGACGGCGCTCTTGCTCAAGGAATATGAGCAATATTGGTAATGTGGAACTCGCGCCGTAATTTGACAAAATGGGGGGATGCTAAAGTAAATCCCTGCAAGGATTTATTAGCGAATAAAAATCACGAAACCTCAGAGCTTAAACTGGCTGATTTTTTCAAGCTTCACCTTTTCAACTCTATTGGTTTTTGGGTTGTAATAAGCTTGATAAAAATTGAAGCATGATCTGTTCGCCGTATCACACTTCTCTTTAATTATTTCTATGATTTTTGTCTTGTAGTCATCTTTGGTTTGCATGCCGAAGATGATTCCGTCCAAGTTATCAAAATTATATGTGGTGTTCTTTGAGACAATGTCTTGATTGAACCCTGACGTGGAAATTGCTCGGAATTCACTCTCGTATTCCCAGTCGGATAGTTTTTTAGTTACTGTAGATGGGTGGTGTTCCCAATACTTTTGACGCCAAGTGCCTTCATCGTTGGTGAGCTGGTTAAGGCAACTGCTTCGGTTTCCTTCGTCATCGTAAAGCCATGCACTATTCAAGGTAGGTATTGGCAGCTGGCCTAAGGAATTGAAAAAATCGGTCTCTGGGTATTCTTGGTCATATGTCACTTTATGCAAAGTGAGATTGACTAGACCAACATCGTATTTGGTGTTTGTTGCGGTTCCACCGATTCCTACAATCGTATTCACGGGAAAGGTCTTTCCGTCAGTGGTAAATTGTAAGCAAATGCCTGAGTGATTTCTGGAGTAGTGCGACCACATGGATGGGTTATCGAATCGTTCTGACAGGCAAGCTATTAGCGCTTTCGGATACAATAGATCTTCGATGGCATCGAGATACAAAGATGGGAAATCATAGGTAATGTTTGCTCCCACTTGCCCCCATGGTTCGGATTTGATCATAGTCGCAAGTTTGAACTCGTTTTCTTTCACTGATATTTGAGCATTCTTTTCCTCAATTGCAGAGGTTTCACTAATACTAAGAAACCTTGATATTGCGCTTTTGCTGAGCAATGTCTTTTTAGATAAACTTGCGTCAATTGGCGTTAAGCTTGGATCCAAACCTGCAAATGCTACGCGCACAAAGTCGGTTATGTGCATGTTTATAGTGCTTAAATAGAAGCGTAGCTCGTTCTTATGGATTTTTCTTTTTGCTTCCGCAAATGCTTCTATATATCCAAGAACATGTTCGCACGACGCCAAGCTGGTGATTACTGACTTTACTATATCGTCGTTCGAACGGCGATGAGACTGGTGTATCGGGATATCTTGCCTTGTTACCCTGTAGGAAGGGCCGTGAAGCGTGGCTTGGCACATGCAAGCCGTTAAACACATTGCATAGTGTTTGAAAAAATTATTCCAAATTACTTTGTCGCCCTTCCAATATAGGTTCTTATATCCCTCCATTGGGTCGTTCAGATTTTCCATTGGGGATAGGTATAGTTGATTTTTTCTGAGTTCGTCGAAGCCATAAGGCTTTACCGGATCTTTCTGATATCCGAGGTCGTCAGATGATAAAATGTATTCTATGGGCCTGAAACGATAAAGAGTATTGGTCATCTCTAGCAATCAAACTGGTTCTATGGGGCTGTTGCAAATCGTAAGTGATTACTCTTCGCTAATAAAGCGATTGGGAGCAATAGTCTGAGCTTGGGTGCAGTTTGATATTACGTTTCTGTTGACAATGCTTTTTGGTGTCGTTCTGAAAATCTCAGGAAGGCAGTGATTTCTTCCGCCGAATACCCCAACAACTCCCCTATCCGCGCAGAATCTGCGTCGTGATCGGCTACATTTCCAGCGCATAGATTGCGGCACATACCCAAGGCTCCCTCAATCCGCCATTCCTCGCCGGGCAGGGCGAAGAAGAGGTAGCGCATGTCATGGGGTGGGCGGGGGATGATTTCCTCAACCCGGATGATCCGGCCTGCGGCGACGTGCGGGGCGAAATCGGCATCGGGGAAATAGTCGCTGACATGGACGGCGTCCGAGAACATTGCCATCGGCTTTGTCCCGGCCAGCATCAATTCCAGTTCGCGGTCATTATGCGGGCCAATGCCCGGCGGGAGTTCGAATTCATCATCCATGGCGATCTCCCGAGTTTTCTGATCCAAGTTTCACACCGGTTCGAGACATCGTCAACGATCAGGTCAAGGCGGGGCTGTCGGCGTCGGTCCCTCGGAAATCATCGCCGCCCTGGTCAATACCAGCCCCATCCGGGGTATTGCGCTGGGGGTTCTGGGCGTGAGTGTGGTTAAGCGGCGTGCGGATAAGAAATTACCGTGATGCTTTTGGCTGGCATGTTGAGTGGTCCGGAAGCGCTTGATGTCCGCAGGTTGTATTCGATGGGGTGCCTGTTATGATTGCAGACGCACCGAGGGGAGCCCCGACAGGGGGTCGAGAGTCTGTCGGCCCGGTTTTTGAATGATGGGCAGCGCAGTGACCCTTTGAACCTGATCCGGATCATGCCGGCGAAGGGACGGGACTGCTGCGTTCTGTCCTTTGCCGGTCTCAGCGGACGAGGCCAATCTTTATGTCTGCCCAGTCTTTATCTTCCCAGTCTTTATCTTCCCGCTCATCGTCGTCTTCGTTGCCGGTACGGCCCATTGCGGCGGTGATTGCCGTTGTTATCCGTGATCAGCATGTCTTGCTGGTGCGTCGGGCCAATCCGCCGGATCAGGGAATGTGGGGATTTCCCGGCGGAAAGATTGAAGCCGGTGAAACTTTGCCACAGGCCGCGTTGCGCGAATTGCGCGAGGAAACCGGCATATCGGCAGAAGCGCTTCGGGTTTTGACCGCGGTGGATGCCTTTGACCGGGGGGCAGGGGCACAATTGCAGCACCACTTCATCCTGATTGCGATGTTATGCCGGTGGACCAGTGGAGAACCGGTTGCAGGCGATGATGCGCTTGAAGCGGGCTGGTTTCCTGTTGCTGATCTGGACGGGGGCGGGCTTGCGTTGAGCCAGGATGTTGCATGGGTTGCACAGCAGGCGGCAGATATTCTGTCGGCGGTGTAATCGGGCGGAGGTGTAATCGGGCGGAGGCGTAATCGGGGTTTTCAATATTCTGACGGTTGCGGGCACCGATCCGTCGGGCGGGGCCGGAATACAGGCCGATATCAAGACCTTTCCGGCGCTTGGCACCTATGCCGCGTCGGCGATGACGGCTGTGGTCGCGCGAAACACGCCGGGCGCTCGAAATCATCATCCATGCGATCACCCGAGTTTGGTGATCCAGGCTTCACACCGGTTCGAGACATCGTTAACGATATGGTCAAGGCGCGGGCTGTCGGCCTCCGTGTCGCGCAGTTCATTACGCAACGGGGCAATGGTTTCGCGCAGTTTCTTTGCCATGGTGAGCAACGCCTTGCGAAGCGCGGTGGGGGAGCTTCCGATCATGCGGGCCTGGGCTTCCCAGTGGGGCCAATCCAGTTCGGTCGGATCAAAACATCCGCCGATGGACTGAGCGAGGCGGGGGCGCTGGCTTTTGAAGCAATCGCGGAAAGCGGCGCCGTTATTGACGTCATAAAGCGGGCTGATGGCCGTTTGAACAGTCGTTGGTTTACTGTTCGCGGGACGTTGGCGATAGATCAGCGAATAGTTCTTGGCATGCGCATCCGGGTTGCCGATCAGGAAATTGAAAATCACAAAACCCAGCAGTTTGGGGATGTCGCGTGCGGGGATGCTGCTGGCCTGTCTGGTCAGTGCAAACATCGCGGCAACGTCCGGTCCGCCCTGCTTTTCATATTTGACATCGGGATTAACCCCAAGCGCCTGACAGAAGTCTTCCTGATGCAGGCGGGTGACGCGCACACCATCGGATGTTCTGGCATAGGCGCGGTCAAAGCGGGTGACGAACAGGACCGGACGATCATTATAGATGCGAATTCTGGTGTGTGCGGCATCCAGCCCGATTTTGCGCGCCAGCTTCATGCAGAAATGCTCTGTGCGGGTGGAATCGGCCAAGCGTTCGATATCAATTTTAAGGATATGGGTGCTGGGATATCCGCCAATCGGCAGGGAGATTTCCCCCGTATCGGGATCAATATAAACCGCGGCCTTGTCATTCATCCCGGCCAGGGACAGCACGACTTCGTCCTCGTCGACAAACAGCGGCCTTTGCGGCAGATCGGCAATGCGTTTGGCAAGATCATCGCTTGAGATCGGGGCGAGGCGGGGGGCGTGTTCATCGGCGGAAAGTGATGGGTGATCGGGCACCTCGGGCACCAGCATCAAGGCCCCGGCGCAATCGCGCCCGATATGTTCGAGCATGCCAAATTCGTCACTTGGCGCGACGTCAAAAAGTGCTGCGATCTGGCGACGGACATCCTTCTTGTCGGGCAAAAGCCCGTCAAAGAACGGTTCGATGGCTTGGCTGTCAAACGTGCCTTCGCACAGCGGGATGCTTTGCGAAACCGGATAGGCGGCCGGGTTTGAAAGCCAGCCTTGGTCATATTCAAACGACATATAGCCGCGCGCATCGGATTGCAGAACGCCAACCCGATCACGGCCATTGGCAAGGACCATAAGGGTTTTGGTCATGTCTGGCCTCCGCCGGTTTGGGCGGGGGCGGTTTCAGTGGGTATATCCGACCAATCCAGCCTGACCTGACCGCCAAGCGCGCGGGTGATATCAAGGATGTTGGCGAAGCTTGGATTATCCGCCTTGCCGGTTTCAAGCTGGCTGAGGAACTTGATGCTCAGGCCCGTGGCAAGTGCAAGGTCGGTCTGGGACAGGCCAAGGGCCTTGCGGGTTTTGCGAATTTCCGGGCCAAGCTGATCCATGCGGGTGATGTGCACAGCATCCTCCAAATTTACCTGTGAGTAAATTTAATCGAATTGGAGGTGGAAGTAAAGGAAAGTTTACCTATGGGTAAGATAGAGCGGTTTGAGGCTTTGTTCTGTGTGATTTTTACTTATGGGTAAAGTTATGGCGCTCCTGCATGTTCGCAGAAGCGCCAGGAAGGGCGTGTTGTTAGATATTGATCTCAAGGCTCTTCATCACCTTGCCTTTGCCCCCTGCCAGAAGGCCGGTGATGCGTCCGTCTTTAAGCTCCAGCGTGACCCTGATTTCGCTTGGTGACGGTTCGGTCATGAATGCGCCCTGGGCGATCAGGAACGTGTCCTTTTTGATGCCGAGCAGGTCATGGAGCACGCAGGCCAGCGGGCCGGCGGCCATGCCGGTGGCGGCTTCCTCGGTGATGCCATAGCGCGGGGCGAACATACGGGTGGTGGCGTCAATCGCGGTTTCGTCGGTTTCGGTGGTGAAGATGTAATAGCCGATCAGATCCAGCTTCTCGCTGATCGTGTTGATGGCGTCCTGATCGGGTGTGATGTTGGCGAGTGTCGCCTGGTCTTTCACCGCAATGACGATGAAGTTATTGCCGGTATTGACCAGCACCGGGCGGGCGCGGTCATCGAGGTCATTAGACGTGATCGACAGGGGGTTCAGCACATCATCAAGTGTTACACCCTGATCAACCCAACTGTTGGCCGGGGTGTAGGTCGGGGCGAGTTGCTCCATATAGGCCATGCCGTGATCAAGGATGATCTTGCGCGGGCCATCGACGGTTTCCTTTGATGTCTCGCCATCGCCAAAGCGTTGCAGTGCGGCAAGGTAGGAAAAGGTTGCGATGGTGGCATGGCCGCAATGGGCGATGCGTTTGGTGGGCGTAAAGAAATCAAGCTTGATGCCGCAACTCTCGGATTTCGAGACAAAGGCGGTTTCGGAAAGCCCGACTTTCTGCGCGATCAACAGCTTTTGCGCGTCGCTATAGTGATCGGCATCCAGCACGACACCGGCCGGGTTGCCGCCCGTTCCGTTTTTCACAAACGCATTGACGATCTGCACCGGGATGGTTTGGGGTATTTCTTGAGATGTACTCATGTCTATATTCCTGCTAAAATCTGTGTTGAGGCTGTTTTAATCGATCTGGCAGGGATTGCGGACTCATATATAGATGAAGAAACCTCATGAAATGTCACGGGGCGATCTGATGGCGCGGGTGATCCCGCTGGCCCCGGTGCTGGCCGCGATTGCCAGCGAACACAGTTTCAGCAAGGCCGCCGAAAAGCTTGGCGTGCATCAATCGGCGGTCAGTCACCGGATCACCCAGCTTGAAGAGGCGCTTGGCTTTGCCCTGTTTGCGCGCACAACGCGCCAGATCACCCCGACCGAATATGGCAAGGTGCTGTGCGCAGCCGCGCTTGAAACGGTGGATGTCTGGGACGCGGCGTTTGACCGGCTGGAGAAATTCCGGACCGCGGGCACGGTGCGCCTGTCGGTGGCATCCGCGCTGGCGATGAAATGGGTGCTGCCCAATCTGGCCTCGGCGCAGCAGGCGGGGCTTGAGGTGGCGCTTGATGTTAATGACCGGCCAGTGGATTTCACCCGGGGCACCATTGATGCCGCCATCCGTTTTGGTGCGGGGCCCTATCCGGGGCTGCATTCAACACTGATTAAAAAGGCAGAGATCATGCCGGTTGCCCGTCCGGGCTATGTCGCTGTGGGCAGGGGGCTTGAAGATGTTCTTGGCGATCTTGACGTTACCTTACTCAAGGATGCGGTGGGGGAGCGTGATGGCACGGATTTCAGTTGGGATTATTACGCGGCGAAGGCGGGGGTGAGGCTTGATGC
This sequence comes from Thalassospira sp. ER-Se-21-Dark, assembly GCF_017922435.1. Classification (NCBI taxonomy): domain Bacteria; kingdom Pseudomonadati; phylum Pseudomonadota; class Alphaproteobacteria; order Rhodospirillales; family Thalassospiraceae; genus Thalassospira; species Thalassospira sp. ER-Se-21-Dark. The sequence continues at coordinate 111,707 of NZ_VDEZ01000005.1, read as the reverse complement.
GCACAGCAATGCATTGGCCTTTGATCGTGCCGATCTGGTGTTGCAGGCGGCAATCAATGGCATGGGCATCGGGCTTGGCCGAACGCTTCTGATCGAGGGCGATATCGCGCAAGGGTTCTTGAAACCGGTCGGGAAGGCTGTGCCGATGAAATCAGCCTATTGGCTGGTCTGCAGCCCGGAATTTGCCAGGACGGAGCGATATGCGCAGCTTTTGGGCTGGCTTAAGGATCAGATGAAATAGGCTTGCCGTTTTGCCCGTGTCTGCCTAAATTCCCGCCATGACAAATACAACTGATGACATGATCTATCGCGTATTGGGTTCGGATGAATGGGCAGAAGCCCTCAGCGCCGGACAATATGACGGTGCGCCCCATGATATTGCCGATGGCTTTATCCATTTCTCGACCCAGGATACGCTGGCCGCAACGCTTGCGCTGCATTATGCCGGGCGGGACCATTTGAAGCTTCTGCGGGTGCCGGTGGCGCCGATTGCCGCGAAACTGAAATGGGAACCGGCCCGTGGCGGCACGCTGTTCCCGCATTTGTATGATGTTCTGTCGGTGGAGCACGTGACCAAGGTCGATGAAATTCGCCTTGATGAAAACGGTGTTCACATCCTGCCCAAAGATCTGCGCTAAATATTTGTGCTGTGATCAGGTGTCCGTATCGGTTGGGCGCCAGTAATCCTGCCGACCATGACGGATATGCAGGATCGAAACCTGTTGATCGTTTACGCTATAGAAGATCCGCCACGGCGTTCCGCGCCCGTATAAAAGCTGGCGGATTTTAACATCAAATTCCTTGCTTTCCGGGGCGACCGGATTTTTGAACGGCAAGGTTTCAAGAGCTGTTATCGCAGTACGCAGGCCGTCTCGCCAAGTCTTGGCGTAGGCCGGGTTTTCGATCCGAAACCATTCAAATGCTTCGCGGATATCCTGCGCCGCGTTGGGCGCGATGATCACCCGGTAATGCTTCATGCCAGGTTATGCTGCCGGGTCGGAAAGCGTGGCAAAGAAATCCGTGGCGTCTTCCCCTTCGCCCTGATCAATCTGGGTCAACCCTCTGCGGATGCCAGCAACGCTATCGGCGTATTCAAGCCGGTTTTGCATCTCCTGCCACGCGCCCGCATCCATTACGACGAGGCTTGCCTTGCCATTGACGGTCAGAAAGGCGGGTTTACCCGTTTCCTTGAGCCGTTTGGTGAATTGCGCTGTTTCGCGTTTGAACTCGGTTAGTGGACGAATGTCCTTGGTGATATCCATTGCCACACCTTTAAAGCATCTTTTAAAGTGCGATTTTAGCGCATTTTTGCTGTAAATGCGATCTTTATCCGGATTTAAATCCCGCGCGGTTTCCAAAGATATAATCGCCCGCCGCCTTTCTTGGTGCCGGTATCGATCACGCCGGGAAGCTTCCCGGCGCGCACGGCATTCAGGAACGCGTGGCCGAGTTTGACCTTGTCGCCGATATAAAGCGTTCCCCAGTCACGCCCATAGATTTCATGGAAATGAAACGGGCCGGGGCTTCGCGCGGCAAGGGTTGCTTTGAGTTTATCGAGATCAAGCTGTGGCATCGGGGGATCTCAGCATGGTTGCGGCGTGTCTGCATTGTTCTGGCGCAATTCGTCGGAAACAAGCGCGCCCGTCAGGCGTTGTGGTTTCATGCATAACATTCAGATCCATAGCCGAAAGGCCCGGTCATGACGGCGCCAAAGAATGCAAAGGTCGAGGACATTGTTGCACGCATTGGCGAGCGTGCGGAAGGTGACCGGCATGTTTCGGTCGGCGATATTGTGGCCGAGCTTGGACAACGCAGTCAGGGGCCATTTCTGTTGGTGCCGGGCCTGATTGGTGTTTCGCCGATTGGCGGGATTCCCTTTGCGCCGACCTTTCTGGCCGCACTCGTTGCCGTGTTTTCCCTGCAAATCATCATCGGACGCACGCATTTATGGCTACCCGACGTCTTGGCAGATCGTGAGATTTCTGGCGATAAAGTCCTCACAGGGCTTGAAAAGATCGACCCGGTGGCCAAGCGGATGGATCGCTGGTTTGGTGGGCGGTTCGAAAGCCTGATCAGCGGGGTTGCCGTGCGGATCGCAGCACTTATGTGCCTGATCCTGTCGCTGTCGATGCCGATGTTTGAGCTTGTCCCGTTTGCCGCACTCGCCCCCATGAGCGCCATTGCTGCCTTCGGGTTGGCGATTTTGGTCAGTGACGGTCTTTTGATGCTGGCCGCCATTGCCATGACCCTCGGCACCGTAATTTTGATGTTTCAGATCATCTGAGGCATTCAGCCAACGACCCCGCCTGATATGCAAACAGCCCGCCGATGGTTCGGCGGGCTGTTTTTTGTGTTTGTGATCGGTGTTAACTTAGGCGAGTTCTGCCAGGGCAGAGGCGTTGAAGTCTTCTAACTGGTCATAGGCGCCGCTTTTGACCTTGTTGGCCCACTGGGCGTCGCTCAGAAGCGCGCGGCCAACCGCGATCAGGTCAAACTCGCCCTTTTCCATGCGATTGATCAGCTCATCAAGGCTGGCCTTTTCCGAAGCTTCGCCGGAGAACGCACCGATAAAGTCGGATGACAGGCCGACGGAACCGACCGAAATCGTCGGCGCCCCGGTAAGCTTCTTCGCCCAACCGGCAAAGTTCAGGCCTTTTTCGCCATCAATCTCGGGGAATTCCGGTTCCCAGAAACGGCGTTGCGATGCGTGGATAATGTCCACACCGGCCTCGACCAGCGGGCCGAGCCAATCGGTCATTTCATCGGGCGTATAAGCAAGGCGGGCGGTAAAGTCCTGCTGTTTCCACTGGCTGACACGCAGGATGATCGGGAAGTCCGGGCCGACGGCGGCGCGCATGGCGGTCACCACTTCACGGGCAAAGGTCGAACGTTCCTTGATCGTCTTGCCGCCAAAGCGATCGGTGCGCAGGTTGGTGCCGGACCAGAAGAATTGATCGATCAGATAGCCGTGTGCGCCATGAATTTCAAAGGTATCAAAACCGGCATTCTTGGCATCAAGCGCGGCCTTGGCGAACGCCGCAATCGTATCGGCAATATCAGATTCCGTCATGGCATTGCCGCGCGGATCATCCGGGCCGACCAGACCCGACGGGCTTTCGACCGGTGCGTCCGGTTCCCAGCCATCAGGTGTGCGGGTTGATCCGGTATGCCAGATCTGCGGGCCCATTTTGCCACCGGCGGCATGCACGGCATCGGCCACGGCCTTCCACCCGGCCATGGCGGCCTCGCCATGGAAAAGCGGAATGTGCGGAAGATTACGTGATGCCGGTCGACCAACAACCGTGCCCTCTGACAGGATCAGGCCAACGCCGCCTTCGGCGCGCTTGCTGTAATAATCGGCATTGGCCGCACCCGGAATGCCATCGGGGGCCTTGTTGCGCGTCATCGGCGCCATGACGATGCGGTTGGGAAGATCGAGCGTTTTCAGCTTGAAAGGTGTGAAGAGAATGTCGGGTTTTGACATTGGATATCCTTTGATCGGAATTTCTGTTTTGGTCGCTCCTAGATATTCCGGAAATGGCGGCTGTCAATCTGTGGCCAGGCGATAAAAACATCGGTACATGTTTTTATGCAGTACAGCGCCTGAGATCGTTGATCGAGCGGTCATAAGAAAATAACCGGCCGCATGGCGCCACTTGATGCCATTGATCCTTGCCCAAAAGCTGCCAGCCGCGTAAGAAAAGGGCATGTCCTTTCAAGCACGGAGCGTCTCGCGTGGGGTGGTATAAGTCACTGGTTTTGCCGATTGTCCGTTGGATTGATGCCGAGACCGCGCATGGTCTGGCGATCTGGGCACTGAAAAACAATCTGGTGCCGCGCGCCGATGATGCGACCGACGCGACCCCGATGCTGGAAACCGAAGTGTTCGGGCGCAAATTTGCCAATCCGGTCGGGCTTGCCGCGGGCTTTGATAAAAACGCCGAAGTCCCCAACCAGATGCTGTCACATGGCTTTGGTTTTGTTGAAATCGGTTCCGTCACGCCACTGCCGCAACCGGGTAACCCCAAACCGCGCCTTTTCCGGCTTTATTCCGACCGGGCGGTGATCAACCGTATGGGGTTCAATAACGACGGGGCCCAATTGGTGGCCGCACGCCTGCGCAAACGCGCACGGCGTGGCGTTTTGGGGGCCAACCTTGGCAAGAACAAATATTCCGAAGACGCGGCCGATGATTACGCCAAGGGGGTCGAAGCACTTGGCCCCTATGCCGATTATCTTGTGGTCAATGTGTCCTCGCCCAATACGCCGGGCCTACGCGCTTTGCAGGGCCGCGCCCCGCTTGAAAAGCTGCTCAAGGCCGTGATCAAGGCGCGCAACAGCTTTGCCAAGGGGGTTCCGGTGTTGCTTAAGGTCGCACCTGATTTGACCGAGGAAGACAAATCCGACATTGCCGCCGTGGTGACCAAGGTCAAGCTTGATGGCATGATTGTTTCGAACACGACGATTGACCGGCCGGTCGGGCTTAATTCCTATGATCAGGATGAGAAGGGTGGCCTTTCCGGCCCGCCACTGATGGAACCTTCGACCAAGGTTCTTGCAGATTTTTACCGTTTGACCGAGGGCAAGGTGCCGCTGATCGGGGTTGGCGGGATTGCATCGGGCAAGGATGCCTATGAGAAGATCCTTAATGGTGCGTCGCTGGTGCAGCTTTATTCATCGCTGGTGTATCACGGTTTGGAGCTTGTTACCGAGATCAAGGAAGACCTTGCACGACGTCTGCGCAAGGATGGCTTTGCCAATGTGAGTGATGCGGTTGGTGCTGCCTTCCCGGAGATTTCGGGCAAGGGCATTCCGGTTGATGAGGCGCGCGCTGCCAAGGCGGCTGTGGCTTCGAAATCAAACAACAAATAAAACAAGGACCCGGACGGCATGAGCAAGACCGCCTCCTATGAAATGATCAATGGCCTGTCCGAGGTGATTGGCAAATATGATGCCGTGATCCTTGATCTTTGGGGCGTGGTACATGACGGGGTGACACCCTATCCAAGCTCGATTGCGGCGATGACCGCCCTTAAGGAAGCCGGCATTCCGGTGGCCCTTCTGTCCAATGCGCCGCGGCGTTCGTCGGTCGTGGTCAGCCGGATGGAAGATATGGGCATTGCGCGCGATCTGTATGGTCCGGCGGTGGCATCGGGCGAGGTTGCCTATGCCCAGCTCGTGGCGCGTTCTGATCCCTGGTACGCCAAGCTGGGGCGCAAGGTCCTGATGGTCGGTCCGGTGCGCGATATGTCGATGTTTGAACAGCAGGATGTCGAGATTGTCACCGAGGTCGATGATGCCGATTGGGTTCTGATCACGGGTCCCAACGAGGATCATGATCCGGTTTCGAAATACGAAGACTTGCTCCATGCGCTTAAGGCCCGTGACCTGCCGGTGCTGTGCCCGAACCCCGACCGCGAAGTGATCCGCGGTGGCAACCGCATTATCTGTGCCGGTGCGATTGCCGGACGCTATGAAGAACTGGGCGGCAATGTCCGTTGGGAAGGCAAACCACTGGCAAGTGCCTATGACTTCTGCCTGCAGATGTTCGATGCGGGCCCGGATGCGAAGCTTCTGGTCGTCGGCGACAGCATTTCGACCGACATCGCCGGGTCGAACAATGCCGGTCTGGACGTTGCACTTGTCACCGGCGGCATCCACGCCGAGGAACTCGACGCGCCGCGCGGTACGCTTCCGGAACGCGAGAAGCTTGATGCGCTTTTGAACGCCACGGGCCGTCATATCACCTATGCGATGGGGGATTTCTGCTGGTAGGCAGCAGCCCTGATTTTGGCGGAGATTGCCATGCTGACCGATGACATCCGCGACTATGCCAATCGTTCGGTTCTGTGCTGGATGGCGACAAGTTCCGATGCCGGGCCGTCGGTCAGTCCCAAGGAAATTTTTGCGTGCTTTGGGGATGACCGCATCATCATCGCCAATATCGCCTCCCCGCAGTCGGTGCAGAATGTCGCGCGCAATCCGCAGGTTTGCGTCAGTTTCGTTGATGTGTTTTCACAACGCGGCTGGCAGCTTTATGGTGAAGCGACACTGATGCGCAGGGGTGATGCCGGGTTTGAGGATCGCCAGGCCATCTTGCAGAACATGGCAGGCGACGCCTTTCGGGTGGCGACCCTGTTTGATGTGACGGTCACCAAGGCCAATGAAATCCTGGCACCCAGTTACCGGTTCAAAAAGGACGTGAATGAGGCCGACATGCGCGAAAGTGCGCTGCGGACCTATGGCGTGAAACTGCGCGACTAGTTTTCCGCCGCCACCTTGCTTTCGCGGAAGATCACGAACAGGCCACTCGCGGTAATGATTGCTGCCCCGACAAAGGTCAGAACATCGGGCGTTTCGCCCCAGAACATCCAGCCAAGCGCGGTTGCCCAGATGAGTGCCGTGTAGTCAAAGGGTGCCACCGTCGGGGCCTCGGCAAAGCGGAAGGCCTGGGTGATCATGGCCATGCCGAGCGAGCCGCATAGCGCAATCGCCAGAAACAGCCAGATGTCCTCCGCCCGGACCGGGCTCCAGACAAAGATCACCGGGATGCTGGTCAGGATCGCGCTGGTCAGGCTGAGATAGAGCAACAATGTCCACATGCTTTCGCGCGTATCGACAAAGCGCGCGCTGAGCATCAGGATCGCATAGGTAAACGCGGTCGCAATCGGCAGGAGCGAGATCAGCTCAAACGTTGCAGCCCCGGGCCGGACAATCACCAGAACCCCCAGAAAACCAACACTGACCGCCAGCCAGCGCCGCCAGCCGACCCGGGCAATGAAAATCGCCGAAAGGGCGGTGATAAATAGCGGGGCGACGAAGGCCAGTGCGGTGGCTTCGGCAAGGCCAAGGTGATGGATGCTGGTAAAGAACATCACGGTGGCGGCAATCCAGACGACACCGCGCATGAAATGCACGTGAACCCGGCTTGACCGCAAGCTGCGAGAACCGCCCATTTTGAGCGCCACCAAAAAGGCAAAGGGCAGGGCGATGATGTTGCGCAGGAAGATGATCTGGATCGGGGAATAATGATCCATCAGGCTTTTGGCCAGCGCATCATTGATACACAGCGCTGCCACCCCGCCACACATCGTCATGATGCCGGCAAGGTTGTTCTGGCGTGAAGTGTTGCTGGACGTCATCGCCCCTGTCCCCGCGTTTTGATCCGGTTTTTATCATTTTTCAAAATCAGATATCCCTTTCCAGATATCCGGTTCGCAACGCAGGGTCGAGCGATTTCATCACATCGATAAAGGCGCGTAAGGGTGGGGGAACCCGCCGGTGATCCGGGTAATACAGGAAAAGCCCCGGAATTTCGGGTAACCAGTCATCGAGCACAGTGACAAGATCACCATTGGCGATGGCACGCGCGGCATAAATCTCGGAAACATAGGCAATGCCAAGCCCCTGTCGGGCGACATCGACCATCAGATCATGACGATCGAGCGTCAGCGGGCCGGACACATCAATCGAGATTTCCTGTCCCTGCTTTTCAAAATCCCAGTGATAGATCTTGCCGCTGGGAAAGCGATGGCGGATGCAATCATGGCTGTGCAAATCATCGGGCACGATGGGACGTGGACGGGTTTTGAAATAGTCTGGCGATGCAACCGCGACAAAGCGAAATGGCGGGCCAAAGCGCACCGCCACCATATCAAGTGGCACGGCTTCGCCCAGCCGTGCCCCGGCATCAAAACCGCCTGCGACGATATCAACAAGCCGTCCTTCGGTCACCAGATCAATCGCCACATCCGGATATTGTTTGCGCATTTCCGGAACCACATGGCGGGTCAAAAGGCGTGCGGCCCCGTCGGATGTGTTGATGCGCACCGTGCCCGACGTCCCGCCGGTGCGAAAGCTTTCGACCGTGCCCATGGCTTCTTCAAGGTTGAGCAGTGCCGGGCGTAACCGATCAAGCAGCTGTTCGCCCGCCTCGGTCAGGGACACACTGCGCGTGGTGCGATGAAACAGACGGATATCAAGGTTGCTTTCCATGTTGCGCAGTGCGTGGCTGAGGGTGGAGGGCGCAACACCCAGCGCATCGGCGGCCTTGCGGAAACTGCGATGTTCGGCAACGGCGATGAAGAACCGCATGTCATTCAGGGTCGGCTGGCTGATTGCTGGCATATTTTCACTAACCTATCCGAATTAAGCGAGATTATCGCATCAATCATTGGTTTCTATAGTCCCCCCATGTTCAGAGCAAGACAGAAAGGAACTGACATGGACAAGACATGGTTAATTACCGGTGCATCGTCCGGGTTTGGTCGTGGGCTTACGGAAAAGGTACTGGCGCGTGGTGATCGTGTGATCGCCACCGTACGACGCACAGGGTCGCTTGACGATCTGGTCGCACAATATGGCGAACGGCTCAGTGTTGCTTATCTTGATGTAAGCGAGCCCGATGCGGTGCAGGCGACCGTTGACAAGGCCTTTGCCGATTTTGGACGGATTGATTTCATCGTCAGCAATGCCGGCTTTGGCATCATGGGGGCGGCCGAGGAAACCGGCATTGATCAGATGCGCCAGATTATTGATACCAACCTTTTGGGATCAATTGTTGTGATCAGAGCTGCCTTGCCACACCTGCGTGGGCAAGGATCGGGGCGTGTCATTCAGGTATCGTCCGAAGGCGGTCAGATCGCCTATCCGGGCTTTAGCCTGTATCACGCGACCAAATGGGGCATCGAGGGCTTTGTTGAATCGCTGGCCAAGGAAGTCGCGCCATTTGACATTGAATTCATGCTGGTCGAACCCGGTCCGTCACGCACCGCGTTTATCGGCTCCATCATCCAGCCGGAACCGATCAGTGATTATGACGGCACCCCGGCCCATGACCTCAAGGAAGCCGCCTTTGGCGGTGGATGGGTGATCAAGGGCGATCCGGATCGCATGATAAATGCGATGATTGCGGCGGCAGATGCACCGAAAATGCCGTTTCGTTTGTTGCTGGGATCAGATGCCTATGATGGCGTTCATGCCGCATTGACCGAAAGGCTGGCAAAGCTTGAGGCCGGAAAAGACATCACCATTTCCGCCGATTTTACCGAGGAAGAACTTGCCGCAATGTAGGATCTTTTTCCGTAGATACCCAACGCAAAAACGCCGCCCGAAAGTGGGCGGCGTTTCGCAGTTTGATCGACATTGAGGAGACGATCAGATGGATTTTCTGGAGGCCGATCAGAGCGCCATTTTGCGGTTGGCGTCGATATAGATCTCGCGCAGGCGCTTGGCGACCGGGCCCGGAACGCCATCGCCAACCGGTTTGTCATCAATTTCGACAACCGGGCAGACAAAGGCCGAGGCCGAGGTCGAGAAGGCCTCTGCCGCATTCTGGGCTTCTTCAACCGTGAAGTGGCGTTCTTCGACCTTGAGCTGAAGCTCCTCGGCGCATTTCAGGACCGCCGCACGGGTGATGCCGTGCAGGATGTCGGTCGACAGTTCGCGGGTGACGATCGTGCCGTCCTTGGTGACGATATAGGCGTTGTTGCTCGATCCTTCGGTGACATAGCCATCCAGCACCATCCAGGCATCATCCTTGCCCTTGGCAGCTGCATCGGTTTTCAGAAGCGATGCATATAGCAGCTGCACGGTCTTGATGTCAGACCGGCGCCAGCGGATATCGGTGGCGGTCATGATTTTCTGACCGCGTTCGGCAAGGGCCGATTTGATCAGTGATTTGCTTTGGGTGAACATCACGATGGTCGGCGGCGTTTGCGGATCGATTGCGAAATCACGATCACCGGCCGAACCACGCGAAACCTGAAGGTAAATCAGGCCTTCGGTGATGTCGTTAAGCTTCACCAGTTCACGGTGGGCTTCAAGAAGCTGGTCAATATCGGGTTTGAATTCGAACTTGAGTTCGGCAAGCGAGCGTTCGAGGCGCTTCATGTGGCCCATGAAGTCAATCAGCTTGCCATCAAGCACCGAGGTCACTTCATACACGCCGTCGGCGAACAGGAAGGATCGGTCAAAAATCGAAATCTTTGCTTCGGTTTCCGGCAAAAACTCGCCGTTCACATAAACAGTGCGCATGGTTAGTTCCCTGTCTGGCACGCGGATCCGTTGCGATCCGTCATGGATGGATAAGCGACGTTTCCAAAGACCCGTTCGCGCACGGCCAGTGCCATCGCGATCGTTGGCTTGTTCGGTTTTTCCGCTCTTTAGAGTCTCAAATATCACAGGGCGACGCAATCTGTCGCGCAAAAGCTCTATATCGTGCGTGTAAAAGGTGAATTGTTGCTTGAATGGGCCGTCATTGAGGGGTTGATACTGTGAGTAGGGCCGTAATTTCCGATATTATTCGAAGATTATTCGATTTAAAATTTTTCGATTTTTTGCGTTTGACCGTAACATAGGTTGAGGTTTTATCGTCCTGCTTCATGAGAACAAACGATGATGAAAAGACATCGTCAAAGGAATGGAGCCTTGTGATGAATAGCCACCAGCCTGTCACCCATAACGCCCCGGTCGCACCAGACCATGACGCTTTGCAAAGCCGGATCAATGCCAGTTGGGCCGCCCCGATCAAATGCCCGAAACAGGAAGTGGATCTCGATGCCTATTTCGCCCGGATCGGCTATGACGGCCCGCGCGAAGCCACACTGGACGTGTTGCAAACCCTGCATGCGCTGCATCCGGCAACCATCCCGTTCGAAGCGATTGATGTGTTCAATGACACACCAATAAGCATTGATCCGGAGCGCGTCGATCAGAAGCTGATCCATGACGGGCGGGGTGGTTATTGTTTTGAGCAAAACGGCCTGTTTCGCCGCGTCTTGCGCAGCCTTGGCTTTGAGGTCGAAGGTCTGGCCGGGCGGGTTTTATGGGGTTATGGCCCGAATGATATGCCCCGTCCGCGCTGCCACATGGCCAACCGCGTGATGATCGATGGCGAAGCCTGGCTGGCCGATGTCGGCTTGGGTGGGTGTGTGCCAACCGCGCCCTTGATGCTCGATATTGCAACGCCACAAGCAACCCCGCATGACACCTATCGCGTGATCAAGGGCGCGCACAGCTATCGGGTTGAACTGGAACGTGATGGCGTGTGGAAGGCGGTACATGAGATCGATATCGCACCTGTTTCGGATATCGATTACGAGGTCATGAACTGGTACGCATCCGATCACCCCGAAAGCGGGTTTTGCAAGACCCTGATGGTCGCCAGATCTGCCCCGTTTGCGCGCTTTACGTTGCTGAACAACCGCCTGACCATCCGGCTGGTCACCGGTGAGGAAGAGCAACACACGCTCAGCGTTGGCGATATTCCGCAGACGCTCAAAGACATCTTTGGCATCGCGCCGGACCCGGCCTGGCGCGGCGCCTTTGCCAGATTGGTCAATCACAGTCACGGATAACCGATTGTGCGGTGTTTATCCGGCTATGAATGATCAAGGGCGGGGAGTTTTGCTCCCCGCCCGCTGATTCCGGATCTGGTTTGGGTGTCTGTCGACCGTGATGGTCTATATTCCCGGATTACTCCGGGTGGGCGGCCTCAATGATCAGGTCGGCGACTGCCTGCGGATGGGATACCATGACAACGTGCGAGGCATCATTAACCACAACTGTTTTACGTGCATCTGCCCGTTCTGCCATAAAGGTCATGGCTGCTGGCGGGATGTTTTTATCGGCAGTGCCAAAGATGTGATAGGACGGCAGATCCTTCCATGCGGCCTGCTGTGCCGGTTCATTGAGCGCAAAGTCGGTGACAGGGCGCTGGGCGGCTGCCATCAGGCGGGCCTTTTCCGCCGGTACGTCAGCAGCAAATTGCTGTCCGAATTTTGCCTGATCAATATAAAGATCATTGATCCCGTTGCCGATTGCGACCGGTGCTGCCAGTGCTTCACCCAATGTGCTGCCCGGGAACTGACCGGCCAGTTGGGCAATGGTTTCACCCGGTTCGGCGGCAAAGGATGCCACATAGACCAGTGATTTGACATTGGCCGCGCCGGCAGCGGCGGCACTGATGACCATGCCGCCATATGAATGGCCGACCAGAACCGTTTCACCCTCGATGCTATCAATGACGGCGCGGGCATAGGCGGCATCACCGGACACACTGCGCAGCGGGTTGGCAACACTGACGACCGGATAGCCGTCGGCAAGCAGAATGTCGGTCACACCATCCCAACTGTCGGAGGCGGCAAAGGCGCCATGGATCAGAACGATGGTCGGGCGGTTTGTCGGTGCGTTGCTATCTGCAAAGGCGGCGACGGGCGCGGATAACAGACCCAGGCCAAATGCGGTGGCGGTGAGCAGTTTTTTCAGGTTGGTCATTTTCATCTCTCCTTGTACCGGCTTCGGATCGCGAAGCGCTGTAATGCTGATAGAGATGTGGATACCTTGATAAATTAAATAGCGCAATAATAAATCGTGTACGATTAAATATTGCGCGATCACTTAATCGTGAGCGCCGCATCAAATGGCGGCAGTCCAGGGATCGCGGCAATGGAAACAGGTGGCAAATTGCGGGCCGGTCATGTGAACGCGTCTGGGCTTTGGACCCGGACCAAAGGCACCAAGATCCCAGCTTTGTTATTGGCCAGCCTTTGCGTTGGCCTCGTTTGTCAGGCTTTCCATATAGCTCAGCAGATCAGCGATGCTTTGGGAGGTGAAGGAAAATTCGGGCATGGTCATGTTGTCATGCGATACCGTGATGCCCTCGGCCAAGGCTTCTTCAAGGTTTTCCAGCGGCCAGCGTTGCCCGAAACTGGCAAGGGCCGGGGCGGTGGTGACGGTCGGATCGGGCAGGGGATCGCCTTCGAATTTGGTGTGACAGCGCAGGCAGGTCTGCTCGGCAATCGATTGCCCGCGTTCGACATCGCCATATGCCTCGCCGTTGTGCGCCATGTAATCGCTGATCCCCCACATGCCCAAGGCCACGACACCGGTCAACAGGATGACAAGGCTGGTTTTCTGCATGGCGGGCTCCCTAATGGCGATTTTGAATGTCTTCTAATCGCCTGTATAGCAAGCCAAGGTAACGAATTTCCTAAAGCACGCCTTGGGGGTGGTGCTGTGCAGGCAACCCCGTATCGAAGCATCATCTGATGGATAGGGTGCTTTATTGATGTTGATAATCAGTATCATTTGGGTTAAGCGTGTCATCCCATGCGGGCACCGGGCTTGTCCGCATTGTGCAAAGGACATTCTGATTGGCTTCAAACGCGACATCAAATGTGACGTCATTGGCACTGTTCATGCGCCAGCGATCCGCACTTGTGAACTATGCCAGCAGCATCATCGGCAGCCGTGTGCAGGCCGAAGATCTGGTGCAGGAAGCATGGTTGCGGTTTGATGCGGCGACCAAGGGGCGGTTTCTCGATGATACCACCGGCTATCTTTACCGGATCGTGCGCAATCTGGCACTTGATAGCAAACGCCAGATTGCTCGTGAAAGCAGCCTGACCGCCGCATCTGATTATGATGTGGCCGTGCAAACGCGCGCATCCGACAGCCCGGACCCGGAAACGGTTGCGGTGTACAAGGATGAATACGCGATTTTGATGCAAGCCCTTTCCGAATTGCCCGAACGCACGCGCATAGCCTGCGAGATGCATCGGGTTGGCGGGGCGAAACTGCGCGAGATTGCCGATTATCTCGATATTTCCGTGCCGCTTGCCCATAAGCTTGTATCCGAGGGCATTGATCATTGCCGCGAACGGCTGGGTGGCTGGCCATGAGGATCATTCATTGCCCGATTAAACAGTCTGGCCTTGCGGAATTTTGCGCCATAACCCGCACAGATGGTGACGTGTTGCGTGATATCGGCTATATCGCCCTGATCGCACCAATCGGTGCAACGGGGGCGCAATAGGGTGATGGCAGAGATAACCGATCCAGTCCAAAAGCAGGCGAGCAAGGCCGCGACCGAATGGTTGATCCGCCTGCAGGAGGATCCGGAAAACCCGGAACTGCAAGCACAGTTTGCCGACTGGTGTGCCGAGGACCCAGCCCACATTGATGCCTGGAAGGCGACGCAAAAGGCCGCCGATCTGATGGCAAAGGCCAAGCCGTCTGGCACGGCCGATTGGCAGGCGTTCCTTGCGGCGCGCCGCGAGGGTAGCGACAAAGGTGATGTCGACGGTCAGCAGAATGATGCGGTCGCGGCGCTTTTGAATATTGATTACGAAAAGGCCGTTGCCGAAGGCAAGGTTATCTCGGCGCAAACCCGGTTTCAAAAGCGCGGCAATATGTCCTGGCGCGGGATCGGGCTTGGCGGGGTGGCGGTGGCGGCATCCCTTTTGGCCGCCATCATCGGGCCGGATATCGCAACCCATATGCAGGCCGATTATGTCACGGCAACAGGCGAGATGCGCACCATTACGCTTTCTGACAACAGCACGGTAACCCTTGCGCCGGAAAGTGCGATTACCGTGCATTTTGACGGGGCAACACGCTTTGTCGAATTGCTCGATGGCGAGGCGTTTTTTGACGTCACCCCGGATCCGCAAAAGCCGTTTCGCGTTGGGGCGGATCAGGTGATGGTCACGGTGCTTGGCACCGGATTTGATGTTTCCGAAGGCAATGCTGTTTCGACGGTTGGCGTGGAACACGGGCGGGTGCAGGTCGAAAATGTCGCCAATGTACCGGCGGTTTTTGAAATCCTTGAAGCCGGGCAGAATGTCCGGGTCGGGCAGGACGGCACGGTGATCCGTCATCCTTCGCCGACCAGCCAAATTGGCGCCTGGCGCAAGAACCAGCTGATCGCACAGGATCAACCGTTATCCGACGTTGTTGATCAGCTTCGGCGCTATTTCAATGGCGCCATCCTGATCACCGATGAGGTGTTGGCTGCCCAGACGGTCACAGGGGTCTATCGCCTTGATGATCCGGTATCGGCCTTGCGCGGCATGGCGCGGGCGCAAAAGGCAACGGTGCGTGAAATCACGCCGTGGGTTCTGGTTGTCTCAAAGTCCTGATGGCGGTGGGGGCCTGATTTCGGCCCCCATTTAAACTTACTCATCAGAAAAAATAATGCCTTTCAAATCCGCAGAATTTTGCGGGTTTGGAACCATCCTGATGATTTCCCATAAAAATTTTTGAAAAAACAGAACCGGCATCCGTTTTGTCTTTTATGCGAAATTGAGAAGCGTTTGCATTCTCAATTTGTTTCAGGCATAGGACATGAAACGGAGATAGAAGAAAATGAACAATGGGGGTGCAGCTCGACTGCAAAAACGTGGTCGTGTTGTGGTAATAGCCAGTGCCTTGATGATGACAACCGCCTTGGCGCCGGCCGTGTTGTTTGCACCTGACGCAAATGCACAGGTCAGTGCGGGCGGGATCGATGCCGAGCATGCATTTGATATTCCGGCCCAGTCACTGACCAGTGCGCTGGCCCAGTTTGGCGTGCAGGCCGGTGTGCAGGTCACCGTAGACGGAGCACTTGCACGCGGAATTGATGCGCCGACCATCAATGGCACGATGCGCGCAAGCACAGCCCTTGAGGCGCTTCTGCGCGGGTCGGGGCTTGATTATGACGTGACCAGTGATGGCACGGTTGTGATCGAGGCGGTGACAAGCAGTGCAGGCGAGGAAGTTCTTGAAACGCTCCGGGTCGAGGCCAATGCGCCAGAAGTCGCCGATCCGACCAAAGCCATCACCGACAGTTTTGTCGTATCGCGCTCACGAACTGCGTCGAAAACCGATACGCCCATTTTGGATGATTCATCGGCGGTTTCCGTGGTGACGCAGAAAGAAATGGAAACCCGTAACGTTCAAGATCTGCAGCAGGCAGTGGCCTATACTGCCGGTGTGCAGGCGGGCGAATATGGTTCGGATGTCCGCTATGACTATGTTCGTATCCGTGGTTTCGGGCAGCAGAATCTTGGGGCATACCGTGACGGGCTGCCATCGCGGATTTACAATTTTACCAACAGTCGTCCGGAGGCCTATGGCCTGCAGCAGGTTGATGTGCTTAAGGGGTCGACATCCAGCCTTTTTGGCATGAATGGCCCGGGCGGTTTGGTCAATATGACAACCAAGCGCCCGCAGGATGAGGCCAGCGGCGAAGTTCTGACCACCTTTGGTGAAAATCATCTGCGCGGCGCGGGCGATGTGACGGGTCCGGTTGGCGAAAACAGCAACTGGTCCTATCGCCTGACTGCTTTGTGGCAGGATGCCGAGCGCGGGCAGGACTATTCGCAGGATGACCGCATCTATGTCGCACCGGCGTTTAGCTATACCCCAAATCTGGATACCAAACTGACCATCCTGACGAGCTATAGCGACCGGGAAAGCGGCCTTGGTTATGGCTTTCCGGCCGGGATCGAAACGAGCCGTGATGCGTTCTTCGGGGAACCTGATTTCAACAATTTCGATACCGAAGAAACCAATATCGGGTATGAGCTGTCGCACCAGATCAATGATAAGCTCGAGTTTCGTCAGAATGCGCGCTACACCCATGTCGATCTGACATACGAGACGGTTTATCTCAACGATACCACCCCGCTTGGTGACCGTTGGGCCTTTGCGATTTACGGAGAGCTTGACCGTTTTGCCATTGATAACCAGATCCAATATGACACCGCGATCAGTGACATGTTCGACAGCAAGACGCTTGTCGGGTTGGACTATAGCCGCGATCAGAACCGTGAACGACGCTTTGACGGTACGGCAAGTCCGATTGATCCCTATAATCCATCCTATTGCGGGATGTCGTGCATCGATATCGATTTCACCTCAGATACCGAAATTACCCAGGCGGCCTATGGCCTTTATGCCCAGGAACAGTTGACGATTGCTGACGACTGGATCGCGACCGTTGGCGGGCGTTTCGATTATGTTCAAAGCGACACCGACACCATTAGCAGCGGTACGACCGACGAACGGGATGATCACAAATTCACATCGCGTTTTGGTCTGACCTATAAGGCGACCAACGAAGTTTCGGTTTACGGAAACTATTCGGAATCCTACCAACCGGTTTATTCCAGCCTGGCATCGCGTCCGGATGGGGTGAAACCGCAGGAAGGCACGCAGTACGAAATCGGTGTGAAGTACCAGCCCGAAGCAATCGATGCACTGTTTACGGCTGCAGTATTTGATCTGACGCAGGAAAACGTTTCGCAGTACAATTCCGCGACCAGAACCTACCACCAGATCGGTGAAATCAATTCCCGCGGGCTTGAGCTTGAAGGTAAAATGTCGCTGGGTGAGCAGACGAACATGACGCTGGCCTATACCTACCTTGATGCCGAAATCAAGGATGACTTGACGGCGGCAAATATTGGCAACCGCCCGGCAAACGTACCCGAGCATCAGGCTTCAGCCTGGCTTGACTACACTATTCCGGGGCAGGGCGCGCTTGGCGATCTGACCCTTGGCGGTGGAGTGCGTTTTGTCGGTGAACGTCAGCGCAATGACGGCAATACCGAAACTCTGCCGTCAAACAGCGTGTTTGACGCAGCCATCAACTATGCCGTGACTGATGACGTCAGTCTGTCCGTGAACGCCACCAACCTGCTTGATCGGGAATATGTTTCTTCAAATACATTCGGCAGCCGTTACTACGGCGATGGCCGCACGGTTCTGGCGACCCTGAAATACAGCTGGTAACGCGAAGCCTTTAAACAGAAGCGGCCGCCCGTCTTAATGATGGGCGGCCGTTTTGTTGTGTCGGGACGGGGTATAAAGGCCTAGCTGCCGTCAGCAGTGCGAAAGACCGTAAGACCGTTAACGACAACCCGCCCATCGGGGAGCAACTGACCGTCATATTCGGTCGTGCCTTGTGGGCCGGGGCGTCCGGCGGCAAGGCCGTTTACGGCAAAGGGTACAAGCGCGCCAAGAATGGTCGGGTTGTCTGGCGTTCCCAAAAGATCGACGAGTTTTTCCTGCCCCAGAAGTCTGAAATCAAACTCACCTGTAAAGCCATAACGTGCGGCAGCCTGTGCCAGGAATTCGCCGGAACCCAGCGCCTCAAGCCCCCGGGATTCAATATAGAATTCATCAACCTTGACCGGGGCACCGTTCTGGGCGGCCTTTTTCCACAGCGCATCGCCAATCTGGCGACGGGCAAAGCGCGGGGCGGTGCCGGTCAGGATGTCGTGGAAACCCTTTTCGATAATGGGCTGTGCGTCAGACCATGGCAGACCGGTACTGCTGCTTTTGACCCGCACCGTGCGCGGCTGGATCAGGCTTGGCAGCCACAAACCATCATGGGAATAATCAAGATGGGTTGCGCCGTCTTTGTCAGGATAAAGCGTGAAGCTCGCCGATTTGATCGAGCCGCGCTTTTCACGGTTCGGGCCGGTCCACTCGGCCGCCTGCCAGGCGATCTTGGCCATTTCGGGCAACCATTGAATGATCAGGCCATTGATCAGCCAGTGCTTGCGCGAAACCGGCTCGTCCCCGACCAGAAAATCGGCAAAGCCGTCAAAGGTAACCGGCACATTGCGCGCAGTATCCCAGCGCAAATAACCCCCGGCATTGCGCAGCGTCAGGTCGCGTTGATCCGTGGTTGCCTCGGCCAGCATTTTCGCCTGTGTGGGCAGTTTGACATCAAGATCAACCTGATTGGCACTATCAGTATCGCGCACCGTGACCAGAACGTCGTCCATCGCCAGTTGGCGCGGGCTGGAATAGCCGCTGAGATCAAGGGAAACCGCGTCATAAACCAGTTCGACCGCATCGCCGTCGATGGGGCGGGCATCGACCTCGGTCGCGGAAATACCGGATTGCATCAGGATCGCATCAAGCGCCGTGCGGGCATCTTCGACGGAAATAGCGTCGGCACGCGTGGTCAGGCCGACAATCGAAATTGCCAGAACGCCAAAGCCGGTAAGTGCCTTTCGCAACTGCATGACGGGGTCCTTTTGCTTGCCAGAAGGGGAATACGCCCTCTGTTGGTAACGCAGGCCAGAGTTTACCCCAAATTTGGTAATGTTAGGGCAAAGTAATTCAGGTGTGATGCAGGTCACCCTTCGGGAATTTTCGCCACGATAGGTCGCAACTGACAGGATGCTGTCAGGAGGGGCTGGCTATAAAGCCACTCATCGACAACGGAGGGGGAGGTTATGTGTCCGCGCAGTCGAACTGGTCACGTGCTTGTGGTGTTGCGACACCACACAGGAAGGTCTCAACCGCGCGGGAAACACGTTCAGCAATCTGTTGATCGGTCATTGGCGGGCGCGGATTGTGTTTCATGATGCGCGACAGCCAGTCTCCGATGACCATGGATTCAAACATTTCAGCCGAATGTTCCGGATCATCGATGATCATATTGCCAAGCTTTTGTTGCCTTGAAAGGTAATCGGCAAGGTGTTTGCGCGTGCTGTCGGGGCCAACTTCAAAGAATTTCTCGATCAAGGGTAGAAAATGCTGGCCTTCGGAATACAGAATCTGGGTGAAGCGGGCGACTTCCTCGGTTACAATCTTTTGCGCCAGTTTCGTGCCGAAGTCCGTCAGGGCATCACGGGGAGGGAGATCGGTTTCCAGTGAAATATGCAGTTCGGCTGAGAATTCTTTGCATTGCTCGGTCATGACCGCAGCCAGCAAACCATCCTTTCCGCCAAACGCTTCGTACAGGGTTGTGCGCGACCCGCCAGATTTTGAAATCACGTCATTGAGGGTCACGCCAGCAAAGCCACGTTCAAGCAATAACGCCCATGCGGCATCCATCATTGCGCGACGGCGCGCAGTACCGCGAGAATGTTGTTTTTCAAGCTTTTCGGGCGTTTCACTCATGTTTCTTGGCTCTGCTGTTTTTGGCTCTTGATCGTGCAGCGCACAATGTGTACTGTACCGTACAGTATTTATAAAAGCAATGGCAAAGCGCACACCACACGGCTTTGCGCGGACTTAGAAGGAATAAGCATTTTGTCCATGCGATCTTGTTTGAAATTCGCTGGTATGGCAGCGCTTGTCGTGCTTGTAGCCGCCTGCAGCGAGCAGAGCGAAGGCGACCAACAGGCAGCCGCCCAGCAACAGCCACAGGCGATCCCGGTCGGTACCGTGACGCTGAACGCGCAGACTGTTGACCTGGTTGAGGAAATGCCGGGTCGTACCGTTGCCTTCCGTCAAGCAGACATCCGCCCGCAGGTCGATGGCATTATCAAGGAACGCAACTTCACCGAGGGTGCGTTTGTTGAAGCCGGTCAGCAGCTTTATATGATTGATCAGGAAGTTTACCTTGCGCGCGTTGATGCAGCCCAGGCCGAACTGACCCGTCAGCGCGCAACCCTTGACCAGACGACCAAGACGCGGTCGCGCTATGACCCGCTGATCAAGTCGCAGGCCGTCAGCCAGCAAACCTATGACGATGCAGTTGCCGCCGAAGCACAGGCCAAGGCAGCGGTTGCCGCGGCACGTGCCGAGCTTGAACAGGCGCGCATTAATCTCGCCTACACCACGGTCACCGCACCGATTTCCGGTCAGATCGGTTCGTCGGATTATTCCGAAGGTGCGCTTGTGACCGCCAATCAGTCGGCAAAACTGACCACCATCACCCAGCTTGATCCGATCTATGTCGATGTGACCCAGGCCGGTGGCCGGTTGCTGAAGATCAAGGAAGCCATCCGCAATGGTCGCATCAAGGGTATCGAGGAAGGCCAGATCGAGGTTTCCCTGATCATTGATGCCACCGGCGAAGAATATCCGCACAAGGGCACCTTGCAGTTTTCCGATGTGACGGTGAATGAAACCACCGGCACGGTACGGTTGCGCGTTGTGTTCCCGAACCCGGATGGCACGCTTCTGCCCGGTATGTTTGTGCGCGGTCAGGTCCGTCAGGGCCATCTTGAAGACGCATTCCTTGTGCCGCAAAAAGCGGTGATGCGCCGCCCGGATGGCTCGGCTTATGCCTATGTCGTCGAGGATGGCAAAGTTGCCTCCAAGGATCTGACGATTGAGCAGTCGCAGGGACAGGATTGGCTGGTGACGGCCGGTATCGAAGATGGCGCGCAAGTCATTGTTGATGGCATCCAGCGTATCGGACCGGGTGCACCGGTTGCGCCACAGCCCGTTGAAACCGCCAAAGCCGCCGAATAAGGACTTATTCAATGGCAAAATTCTTTATTGATCGCCCCGTCTTCGCCTGGGTTGTCGCCCTGGTGATCATGTTGGCGGGGGGACTTTCGCTTTGGCAGTTGCCAATCGAACAGTATCCGTCGATTGCACCGCCGTCGGTCGAGATCGAGGCAACCTATCCGGGGGCATCGGCCCAAACTGTTGAAAACACGGTCACCCAGGTGATCGAACAACAGATGAACGGGCTTGATTACCTGCGTTATATGTCCTCGACGTCTTCGGGGAACGGTCAGGCAACAGTGACCCTGACCTTCGAACCCGAAGCCAATCCGGACATCGCCCAGGTTCAGGTTCAGAACAAACTGCAGGCTGCCATGTCGTCCCTTCCGACAGAAGTGCAGCAGCAGGGTGTTACGGTTAGCAAGTCCAGTGGCTCGTTCCTGATGGTTGTCGGCTTTGTCTCGGCAGACGGATCGATGGATGCCGAAGACCTTTCGGACTTCGTCGTTTCGTCGGTGGAGGACCCGATTGCCCGTGTGAACGGTGTTGGTTCGGTTCAGGTGTTTGGTGCGCAGCACGCGATGCGCATCTGGCTCGATCCGAACAAGATGCTGTCCTATAACCTGACGGTGATGGATGTTAACAATGCCATCGAGGCACAAAACACCGAAGTTACCGCCGGTCAGATTGGCGGCGCGCCGTCGATTGACGGTCAGCAGATCAACGCAACCATCACCGCGCAAAGCAAACTTCAGACGGTCGATGAATTCTCCAACATCCTGCTAAGGGTCGAAACCGATGGCTCGCAGGTGCGTCTTGGTGATGTAGCGCGCATCGAGATCGGCGGTGAAAGCTATAGCATCGTCGGGCGGTACAATGCGCAGTCGGCAACCGGTATTGGTATCAACCTTGCCACCGGTGCCAACGCGCTTGATACCGCAGATGCGGTCAAGGCCCGTCTGGCAGAACTGAAACCGTTCTTCCCGCAAGGCATCGAGATCGTCTATCCCTATGACACGACGCCGTTTGTCGAAGTGTCGATCGAGGAAGTGGTCCATACCCTGTTCGAGGCGATTGTCCTCGTCTTCCTGGTGATGTTCCTGTTCCTGCAGAACTGGCGGGCAACGCTTATTCCGACGATTGCCGTGCCGGTTGTCTTGCTCGGCACATTCGGGATCCTTGCGGCCTTTGGCTATTCGATCAACACGCTGACCATGTTTGCCATGGTGCTGGCCATCGGGCTTCTGGTCGATGACGCGATTGTTGTGGTTGAAAACGTCGAACGTGTGATGCACGAAGACGGTCTTCCGCCACGTGAAGCAACGCGGAAATCGATGGGCCAGATTACTGGTGCGCTGATTGGTATTGCCCTGGTGCTGTCAGCGGTGTTTGTGCCGATGGCCTTCTTTGCCGGGTCGACCGGGGCGATTTATCGCCAGTTCTCGGTCACGATCGTTTCGGCCATGGCACTTTCGGTGGTTGTGGCGATTGTTCTGACCCCGGCACTTTGCGCAACCATGCTTAAGCCCGGTCATGAAGACCCGAGCAAGAAGAAAGGCCCGTTTGGCTGGTTTAACCGCGGGTTCGACAAGACCAACAACTTCTATCAAGGCAGTGTTGGCCATGTCGTGAACCGCAAATGGCGCTATCTGTTCGTTTACGGCATTCTTGTCGCGGCGCTGATTGCGCTGTTTGGCCGTCTGCCGGGGTCGTTCCTGCCAGAAGAAGATCAGGGCATCATGTTTGCCATGGTCCAGCTTCCGGCTGGCGCGTCTCAGGAACGCACCGTTGAAGTTCTCAAGAAGCTTGAAACACACTTCATGGAGAACGAAGCGGAAAACATCGATGGTCTGTTCACGGTTGCCGGCTTCTCGTTCGCCGGCAGTGGCCAGAACGCCGGTATTGCGTTCGTGAACCTGAAAGACTGGTCGGAACGTACCCGCCCGGATCAATCGGTTGATGCGGTGATTGGACGTGCCTATGGCGCGTTTGCCCAGATCCGCGAAGCCATGGTCTTTGCCTTTGCACCGCCAGCGATTATCGAACTGGGTACTGCAAACGGCTTTGACCTGCAGCTTGTTGACCGCGGTGGCATTGGTCACGATGCCCTGATTGCTGCCCGTAACCAGCTTTTGGGTATGGCATCACAGGACCCGCGTCTTGTTGGTGTGCGCCCCAACGGCCTCAATGATACCCCGCAGCTAAACGTCAATATTGATCAGGAAAAGGCCAGCGCCCTTGGCGTGAGCATTGCTGACATCAACCAGACATTGGCCGCGGCCTGGGGGTCAAGCTACGTCAACGACTTCATCGAAAATGGCCGGGTCAAGCGCGTCTATATGCAGGCAGATGCCAAATACCGCATGATGCCCGAAGACATGGATTACTGGTATGTCCGCAACCAGATGGGCGAGATGGTGCCGATTTCGGCTGTCTCTTCGTCGGAATGGACATATGGTTCGCCGCGTCTGGAACGCTTCAACGGTCTGTCCTCGCTCAACATTCAGGGCTCTGCCGCCCCGGGTGTGGCATCGGGTGACGCGATGAACGCAATGCAGGAACTGGTAAACAAGCTTCCGGGTGGTATCGGCCTTGAATGGCAGGGACTGTCCTATGAAGAACGCGAAGCGGGTGAACAGGGACCAGCATTGTATGCCCTGTCGATGATCGTCGTCTTCCTGTGTCTGGCAGCGCTTTATGAAAGCTGGGCCATTCCGATTTCGGTAATGATGGTCGTGCCGCTGGGTGTCCTTGGTGCGGTGATCGCAGCGATGCTGCGTGGTCTGCCTGATGACGTCTATTTCCAGGTGGCGATCCTGACGACGATCGGTTTGTCGGCCAAGAACGCCATCCTGATTGTCGAGTTCGCCCGCGAACTTTACGACCAGGGCATGGGGCTTCTGGAGGCAACAGTCGAGGCCGCCCGCCAGCGTCTGCGTCCGATCATCATGACGTCGATGGCCTTTACCCTTGGTGTCGTGCCACTGGCAATTTCGACCGGTGCCGGTGCCGGGGCCCGTGTGGCCGTGGGTACCGGTGTGATGGGCGGGATGATTGCGGCAACCGTGCTTGCGATCTTCTTTGTGCCGCTGTTCTTTGTTCTGATTGTTGGCACCTTTGCCAAGAACCGGAAGAAAAAGGGCGAAGTCCAGGCTGCCCACGAACATCCGGCTGAATAAAATTTAAGGCCAGCCTTATCAAAAGGCTGGCCTTAAACGGCATCGCGCCGTGACGGTGCAGAATTTAAACTTCTGCATGATCCCCCGACCCCGCCGTTGCGCGTGCGAAAGAAAGGGCCGATGCGTTTGCATCGGCCCTTTTGTTTTGACCGCAACCCCCAATAAGGTCAAGCGCCTTTTGGATAGGGTGCGCCGTGCCAAACTCGCACGAACGGCGCAGATATCGAACTTTTGGGCAGGCAAAAGTCAGGTTTTGCTCATGCTATCAAGGCTCTGACGGTGGGCGTGCATCTGATGGAAAATGGCGTATCTGCGATCATGATCTGCCTTGGCTGACGGGTCGGGCGCATGGGCGGTTTCCTTGCCTGCCATCTGGCGTGCGGCCCGGGCAAGGCCGCCTTTTGCATCAAGGGCACCTGCGGCCAGCATCGCCGATCCCAGAAGAACCGGCTCCTCGCAGTCAGACATCACGACCGTACAGCCGGTGACATCGGCATAGAGTTTCACCAATACCTTGCTGGCGGTGTGCCCGCCGCTCAGGTGGATGTGGGTGATGTCATAGCCGGTATCATTCATCGCATCGATGATATGACGCGTGCCATAGGCAATCGCGCAAGCAGTCGCCCAATAAAGCTTCAGGAAGCTTTCCTCGCTCTGATCCAGTGTCAGGCCGGAAATCACGCCAAGGGCTTCGGGGTCGGCCAGCGGCGAGCGGTTGCCATGGAAATCTGGCAGAACATGCAGGCGCGGCGCCAGATCGGTCTTTTCTGCCATCATCGGCATCAGTTTTTCACCGGCAAGCTTATGGGCATCACGGCCCATGTCATGGGAAAACGGATGCATGGCAACGATGTGATCGAGCAACGCACCGGTCGCCGATTGTCCGCCTTCATTAAGCCAAAGGTTCGGGGCAATCGCCCCAAAATAGGGGCCCCAGACACCCTTGATAAAGCGGGGTTCTTTCGATAACGCCATGTGGCAGGTCGATGTCCCCGCGATCATCGCAAAATGCTGATCAAGGTTGCCATCAAGATATTCACCAAGTGTACCCAGCGCCCCGGCATGGGCATCAATCAGGCCAGCCCCGACGACACAGTCGGTGGTCAGGCCAAGGTCGGCTGCCCCCTGTTCGGAAAGGGATCCGATCAGTTCCCCAACCGCAAGCGCACTGTCATGCATGTTGATCTTGTCATTCAGGTCTTCCATGTCGATTGCTTTCAGGAAATCGCGATCCCATGGCTGATCCTGATGGGCAAGATAGGTCCATTTGCACGTCACCGTGCAGCAGGACCGGGCGTTGCTGCCGGTGGCGCGGAATGACAGGAAATCGGCCAGATCATAGGCAGCACCCATTTTCTGCCAGGCCGTGTTGTGATGGCGTTTCAGCCACATCAATTTGGGGATTTCCATTTCGGGCGACATGGTGCCGCCAATATATTCCAGCACCTTGGCGCCGGTGGCGGTGCATTCCTCGGCCTCGCGGACGGCCCGGTGATCCATCCAGACAATCACATCCCAGTTGTCCGCGCCATCGGGGGTGACACCCATTGGTTTGTTATCCTGATCGCGGATCACAAGCGAGCAGGTGGCATCAAACCCGATGGCGGCGACCTTTTGCGCGGGGACTTCGGATTTGGCCATGGCATCACGTACCGACTGACAGACCGACTGCCAGATATTTTCAGAATCCTGTTCGACGAAATCGGGCTTTGGCCGGTTCATCGCAATCGCGTGTGCGGCACTGCCAAGCAATTTGCCATTGGCGTCAAAGACGCCGGCGCGCGCACTTCCGGTGCCGACATCGACACCGACAAAACAGGGGTAAGTGGGACTCATGATCGGGTACTCCTCCGCATATCCCCTAGCTTTTCGGGATTTCTCCGATGCCGGGTGATCTTTTGTTTGGGCTGTTGTTGTGTCTGTTTTGAGCTCAATTTTGCCTGAGTTGATCAAAAGTTCATTAATTGGTCAAATGTTCATTTTTGTTGACGCTGAACTTATCTCTTAGCTACGCTGTAGCGATAACATAAATCACACAAGCCAGGTTCAACATGGCCCGAGGAAACAATGTCCAAGGCCCGACCGATGATGTCGGGGCCGGTATCGTAACGTCAGCATCAGAGATCCAAGGTCTGTTTGACGCCTGTCGTGTTGTCCTGTTTGACTGTGACGGCGTTCTGGTCAATAGCGAACCGATCTCGTTGGCAACCCTTGTCGATGTGCTGGAACACTTTAACGCGCCGCTCAGTCTGCGCGACGTATCGGACCGGTTTACCGGACGATCAAGTTCCGCACCGATTGAATATATCAAAACCCAAACCGGCCGCGATGTCAGTGCGGAATTCAAACCGTATTACTATAAAATGCTGTTTGACCGCTATGACCGCGACCTGAGCAAGATTGACGGGATCGAAACCGTTCTGACCGTTCTTCAGGCACGCGATATTGCCTTTTGCATTTCATCAAGCAGTTCTGTCGAACGGCTTGAAAAAACCATGCAGGTCACGGGCCTTGGCCCATGGTTTGACGGGCGTGTTTATAGTGCTGATTTCGTTGAAAACGGCAAACCGGCCCCGGATCTTTTCCTGCATGCGGCCGATGCTATGGGATATGCCCCGGGTGATGCCATCGTGATCGAAGATTCTGTTGCCGGGGTGACGGCGGCACGGGCGGCGGGCATGAAATGCATCGGTTTTGTCGGCGGCGGGCATTATGCCGATGATCCCCAAACCGCCAGCCAGCGACTTTACGAAGCCGGTGCTGACATTGTTATTTCCGACATGTCGATGTTGGCACAGGCGATTGCGGTATAGCGCAGCTTACCGTTGGGTCAGAAGTTTCTGATAGCGGGTCTGGCTTTGGCTGAGGTGATCGCGCATCGCCTTGCGGGCGGTATCTTCGTCACGTGCGGCAATCGCATCATAAATCCGGCGATGTTCACCGGTGATCATCTGCATATAGGCCTTTTGGTCTTCGGCCTCTGGCGGGCGGCGGCGCAATTGCGCGCGCGGGATGGTTTTATCGCCCAGATGTTCGAGGAACTCGGCAAAGCGGCGATTGTTGGTGGCGGACGCAATCGCGCTGTGAAATTCGAAATCGGCCTGTTCGGTCGGCTCGCCCTTTTCAAGGGCGCGTTCCATTCTGGCCATCGCCTCGTAAATCTTGGTTTGCTGCGCGACAGAGCCTCGCGTGCAGGCAAGTCCGGCCGCCTCGATCTCGACCGCCATGCGCAATTCAAGGATTTCCAGAACGTCGGAAACTTGCGCGTAATCAACCGCAAAGATCGATTTATCATTGGCCCGCGTTTGCGGCGACAGAACAAACACCCCGGCACCCTGACGCGGTTCCAGCAACCCGTCGGCCTTAAGGGCGGCAATTGCTTCGCGGATCACGGTGCGGCTGACGCCGAACTGTTCGGTCAGAACCGGTTCGGTCGGCAATTTGCTTCCGGGTTCGCGTTGCCCGCTTTCGATCTCTTGGCGCAGGCTGGCGATCACTTTTTCGGTCAGCGAGACTTTGCGCGGGGCGGCCGACACACGTGGCTTGTTCATTTTGCGTATCCGATAATTCCGGTGTAAAACAACCAGATAAAAAATGGCGGTGTGGCGTTAAGGATTGTTTGGCGCCAGCAGAGTTACAATCTTCAATTAATCGAACGATAGTGGTTCTGTAAAGTCATCATATGATTTTGGTTGGATTTGAGGCACACAGGAATGGCCAAAAAAGGCGAACCTGAATACCGTTGGAACAGTGGCCCTTTTCAGATCGGGATTGTCCCAGACGGTGGGGCGATATCGCGGATTGACTGGATCCGCCCGGATGGCAAGGGCATTATCAATTTGTTGCGTCCGGTCACCCCGGAGGCGATTGCATCGGGCAATCCGTCAAATTTGGGCTGTTTCCCGATGGTGCCGTTTGCCAACCGACTGGCCTTTGCCGAGTTCGAATTTGATGGCCGTATCGTCAAGGTCCCTGCCAACCGCCCACCCAGCCCGCATGCCATTCACGGCTTTGGCCGGTCTTCCGAGTGGCAGATCGAACGCCCGACTGTTGATACGCTGCGCTTCAATCACAAACATGACGACCCGCAAAGTGGCTTTGTCTACGTCGCCTGGCAGGAAATCAAGGTCACCGAGGGGGATGTGACCATCGAAATCGGTGTGCGCCATTTGGGCAGAACACCGATGCCCTATGGCATTGGCCTGCATCCCTGGTTCCCGGGTGGCGAAGATGTTTCGGTCGCCTTTATTGCCTCTGACAGTTTTGCCACGGACGAGGATATGCTGCCGACCGCGCGCACGGTGATTGATCTGGGCCGCGATTTTTCCGATGGTCGCATGATCCGCCATAACCTGGCACTTGATGCTCATTATGCAGGTTGGCACCTTGAAGCCGACATGGTCTGGCAGGATGCCGGTTACAGTGTGAAGATGCTGGCAAGCGACAGCCTTTCAAACGTGCAATTCTATATCCCCGAAGACGGCAAGACATTCTGTGTCGAGCCGGTATCGCACGTGCCAAACGTTCATAACCGTCCGGAATTCAAGGAACTCGGCGATCTTGTCGTGCTTGATAACAACCAGACGCTGACCGGGACCATGACGCTGATCCCGACCTTGCATGAAACACCTGATAGCGGCTTGGTAGACGAGGACGAGGTTTTCGGCAAACCGGGCAACCGCGACTATTCGCTGGTGGATTGATCCGAAACGGCAGGCAGATCGGCAAAGGCTTTACCGACCAGAAGTTTATCGATAAAAACTTACAAGTAAGTTTTACAAGATAACAAGTCCGGGGGACGGATGTCGGAATTGCTTTTAAGGGTTCAGAAGCGCGAAAAGCTTGCCGATCAGCTTTATGGTCAGATCCTTGAACAGATCATCTCGGGCAACCTTGCCGAAGGTGCGAAGCTGCCCTCGGAAAATGAAATTTGTGCGTCCTTTGGCGTGTCGCGTCCGGTTGTGCGCGAAGCGTTGCGCAAACTGCAATCTGATGGATTGGTCTATGCCCGCCAAGGGGTTGGGTCGTTTGTTAAAAAACGCCCGCCACAAGGCTTGATCGAGTTTGGAGGTGTCAGCGATGTCGCGGGGCTTCTGCGTTGCTTTGAAGCACGTTCCGCGATCGAGGGCACAACGGCCCGCATGGCCGCCGAACGCGCCAGCCCGCGCCATCATCGCGAAATTGAAAATGCGCTTAAACTGCTCGAAGACGGGGTGTCGGCCGGTGATATTGCCGACAAGGCCGATCTGGCCTTTCACATGGCGATTGCCCGTGCCAGCGGCAACGAGATTTTCGTGACCATCCTTAATTCCCTGCATGAAGTAATGTCGAAATCCATGCGTGTGGCGCTTAATATCACGCGCGGTGGCTCGGCCGAACGTGCGCAAAAGGTGTTGTCTGAACACCGCCAGATCTATGATGCGATCCTTGGCCATGATGGCAATAGTGCCGAACTGATGATGCGCTATCACCTGCACCAGGCCCGCCAACGCGTCACCGATCACGCCCGCGACAAGTAAATAAATGTGCTGCCTGGCCTGACGGATACGGGTAGGGGCGGGCACAAATGCTGTTGACGAACAGGGCCCCGGACTGGCAAACCAGACACAACAAAAATTAATCATATGAATTTGGGAGTGTGCGATGACCGGTGGTGTAATGTATCAGCCGGAAATTCTCAGTGATGAGACTTTCACTTTGGCGGAATGCCCCAATTGGGATGCGGCCAACAATCGGCTTTACTGGACAGACATCCTTAATTGCAAACTGCACGCGCTTGATGTTGCCACAGGCCTGCGCAAAACATGGACCTTTGACAGCGAGCTTGGCTGTTTCGGGCTGACCGATCAGGGCCGCATTATCGTGGCCCTGCGCAAGGATATCCTTTTCCTTGATCCGAAAACCGACGCGCGCGCCCCGCTGTGTCGCATTGAAGACGGGATCAACAGCCGCACCAATGATGGCAAGATCGGCCCGGATGGCGCGTTCTGGGTCGGCACCATGGATGACAATCCTGAAAAGATGCCTATTGCCTCGCTCTATCGAATTACCGCTGATGGCAAGATCGAGGAAAAGGCAACCGGTTTCAAAATTTCCAACGGTATTGCCTGGTCCGCTGACGGGACGAAAATGTATCACTCGGACTCACGCGGGCCGTGGGTCAATCGCTGGGATTTTGATGTTGCCACGGGCAATATTTCCAACTGCACGCGTTACCTTGATCTCGATGATCGGCTTGGCCGTCCCGATGGCGGGGCTGTGGATGCCGAAGGGTGCTATTGGTCGGCCGGGGTGTCGGCGGGCAACCTTAATCGCTTTGCCCCGGATGGGACGCTTTTGAAATCGATCCCGATGCCAATGCCCAATCCGACCATGCCGTGTTTCGGCGGGCCGGACATGAAGACGCTGTATGTCACCAGCCATCAGGAAGGCTATAGCCCTGAAAAACGCGCTGAATTCCCGCATGCCGGGAAGTTGGTCAAGCTGCGCGTTGAAGTGCCCGGTGTGCCGGTCACAGCTTTCCGCGAAAATAGCGAGCGCCGCGCGTACCCCCGCTAAGAGGACTGCCAAAACCAAAAAGGGCCATGCAGGGAAATCTGCATGGCCCTTTTTCTTTGGGATCGGTTTGATCAGACCTTTTTGATTTCAGCCGTCACAGTACCAAGCCCCTCAAAGATCGCCTCGATCTTGCCATGCGGCGTAATGGTCGGAAGGGCGCAGGCACCGGTGGTGATGACGTCACCTGCCTTAAGGCTTTTGCCGCGTTTGGCAAGGAACCCGACCAGATATTCAAGCCCGCCAAAAATCTCTGGCCAGGCGTCCGGATCATCGTTGGTGGCAAGGACTTCACCGTCACTTTTGGTGGTGACTTTGCCGCCGATAAAACCAAGATCGCGCCAACCGTCAATTTCAGCACCCAGGATGAAGTGACTGGTCGAATTCAGGTCCGCCAAAGTCTGGATCGGGTCCTGTTTTTCGTGATAGCGGCGATCGGCAATCTCGATTGCCAGATGCATGCTTTTGATGTGATCAAGGATATCGCTTGATGTCGCATCCGGGGCAGGGGTGCTGTCCATGACGACGGCAATTTCGGCCTCGATATTGGGGAAATGGATGTCTTTGGTGGTCAGCGTCGCGCCATCACCAAGAATACGCCCATCCAGCAACGGCCCCACCAGGGGGCCATCCGCACCGATCTTCTCCTGTGCCGCACGGGTCGCAACTGCAAGCTTCCAGCCCGCCTGCGCAATGCCGACCGCGGCAAGGGTGGCGTCCTGAATGGCATAGGCCTCCTCAAAGGTTTTGGGCGCAATGTCAGCAGGCAGGGGATCAATCAGGGTGTGGGTGGTAAAGGCATCGGCAAGGATGCGGCTGGCGGCGGTGATATCAGTCATTCCCGGTCTTCTTGTTTGTGGCAATTGATTTGGTCGCCAGAGCCTAGCGGGCTTTGTTGCCAAAGTCATCATACCAATTGCCGCGATTCGGTGAAATCGACCAGATCTTCCTGATTCATTCCAAAGTCGTACAGTGTCGGAATGACCAAGAAATCCATGTTTTCTGCGGTTTATGGCGATTTCAAAAAGTCTGAGTATTATGTTTGACAAAGTAATATGATGAATTTATAGAATCGTCATAGTTATTTGACGTATTCAGACATTAGGGACGCTTGATGCACTATCTAGAGATGAAAAAGGCGATTGGCGCCGGGTTGCTTTCTTTTCCGGTGACGCCTTTTGATGCCGAAGGCGCACTTGATCTTGCGACCTATCGCACGCATGTCGGCTGGCTGTCGCAATATCCGGCAACCGCCCTGTTTGCCGCCGGTGGCACCGGGGAATTCTTTTCCCTGACCCCCGCCGAGGTGGTCGAAACCGTGCGTGCGGCCAAGGAAGTTGCGGGTGATACCCCGATCATTGCCGGGTGCGGATATGGCACGGCAATGGCAGTTGAACTTGCCAAGGCCTGCGAGGACGCCGGTGCGGATGGTCTTTTGCTGCTGCCGCAATATCTGGTTGGTGCCGAACAAGAAGGCCTGTTTGCCCGCGTGAAGGCGGTGTGTGATGCGGTCGATATCGGCGTGATTGTCTATAACCGCGATAATTCGATCATCACGGCGGAAACCTTGGCCAAGCTGTGCGACGTTTGCCCGAACCTGGTCGGGTTCAAGGACGGCCATGGCAATATCGAGATGGTTACCAAGGTTTGTACCGTGATCGGGGATCGTCTGTCCTATATCGGCGGCATGCCGACAGCCGAGGTTTTTGCCAAGGCCTATAAGGCAGCCGGGGTGACAACCTATTCATCGGCGATCTTCAACTTCCTGCCGCAACAGGCGCTTGATTTCTATGATGCGCTTGGCCGCGACGATGACGCCGCGATGAGCCGTGTACTGACCGAATTTTTCTATCCGTACCTTGATATCCGCAATCGTGGAAAGGGCTATGCCGTTTCCATCGTCAAGGCGGGCATGCGCGTGATCGGGCGCGATACTGGCCCGGTGCGCAGTCCGCTGACCGATTTGACCGATGCGGAACATGACATGCTCGCCGACGTGATCCGCAAGGCATACGGCGACGCGGCACTTCGCGCTGCCTGATGGCGGGGCGCCAACGCGACATATGACTTGTTATTTCCCGGCGGGTTCGCCCGCCGGGGAGACAGAATGGGACGCTAAAGCTGCAATCGGTGATCGGGAATTTGATACCGTTTGCAACTTAGTTGTTAACAAATCTTACAGTTATGTTTACAAGTGCTGAATTGTAGGATTAAATGATAAGAACAAGACCCAAAAGGGCAAAAGGCTTTAACGAAATAGACAACAGATTGTCTGGGAGGACCTGAAATGAACAAGTTTATCAAAACCACAACGCTGACGATTGCCGCTGCTGCCGTCTCGGTTGCGCTGGCATCCGGTGCGCAGGCCAAGGAATGGCGCGGCTGGAACATTCATCCGCCGGAATACCCGGTTTCGACCGGCATGGAAGAATTCGCCAAGCTGATCAATGAAAAGTCCGGTGGTGATCTGGAAGCCAAGGTTTACCATGGTGGCGTTCTGGGCGATCAGCCTGATGCGATCCAGCAGGTTCGTCTGGGCGGTCTGGATTGGGCTGTTTTCAACCTCGGCCCGCTGGGTGAAGTTGCCCCCGAAGCCAACGTTGTGTCGCTGCCTTTCATTTTCAAAAGCGTCGATGCGATGCATGACGTTATGGATGGCCCGGCTGGTCAGCAGATCGCCGATGGCCTGATCGAAGCGGGCTTGCAGCCGCTGGGCTGGTATGACTCTGGTGCGCGTTCGTTCTATAACTCCAAGCGTCCGATCAATACCCCGGCGGACCTTGACGGTTTGAAATTCCGCGTCATGAGCAACGATCTTTATGTTCAGATGGTTGATGCGCTGG
This sequence comes from Thalassospira sp. ER-Se-21-Dark, assembly GCF_017922435.1. Classification (NCBI taxonomy): domain Bacteria; kingdom Pseudomonadati; phylum Pseudomonadota; class Alphaproteobacteria; order Rhodospirillales; family Thalassospiraceae; genus Thalassospira; species Thalassospira sp. ER-Se-21-Dark. The sequence goes on along the minus strand of NZ_VDEZ01000005.1, from coordinate 78,163 downwards.
GCGGTAACGCGACCCCGATGGCTTATAGCTCGGTCTATCAGTCGCTGAAAACCGGCGTGATTGACGGTGCGGAAAACAACTACCCGTCTTATGACAGCTCCGGCCATTTTGAGGCGGCGAAATACTATTCCGTCACCCAGCACCTGATCCTTCCGGAATGCCTGTGCATGAACAAGGCGCTTTATGACAGCCTGTCGGACGAGGAAAAGAAAATCGTCCACGAAGCAGCTGAAGCATCGGTCACTGTACAGCGTGCCGCATGGGCCGATCGTGCAGAGCAGTCCAAGGAAAAAGTCATTGCCGCGGGCATCGAAGTCAACGAGATCGCCGACAAACAGGCTTTCCAGGATGCCATGCAGCCGGTCTATGACAACTTCCTGAAAGCCAACCCGGATCTTGCCGATCTGGTCAAGGCGATCCAGGACGCGCAGAAATAAGGCCTTAAATATCTGAAGGGCGGCGATAATATCGTCGCCCTTCTTTTTGGCTGCGCTTAGTATGTTCGTCGTTTATCTGTTTCTGGTAGCGCGTAGATGTTTTCTCGTTTTGTTAATGTGATTGATCGCTTGGGCGGCGGGATTGCCGGGGTTCTGAACCTGATTGGTGGTTTGGCCCTTGTCGCACTGATCCCGAGTTTTGCCTGGCTGGTGTTCGGGCGTTATGTGCTGAATGAAACGCCGACCTGGGTCGAACAGGTTTCGCTTATTCTGATTGTGCTGATTACCTTTCCGGTCGCAGCTGCTGGCATCCGCGACAACAGCCACCTTTCCGTTTCCTTTTTCCGCGATGCATTGCCGCCGAAAATCGCCGCCATTGTTGCGGCCATCGGGTATGGCGCGTCGGCCTGGTTTGGCTATTGGATGCTGATCGGTGCGATGGATCTGGTTGCGTTTAACTGGGCCAAGACCATGCCGATCATTCATATTTCAGATGGCTTGCGGTCCGTGCCGATGGCGGTATGCGGGGCCGGGATCATGTTTTACAGCGTGGTTCATATCCTCAAGATTGCGGTGCGGTGGAAAACCATTTCCCAGGCCCGCATTTACCATGATGATTTGCTGAACGAGGACGTGAAATAACATGGGCATGACCATTCTTCTGGGCGTGTTTGCCATTGGTATTCTGATCGGCATGCCCGTTGCGATCGCACTTGGCATTGCCGCCCTTGGCGCGTTCTTTGTCGAAGGCCTTCCGACCCTGATTGCGTTTCAGCGCATCGGATCGGGGATCTCGGCCTTTTCGCTGCTGGCCATTCCGTTCTTTATTTTTGCCGGTGAACTGATGCTTCACGGCGGGATTGCGACCAGGCTTGTGCAATTTGCGACCGCCCTTGTCGGCAGTCGGCGCGGCGGTCTTGGCATTGTGAATGTGTTTTCATCGATGCTGTTTGGCGGCATTTCCGGTTCTGCTGTGGCCGATACGTCGGCCCTTGGATCGATCCTGATCCCGGTGATGAAAAAGGAAGGCTACCGCGCGGACTATGCGGTCAATGTCACCGTGACCTCATCAATTGCCGGGATCATGATCCCGCCCAGTCACAACATGATCCTGTATGCGGTGGCGGCCGGTGGCGGCATTTCGATTTCCAAACTATTCATGGCCGGTGTGGTGCCGGGCATTATCATGTGCCTGCTGCTGGGGCTTGCGACCTGGCTGGTTGCGATCAAGCACGGCTATCCGGCGGAACCGTTCCCGGGTTGGGCAGTGGTCTGGCGTACGGCGGTCCGCGCACTTCCGGGCTTCTTTACCGCCGTCATCATTGTCGGCGGGGTCCTGAGCGGTGTGTTCACCGTGACCGAATCAGGGGCGATTGGTGTGGCCTATGCGCTGATCATTACCGGGTTGGTCTATCGTGAGCTGAGTTGGGCCGGTTTTATTGCTGCGGTCAAACAATCGGCCAAGACGACGGCCCTTGTGATGCTGCTGGTTGGCTGTGCGTCGGCCTATGGTTACATGCTGGCGTTTTATCAGGTGCCGGATGCCCTGGCCGATGCGATCACCGGCATTACCGATAATCCGATCATGGTGTTGTTGCTGATCAATGTCATGTTGCTGGTTGCCGGCATGATCATGGATATGGCAGCCCTCATTCTGATTTGCACACCGATCTTCCTGCCGCTTGCCATGCAGTTCGGAATGGATCCGATCCAGTTCGGCATGGTTTTGATGATGAATTTGGGCCTTGGCCTGTGTACACCGCCTGTGGGATCGTGCCTGTTTGTCGGGTGCGCAATCGGCGGGGTGAAAATCGAAAAGGCCGTTCAGACGATCTGGCCGTTTTATCTGGCGATCCTGACAGCCCTTTTGCTGACAACCTATATTCCCGCGATTTCATTGACGCTTCCGAACCTTGTGTTCGGCGGTAACTGATCGCGGGCAAAGAGTGATACCAAAGAGGATAATTATGAAACGTTTGCTGATCACCGGTGCCGGTGGAAACCTTGGCAAGATCTGCCGCGAAGGGCTTAAGGGTTATGCCGATGTCATTCGCCTGTCTGATATTTCCCCAATGGACCCGGCTGGCCCAAACGAGGAAGTCGTGCAATGCGATCTGTCGGATCGTGCAGCCGTGATCGATCTGACCAAGGATGTCGACGGCATCATTCATCTTGGTGGTATTTCAATCGAGGCCGCTTTTGATGACCTGCTTCAGGCCAATCTTGCAGGCACCTATAACCTTTATGAAGGTGCGCGTCAGAACGGCGTCAAGCGCATCATGTTTGCCAGCTCCAACCATGCGATTGGTTTTCACAAGCGCACGACCAAGCTTGATGACACATCCGAACAGCGGCCCGATAGCCTCTATGGCGTGACCAAATGTTACGGCGAGGCGATTGCAAGCTATTATTTCGACAAGTTCGATGTTGAAACCGTCTCGGTGCGCATTGGCTCGTGCTTTGAGAAGCCAAAGGATCGCCGGATGCTGTCCACCTGGATGAGCCCGCGCGATTTTATCTCGTTGATGAAGGCGATCTTTAACGCCCCGATGACCGGCCATCTCGTGATGTATGGCGTTTCGGACAACGCATCGAAATGGTGGAGCAACGATCACGCGGACTTCCTTGGCTGGAAACCGCAAGACAGCTCCGAACAGTTCCGTGCCGAGATCGAGGCTGCTTTCCCGCCCGAAGATCGCCATGACCCGGCAGTGATTTATCAGGGCGGTGGTTTCGCCGCCAAGGGCCATTTTGAAGACTGATCCAAGTTCGGTCTTCGATCTTAGATCCGCCTAAAATCAATGGCCCGAACGAATTTCGTTCGGGCCATTGTTGCAACAGGTAGGCACGTCAAAAAGTTTGTCGGATCTGGTCCGTTAGCCTTGCAGCAACCGCAGCAGGTTTTGCGGCATCTGGTTGGCTTGGGCCAGCATGGCAACACCGGACTGAACCAAAATCTGTTTGGATGTAAAGGCCGTCATTTCGGCGGCAACATCCAGATCAAGCAGGGTGGAACGTGCCGATTCAGTGTTTTCCTGCGTCGATGCAAGGTTCTGGGCGGCAAAGTCCAGACGGTTCTGGGAGGTACCAATTGCGGCACGGGCGCGCTGCAAGTCGTCAATCGCACGCGTTACGACTTCGACTGCGTTTTGGGCGCCAGCAGCAGTGTTAATAGCGTTAGCACCAAGATCTTCGAGCGTTTCCTGACCGAGGCCGGACGATCCCAGTACCGCAGAGTCAACCGCGCTCAAATTAATCGAAAGACGATCATTGGCGGTGTTGCCGCCACCGACCTGGAACTCAATTGTGTCGGAGAGCTGCTGGCCCTTGTCCTCTTCCATGAAGAAGAACTGACCAGCGGATGTATCTATGCCAGATCCCATGAAATCGGTATTGGTCGAGTTAAAACCGAAATCATTGGAACCCGCGGTACCGGCTCTGACGTAATCAACAGAGTCCGAGAAGTTGGTGTTTACCGTAATTGAAAGGCCCAACTCGTCAAAATTGAGCACCGTGTTCTCGCCAGCAGCAATGGATCGTGATCCGCCGGTCGCGGCAAAATCGGTGATATCAATTGACTGGGTCCGCTCGATAGCACCATCAATCGCCGTAAGTACAGTCATGATGACCTGCTCGCCGGAACCTTCGTTAATTCTTATCTCAATCCCGTTATCGTCGACACCATCTTCGGCTGCGTCCTGTGCCCAGTAATTGTTGTCCGTGATCGCGAACCGGTCAAAACCGAAAGCGGGTGTGAGCGCGGCATTGGCAGCACCGGGTGTGAGGTTGATCGAAACGTCACCACCATCGCCAAGCAATTGAATGCCATTGAAGTTGGTTGAAGATGCGATCCGGTCGATTTCGTCACGCAGTTGGACGAACTCGTCGTTGAGGAAGCCGCGTTCGGTATCGGACAGGTTGCCAGAGGATGCCTGGACCGTCAGGGTCTTCATTCGAACGAGAACATCATCAATGGTTGCCATGCCGCCATCGGCGATTTGCAGCATCGAGTTGGCTTGCCCGACATTGACGGAGGCCGTTTTTAGGGCCTGTGTGGTGGCGTTTAAACGCGCACCAATTGCCATTGAGGCCGCATCATCGCGCGCAGAGACAACGCGCGTACCCGAGGACAGCTTTGATAGCGACCGCGTCGCCATCGCGTCAGAAGCAGACAGGTTGCGATGTGCAACATTGGCTGCATAGTTTGATATGATGTTTAGTGCCATTTTTGTTTTCCTACTTGGAAATTGGCGACGTTTACTACGTGTAAAACGCGCAATTCGGAGTTGAATCCTAAATCTATCATTATTATTAAAATGCAACCTTGTCCAGATAATTCTAATTTAGGGGCAAAAGGTGCTTGTCGTGGCCTGCCAAAAGGCCATCTGCTTTTTGAATTGACGCATGGTCAGGATTGCTTATAAGCATTGATGAAAATGATAACTGTTATCATTATCGAATTCTGGATGTGCAGCTATGGCGGTCTGTGACCGTTCCTGGGATAGTCTTTATCAGCAATATCATGACCGTTTGTTGCGACAGGTGCAGAAATATCTGCCCGCGCGCGACGAAAGCCAGGATGTGTTGCAGGATCTTTATGTGCAACTGCGCCATCGCGATATTGACCCGGCTGACATCGCCAATCCCCCGGCCTTTCTGATGCGCATGGCAACCAATCTGGCAATTGATGCCCTGCGTCGTAACAACCGCAATCCGGTTGAATTCACCGACCCGGCCGAAATCAGCGAGATCGATGGCGCAGGCAGCCAGTCCGTTACCCCCGAACAGATCAGTTCTGATCGCCAGCGGCTTGAGATCATCCGACGCGCGATTGATGATCTGCCGCCGCGCTGCCGCGAGGTGTTCTTGCTGTGCAAACGCGATCATCTGAGTACGGTGGAAGTGGCCGAACAACTTGGCATCAGTCGCAATATGGTGGAAAAGCATTTGCGTCAGGCGCTCGGACATTGCAAACAGGTGCTGGCGCGCCATGAAAATTAAACATCCTTTTTCACGCGGCCCGTTCGTCAAACATACAACAGCACCATTAGCCAGAAGCCGGGTAACGACACTGCCATGACCGAATTCCGCTATCCCGACGACTGCCAAAGCAATGACGATATTGCAGATTACTGGGCTGTGCGCCTTGATGATGTGCAGTTAACTGCGGCTGAGGAAGTCGCCTTTGAGCGCTGGCAGGCGGAGGATCCGAAAAACCCTGCACGTCTGATCCGGGCCCGTCAGACATGGCAGGGCATGGAAATCGCCGCAGCAGAATTTTCAGACGATGATGACCTTTCGACTGGGTCGCGCAAACCAGTTCATGACACCGGCTTTGACAGCGAAGCCGTCCGGCGTGATCTGGAACGATTAGGCGCGCTGGAAGGCGGCAACAGTCGCCTGCCGGGCATGCGATCCGCCAAACGCCGCGCCCGCCCGATGCTGGCGATTTTCACCATTCTGTTGCTGGTGGGCCTTTGGGGCTATTCCGCGTTTCAACCCGATGCCGATCTGATTGCGGAAAGCAATCCCGGTGTTGGCGGTAAAGTTCATGAGCTGTCTGACGGATCACGCATCTGGATGGAGCCGGGCACACGCGTTGCCTTGGCCTATGGCGATCAGTACCGTGATCTGAACGTCCTTGAAGGCGGTGTATTCATCGAAGTCGCAAAGGACAGCACAAGACCGCTTCGTATTCATCTGAACAAACTGACCGCAACAGCGGTCGGCACGGCATTCAGTGCCTCGAAATGGGGTGGCCATGTCCGGGTCGAGGTTTCCGAAGGCACGGTCGATCTTGAAAGCCGCACCGCAAAACTTGCCCGCCTGACTGCCGGGCGCGCATCCTGGCAGGATGCGGATGGCGACATGCATTATGGTATGGTGGCATTGGATCGGGTTGGCGCATGGCGCGATGGTCGCTGGGTGGTCAATGACATGCCGATTGATGAGTTGTTTGCCCGTCTTTCGCCTTTGATGGACGGTATCAGCTTCGTGCGCGATCCGCGCTTGGGCGATATCACGGTTTCGGGCAGCTTCGATCTGACCAAACCGGACGGGGCCTATGGTGCCATTCTGGCGGCTTATGGCCTTACGGACCGCACAGTTCCGGGCGGGTTCAGAATAATTTCAAAAAAATAGAAAATTTCACCTCCTCATTTCACGGCGGTGTTCGTCATGAAGATAATAGTGATTTGCATTATTATTCTCATGCGAAGGGGTTCGAACTTGAATATCGTGACTTTTGGGGAAACCAGAAAATTCGGATTGTCCCGTCTTTTGGGCAGCACAGCCCTGTTTGCCACACTGATGATCGCATCGGTCCCGCAAGGCTTGGCACAAACCGCGTCTGACACCGCACAGCCGGTAACGGTCGCCGCGGGGGATCTGCGCACCGCCCTTGATCAGGTTGCCGATCTGTTCGGTTTGCAGCTTGTCGTGCAGGGTGATCTTTCGGGCATCGAAAGTGGTGCGCTGACCGCCGACATGTCCGCCCGCGAGGCGTTGAAAAGCTTGCTGTCGGGCAGTGGTTACGGGTTTGAATTTGTCTCTGACGACAGCGTCATCATCAAGCCGGTCACAACCACCACCGGCGATGCAAGGGGCCAGGTGATCCTGCCCGAAGTCGTCGTGACCGCCACCCGTTCACGCAGATCGATTGCCACCATGTCACCGTCGGTCGTGGTGATCGGCCCTGATCAAATCGAAGCCCAATCTGCCAAAAGCAGCGACATCACCAATGTCATTCGCAACAATGTGCCGGGCTTCATGTTTGATGATCAAAGCCTGATCTCGAGCACCGAAACCTTCCGGGGCCGCGATGTGCAGGTCCTTGTTGACGGGGTGGCCCGCAACACGCCGCTACGTAACAGCAGCCGCATCCTTTCAATGATCGACATCCAGCAGGTCGAAAGCATCGAAGTCATTCCGGGCTCAAACGCGATGAACGGGGATGGTGCAACCGGGGCGACAATCAACATCATCACCAAGACCGGTGAAGTCGGCAAAAACGTCTTTGTCGTTGATGGCCATGTCAAAAGCTACACCGACGATATCGGTGAAAGCTTCTCGCCGTCGCTGACCCTTTCGGGCAGCGGTGGTTTTGGCGCGGTCGATCTGGCGGCCAGCATCACCGGTTCGAAAACCGGAAATGCCTATGACGGGTATGGCAATCAGGTGCCCTCGGACGCCATGCTCGGGCAGGGCGGGTTTGACAATGCCGAGGACCTTAATGTCTTTGGCAAGGCCGGTGTCACGCTTGCCGAAGGCCATCGCCTGTTTCTATCCTCGGAAGTCGTGCGGTTCCGTCAGGATATCGAATACTTCTCCGATCTTTCGACGGATCCGGTATCTGTCAATTATGACGCGCCCTACACCGGTCAGCCATTGGAAGAAGAAAGCCAGTATTTCACCGGCGGTTACGAGTTTGATTTTGGTAAGGTCGGCACTGGTGACATCAAGCTGTTTTACAATGACAGCTACAAGCAGGCCGCGCGCGCCGAATACCACGCCACTTACAACCCTGCTCTGGTTTCGCTTGCCAGCAATGGGGCGATTGAAGACCCGCTTGGCCAATCTGTTATTGATGCTGTCAAATATGGTGTGAAGCTTTCGACAGATACCAGTCTTGATGCAGCCTATGAGGGCCTGACCCTGACATGGGGTGGCGACCTGACATTTGATGATGTCAAATATCGTACGGTGAGTAATCGTGATATCGGTGCGCCGATGGAACAGGATGGCAAGGCGATCTTTGCCCAGCTTTCGGCACCAGTAACCGAATATGTCGATTTGTCCGGTGGCGTGCGCTACGAGAAATACGATCTTACCGTCAAGGATTTCACCCGTCCGAGCTATATGCGCTACAACGGCGGAACTCCGCAGCAAATCCTGCTACCAGCCGCTTTCACCGGCGGGAAGACAACCTATGATGCCGTGACCTACAATGCCTCTGCTGTGGTTCACTGGACAGAACGTTTCGATACATCGCTCAGCTACAGCGAAGGCTTTTCTGTTCCGGATGTCGGCGCATATACGCGCCGCGCAGGACAAACTGGCACGTCTGTTCCACTTAATTTCAGTGACATTGATGTCGAGGCGTCCAAGGTCAAGACCTATGAACTCGCCGCGCGCTATGATGGAACTGATTTCCGCACCACTGGTGCGGTCTATATGAGCACCAATGATCGTGGCGATAACTATGACAGCGCGACCAACAAGCTCAGTCAGGAAAAGGAACGCATCATCGGTGCCGAACTGACCGGCGAGTATGATATTTCGGACGATACCTATGTCGGGGCGTTGGCATCCTATGTCGAAGGCCGTTATGACACCAACGAAGACGGTGATCTTGATAGCTGGCTGCCCAATAACCGCATCCCGTCGCCCTTCCGCTTTACCGGTTATGTCGACAGCTATGTCTGGGGTGATCTGAATATGCGGTTTGACGGGACCTATACGGCGGGCCGTTACAAGATCGAGGATAAAAAGATCAAGCCGAGCCTGGTTTTCAATCTGTCTGGGAACTACCCGCTGCTGGGCGGTACGGCCCGGTTCGGGATCGAGAACATTCTTGATAGCAGCTATGAAAATCCGGCGGCGACGGCCCTTCGCGGCTATTCGGTTGCCGGGCATGGTCGCACAGTTACCATCGGTTATCGCCGCGAATTCTGATGGCAACACCTGCATCGGATGGATCCATCCAACGGCCCGGCGGTCTTTCGCCGGGCTCTTGTGCGTAAAGGAAACCAGTATGTTTCGATCAAGCAACCCGGCCCCGGATATCGTCCTGTTTGAAATGATTGATCGGCAAAGTGATGTGGATGGACGGGCTTATCTCGCGGCTCTTGATGCATTGGCCGACCGCCGGAATCCCGCCATCCTGATTTTCCGCGTGTCGGGATTTGCCGATCAGGATCATGAAATCCGCAAACAGGCCGCCATCTGGTTCAAGCAAAACCGCGATCGGTTGAATGTCTTTGCCAAGGGCCTGATCCGGGTTGATGAAGGGCACCATCACGGCGATGGGGCGGTTCACCGTCACGACGACGAGGGCCGGGAACAAAGCAACTTTGCCCGTATGCTGCCATTCCCCGTCAGACATGTGGCGACGCTGGATGCCGCATTTGCCCTTGCCCGTGATTGGCCGCCGTCGGACCGCTAACGGATCGGGTGGATTTAACACGGATGCGGGGTTGGAATATGATAAATGTTCATGTTATGTTCTTTTTGAAGGGCTCACATAACAGGATTTAAAAATGATCAAGGGAAGCTGCCTGTGCGGCAAGGTTACGTTCGAGATTTCCGGCGAACCATCATCGCTAAGCTATTGTCACTGTTCGCGCTGCCGCAAGGCTGCGGGCGTTTTTTCCGCCGTGGTGATTGGTAAGGCGGATGATCTTCATATGCTGACCGGCGAAGAGGTCATTGGTCGCTATAAGGGGCCGGACGCGAAGTTTGACCGCTGTTTTTGCAAGGAGTGCGGCACGTCGCTTGGTGATTTGTCATCGGGCGACATTTATGTTGTGGCGGCGTCCGCCCTTGATGACGATCCGAAAGTTCGCCCGTCTGTACATATTCATACGGCATCGAAACCCGCTTGGTATGACATCAAGGATGATCTTTTGAAGTTTGACGGTGACTACATCCCGCCAAACGGCTAACGCAACAGATCAAACTGAAACAGGCGTCATGAAGTGCCATGACGCCTGCGATCACCGTTTGCGAACCGCAAGGATCAGGAAATATCCGGTACCGATCAGCGCCGCAATCAGGCCGGTGGGGAGTTGCGCCGGATAGATCATGTTGCGCGCCAGCCATTCGGCAACCATCATCACATTGACCCCGATCAGGACAGCACCCAGCAAATGCCCGCCCGCAAGGCGATAACCGGCCACGCGCGCCAGATGCGGGGCCATCAGCCCAACGAAGCTGAGCGGACCGACCAGAAGGGTCGCACTGGCGGCCAGAATGGCTGCAAGCAGCATCATGGCGAACTGGAAACCTGAAATTCCAAGACCGAGTGATATCGACTGATTCGTCCCCAGCGATGCCAGTTCAAGCGGTCGACGCAGCGCAATCGCCACCACCAGAAGCACGCCGGTGACAGCGGCAACAATCATCACCTCGTCCATATTGGTGAAATAGGTGGTGCCTGCCAGCCACGACATCAGCATGGATGTTTGTGTCCCGCTTCGGGTCAGGACAATACGCACCATCGCGCCCAGAATAGCGGTCATGGCAAGGCCATTGAGCAACATGTAATGCGGCGCGTGGGTGAATTTGCGACAGAGTGCCAGTAACACCAGAAGCGATGCAATCCCGCCCACAGCGCCAATTACCATCAGTTCCGCACGCTGCCCGAAGCCGAAAACGGCCAATGCAAGGATCATGGCAAGCGCAGTTGCCGAACTGACGCCGGTGATTTCGGGACTTGCCAGCGGGTTGCGCCCGACGCGCTGAATAAGCGTGCCCGAAACGGCAAGGGCGGCACCGCAAATCATCGCCGCAAAGGTGCGTTCTGATCGCCCGATCAGGATATCAAGGCTGCTATCCTGCCAGCCCAGAACGACAAAACCATTGCCGTCGAGCGAGATGAACAGTGAGAACAAAACTCCAATCACAAGGCTGACGGCAAGCGCAATCGACAGGGCGGTTTTCGAGACGATCTGTTGATCGCTATGCTGATCATCGTTTTGGTTGCCGGGCATGATACGCGCCTTGCGCAACATGAAAATGATGAACGGTGCGCCAAATAGCGCGGTCGCGGCCCCGGTTGGCAACGGATCGCCGCCAAATTGGTTAAATTGGCGCACCAGAAAATCAATCACCACAAGGGCAAAGCCGCCGGTGAAGACCGAACAGATCATCAAATCGCGGGACCGCGAAAGACCGGCAATCCGCAGGGCGGCCGGGATGGCAAGCCCGACAAATCCGATCATGCCTGCGGCCGAAATGACCGATGCGGTGATGAAAACGGCAAGCCCAAGGATCAGCAGGCGCAGAACAGTGACCTTTGCGCCCAGCGAACCGGCCGTGTCATCGCCAAGGGCCAGCAGATCAAGCGGGCGCGACAGGGCCAGAATGGCAACCATGCCAATCAACACACGCGGCCAGACAAACTGCGTATCGTCCCAGCCATTCTGGGCCAGATCACCGGCCCCCCACATGAAGATCGATTGCAGATATTGCTCGTTAAACAGCAAGATGATCTGCGATCCCGACTGCAACAGCAGATTGACGATCATCCCGGCCAGAATAAGCCACAGCGTCGCATTGCCGCGATTGGCGGCAATCAGATAGACCGCTGCCAGCGCAATCAAACCCCCGGCAAGGGCAAAGGCCTCCTGAAACATGGCAAGCGATGCCGGGGCCAGCAGGACAAACAGGGTCAGGGCAAACTCAACACCGGCTCCGACGCCAAGGGTTGTTGGTGATGCCAACGGATTGCGCAAAACTGTCTGGATCGCCGCCCCGGCCAGGGCAAGTCCCGCACCACATAAAAAAGCCATCGCAAGGCGGGGCAGGGTGCTGAAATGAAACAGGATCTGATCAAAATCGGTTGCATCCGGGCTGAACAGGGTCTGCGAGATGTTCCCGTTGGCAAGATACGGCCAGAAATCAATTATCAGCACGGCAAGGGTCAGGAAGCCCAGAATGCCGGTCAGTATGGCGGGAATAGAGGGGGTGTCTGAGATGCGCGAACGATGCGCTGCCGCATTGCTCATTGTTGCGGGCCGCTTTCAATCGTCTCGGTCAGGAGTTTGGCAAAACGAAGGGCGGATGGCACCCCGCCATAGGCCCAGACCACCGGCAATTCATAAACGCGGTTGTTGCGGGTGAAATCCATCACCTTCCAGATCGGGGAATTCAGAAGCTTATCAAGCACAATTTCGGGCACCGGATTGGTATAGACCAGCGTTTCCCTGGCATAGGGGGCGAGAATTTCGAGCCCGCCGCGGCCAAAGCCCCACTTGTTGACCTCCCCGTCATAGGCGACCGGCACGCCCATTGCCGTCATCACCGAACCGGGCAGCGAGATATCGGCAAAGATCCCGACATTGCTTTCATCAAAGAAGAACACAACGTTGATTGTCTGATCGGGCCCGATGGCGGTTTTGATGCGGTCGCCATACTTGACCAATTCCTGATCAATATCGGCGAGATATGCTTTGGCCTCTTCCTCGCGTCCGGTGGCCTTGGCGATTTTGCCAAACACCTCGCGCGCGGTTTCAAACGCGGGGTGCTTGCCATCAAACAGTCTGAATTCCAGAACCGGCGCAATCGCGGCCAGTTTTTCATACGACATTCCGAGATCGGGAACGGAAATGATCAGGTCGGGCTTCGCCGCGCGAAGCGCTTCCAGATTGGGCGATGAACGCTGGCCAAGGTCAACGAAGCTGTCTGGAAGGTCCGGCTTGGCAACCCAGTCGACGTAATCTTGCGGGTCGGCAATGGCGACCGGATCAAGGCCAAGGGCAATGACGCTTTCGGTAAAGGCCCAGTTGATGGTCGCGACCCGCGTGGCCGGGGTATTGAGGCGCAAAGTGCCGCGTTCATGTTCGATCTCGATCGGATCGGCGATGGCGGTTGACGCATGTGCACTGATCAGGGCAGCACACAGCAAAACCGGACAAACAAGCGCGCGAAGGATGTTCATTCCAGATGTCCCTTATGAACCGCTTGCGGCGGTGTCAGTGCCCGTAACCGCATCGGCCAGCAACTCGGCAAAGCGTGCCGCGGACAATACCCCGCCAAAGGTCCAGCTTGCCGGGATGGCATGGACGTGGTCATTGCGTGCAAACGGCATGGCTTTCCAGATCGCAGAGTTAAACAGGGTTTCGCGCGTGGTCGGTGCAATCGGCTCGACATAGGCGAACTGTACATCGCCCATCTTGGCTAGATCGGACACATCGCCATTATGAAACGCCCAGCCATTGACATCCCCGTCCCAGGCATTGGCAAAACCCATGCGGCCAAGCACAGAGCCAAACAGCGATGTCTTGCCGTGAATGCGGAAATGCGACTCATCAAGAATGCGGACAACAGCGAATTTCGCATCATTGCCGACATGGTCGCGGATGCGCTTGGCGGCGGCCTCAATCCGGGCATTGACCGATGCAATCACATCCTCGGCGGCGTCGGGTTTGCCCGCCAGTTTGGCAACATTGCGCAAAAGCGCCTCGGCCCGGTCAATCGCGGGTTCGTCACTGCCGGTATTATAGATCGAATAAACGAGTGTCGGCGCATAGCCAGACAGTTTTTCATATGCCATGGCGACATCGGTGCTGATCAGGATGGCGTCCGGCTTGGCATCGCGGAGCGCCTCGAAGTTTGGCTCCCGGCGGGTGCCAAGGTCGGTGAAGCTTTCGGGCAGTTTCGGTTCCACCACCCAGGCGCGGTATCCTTCGGCCTCGGGGATTGCTAGCGGATCAATGCCCAGCGCGATCAGGCTTTCGGTCAGGGCCCAGTTGGAAACCGCAAAGCGGGTCGGGTGGGTATCAAGGCTGATCTCACCCAACTCGTGGGTAAAGGTTTCCTCAGCCATCGCGGGTTGGGTTGTAACAAATGCGCCAAGCGTTCCGGCGACAAGTACAAGGCGCGTCGCAATGCTGCCAATCCAAGGTTTTGATATCATGATTTCCCTGATCCCTGTTGATGTGGAGACGTGCGCAAGCAGCTAGGCGACGTAGCTTATGAAGCGGTCCGGGTTGCTGAGTTTGATGACGTCGATATCGGTCTGGAAAATGTCGCGTAGCGTATCGCCATTCATGAAATCGTGCGGCGTGCCCTGCCAACAGGTGCGCCCGCCACGCAGTGCCAGAATGTGATCGGCAAAACGCCCGACCATGTCGATGTCATGCAACACGGCAATCACGGTCAGATTGTTCTGATCCTTAAGGTTGGCGACCAGTTGCAAAATGTCGCGCTGATGACCGACATCAAGGGCCGAGGTCGGCTCATCAAGCAACAAAACCGGCGCATCCTGGGCTAGCAACATGGCAAGCCAGACCCGCTGGCGTTCCCCGCCCGAAAGGCTTGCGACCAGCCGGTCGGAAAATTCCGTCACGTGGGTTAGTTCCATCGCCCGATCGATCTTGGCGTGGTCTTCGTCACGATACCGCCCAAACGCCCCGCGCCATGGATAGCGGCCAAAAGCCACCAGTTCGCGCACACTCAAATGTGGCGGGACAACCGGGTTTTGCGGAAGGTAGGCGACCTTACGCGCGAAATCGCGCGTGCCATGATCGGCAAGGTCTTGCCCGTCAAGTTCGATGGCCCCGGATGCCGGTTTGTTTTTGCGCGCCAGAAGCTTGATCAGCGTGCTTTTGCCCGATCCGTTATGGCCGACAATCGCGCTGAACGCCCCGGTCGGAAAGCCGACCGTGATGTCCTCAAGCAGCGTCTTTGGCTTTTTGCCATCACTTTTGAAAGCGACGTCTTTCAGGTCGAACATGGACGGAAACTCATGCGCCGGGAAATGGAAACTGCGCCATCGCCGGATCGCGGCAAGCAGGCGCGCTGTGAAATCTGAGAATGCTTATCAATTACTTTCTCTAAATGCAACCGAGTTGCGATTGCAGCCTGTGGAAAATTACAGCGACCCGGCCAATCATCATATAAAATTACTTTTCAGCGGGCATCATTCCGGGTAGCAATGAAAGCTTATAATTTTGATCGCATCGGGCGGTTTGCCGCGATAAGAATGGTCATACAATTACAAGGCGCTAAAACAGACGCGCCATGATCAGGGAGAACCCATGTCTAACGTAAAAACCGTTTTGCCAAATCTGCGATGCACACTGGGGGAAGGCCCGCATTGGGATGCCGAAAATGGCGTTCTGTACTGGGTCGATATCGTCGGAAAGACGGCCTATGCGCTCCGCCCGGATGACGGCGGATCGCGCAGCTGGGTATTTGATCAGCCGGTCGCTGCCATCGTGCCACGGCAAAAGGGCGGGCTTCTGGTAGCCCTTGCCGACGGGTTGGCCTTTCTTGATCCCGACAGTGGCAAAACCACCCCGTTTGTCGCCCCCGATGGCGATCATCCGGGCAACCGATCAAATGAAAGCCGGGTCGATCCGATGGGCCGGTTCTGGATCGGGACCATGCAAAACAATATCGGGCCGAACGGTGAAGACCTGCCAGTCACCATTTCGACAGGGACGCTGAACTGTGTCATGGCGGACGGCGAGACATCGCGTTTTGGCGAAAATATCGGGATTTCCAACACGCTGTTATGGTCGGCCGATGGCACAAAGATGTTCTTTGGCGATACCATCACCAATACGCTCAATGTCTATGACTTTGACATGAAAACCGGCGTGCCATCCAATCCAAAGGTCTTCTTTGGCCCACAGGATCGCGGCAATATGGATGGCTCGGCGATGGATGCCGATGGCTATATCTGGAATGCGCGGTGGGGCGGGGGATGTCTGATCCGCTTTGCGCCGGATGGCAGTGTTGATCGTATCATCGAACTGCCGGTAACCCAGCCGACCAGTTGCGTGTTTGGTGGCCCGGACCTCAAGACACTTTATATCACCTCGGCCGCGGTCGGGCTGGAAGACAATGGCAATCCGCTTGAAGGCGCGCTGTTGTCGATCCGCACAGAGGTTGCCGGCCAATTGTGCCATCCGTTTGCCGGCTAGGCATTTTCCGTCAGGATTGCATCGCCTTACGTGCAAATCGCGCCAAACAGCCCCTCGGGTGCCCTAAATCGGGTAATTGGCGCGATTTGCCCATTTTTGGCCTTGGTTTTCAGTATGTTTGGCGTCACCATTATGTGGTGGCAGAACACATCACCAAAAATACGAGCAAGCCGGGGTTAAAATGAAACCTGTTACCGCCGCAACCATGTGGGCAAGGGCGCTTATTGCCTTTGGCGTGGTCGCAATATTGTCGGGCTGTGCCGCCCTGCAATCACCAAGCAACAGCGTTACCGGATCGGTCAGTTACCGTGAACGGATCGCACTTTCGCCGGATAATACCTTCCTTGTCGTGCGGTTGCTTGATGTCTCGCGTGCTGACGCGCCATCGGTGGAAATCGCATCGCTGCGCCAGCCGGTGGCAAATCCGCCGATGGTTTTCATCCTGCCCTATGATCTTGATGATATCGAGCCGCGTCACAGCTATGCGGTCGAAGCCAAAATCGTCAATGCCAATGGCGATCTTCTGTTTCGCAACGATCAAAGCTACCCGGTCCTGACCCGTGGTGCGCCAAGCGACGTTGATATCGTCGTTCGTCAGGTGCCGCGCGTTCAGGGCGATGGTGCGCGTAACGGCGATGGATCGGATGTGCCTGACGACATCGCAGCGATCGAGGCCAAACTGGCCGACATGCGTGTCATTCCCGGCCAGTATTCCGCATCGGACCATACCGTGACCTATAAGGCCTATGTCACGACGGACGGTGAACCGCTTCTGGTTGATGAACATCGTGACCTTGGTGATTACGGATCAAGCGACGTCAAACTTTATTACCGCAACGGTCAATTGCTGCGCTTTGCCGAAGACGCCAAACGGGTCAATTACGGCGGGGAGCAAAGCGACGCACCGCTGCAATACACCCTGACACTTGATTTCGCCCAGGGGCGCTTTTCCAGTGGCACCAAAACCGTCAATGGCACATCCAGCCAGCCCGATGAACATGAAATCAGCGGTGCATTATCGCAAAGCAAGGTGGCGCTCAGCCGGATCGAGGCGATGTTAAGCCAGCTTAACAGCACCCCGGATCCGATGACCGGCCCGGAATTGTTTATCTGCGATGACCAAAGCCGGTTTGCCGTGACATTTGATCATGACGCGGAACGCGCCATTGTCGAAATGCGCGGACGCGAACCGATCAGTCTGGCACAGATGCCGACCGGTTCCGGATATGGTTATGGCAATGAAATGTACGAATTGCGGGGCAAGGGGGCTGATGCAATCTGGACAACGCCGTCGGGCGATTTCCATTGTGCGGTTTCATCCATGCCGGTCGAGGCCGCAAGCCTGGCCCTTGCACCGGGTGATTTCCCGGTGGTCTCGGTTGCCGAGCTTAAAAGACAGGGCGATGGCATCTGGACACGCTATTTCGATGACATGATGCCCGCCATCACGGCCTGCCTTGCCAAAAACCCGGGTGATCTGGTGTCGGTGCTGAAAGCCTGGCCGATGGATCATGGCATGGTCGGTGTCCGCACCATCAATGGCAATGGCGGGCGTTATGATTGTCTTGTGACGTCTGATGGCATGGGCACCGCCCATACCGAACAGGTCGAAACCACGACCAACATTCTGCCCGGAGAGGACGTTGTGCGCTACACCCCGGCCAATAGCGCCTATCCCGGCGGCGAATGCTTTGCCCATGAACGCCTCGAACAGAACGGCGTGTTTATTGGTTGGCTGTCGGAAAAGACTTGCTGATCTGATCGGCAAAGACTTGAAAACAAAAATCCCGGCCGGGGAAATCCGGGCCGGGATTTTTTTGTCGTATTGCTTTGATGTCTTAGTGGACCATGGCCCCGGTTGCACTCAGCATACCGGTTGAACCACTCAAGCCATCGCCGTTGCCAAGATGGACCGCCTGGAACCGGTGACGATCAAAATGGCCGGGCATCAAAAGCCCGCTTGCGGGGGCCGCATGGAAGCCAAAGCGTGCGTAGTAGTCCGGATCCCCCACCAGAAGAACCGAACGGTGACCGCTAGCCTGTGCCGCATTGAGGGCGGCATAAACCAGACCGGCACCCACGCCGGACCCGCTATAGATCTTGTCGACGGCAAGCGGGCCGAGCAGCAATGCATCCCCTGCATCGCCAGCATTGACATTCCACAACCGGACGGTGCCGATCATTTGTTTGCCGTCGTGGGCGACAAACGCAAGACCGTCCGCCGGAAGCCGATTACGGCGCAGGATTTCAGACGATTTCTGAAACCGCGCCTGACCCATTACGCGATCAAGCAGCTTTTCGCGTTCAATGTGCGAATATGCGCCTTCGCGATCAATTGTGATCATTGGCCTATCTTTCCCGAATGGGGTCAGATGATATAGGCGGCAAGCGGCGAGAAGCCGTTGAACGCCACAGATGCATAAGTGGTGGTATAGGCACCGGTTGCCTCGATCAGAACCTCGTCACCGATGGTCAAAGAGACCGGCAGATCATACGGGGTCTTTTCATACAGCACGTCAGCCGAATCACAGGTCGGACCAGCCAGAACGCACGGGGCAACTTCGCCGCCATCATGGATCGTGGTGATCGGATAGCGGATCGCTTCGTCCATGGTTTCGGCAAGGCCACCGAATTTACCGATATCAAGGTAAACCCAGCGCACCGGATCGTCGGCATGTTTGCGCGAAATCAGAACAACCTCGGCTTTGATCACGCCGGCATCACCCACCATGCCACGGCCCGGTTCGATAATGGTTTCGGGCATGTGGTTGCCAAAGTGGTTGTGAAGCGCATCAACAATCGCCGCACCGTATGCTTCGGTTGCCGGAATGTCGCGCAGGTAACGGGTAGGGAAACCCCCGCCCATATTGACCATGCGAAGGTGAATTCCTTTTTCCGCCAAGGTACGGAAGATCGAGGATGCTTCTGAAAGCGCAGTGTCCCAGGCGTCAAGGTTGCACTGCTGCGACCCGACGTGGAAGGATACACCATAGGCATCCAGACCCATGTGATGGGCATGCTGAAGAACTTCGAGCGCCATGCTTGGCGCGCAACCGAATTTGCGCGACAGCGGCCATTCTGCGCCAACGCCGTCGGTCAGAATGCGGCAGAAAACCTGCGCACCCGGTGCGACACGGGCAATTTTTTCGACTTCTTCGACGCAATCAACCGCATAAAGGCGCACACCGAGTTCAAAAGCGCGCGCAATGTCGCGTTCTTTTTTGATGGTGTTGCCAAACGAAATGCGGTCCGGGGTGGCACCAGCGGCCATCGCCATTTCGATTTCCGGGACGGATGCGGTGTCAAAGTTGCTGCCAAGGTCGGCAAGCAGGCTCAGAACTTCCGGTGCCGGGTTTGCTTTGACGGCATAGAAAATGCGCGAGCTCGGCAAAGCACGGGTAAAGGTCTCGTAGTTGCGCTGAACAACGTCGAGGTCAACAACAAGGCAAGGGCCTTCCGGGCGGTTCTGTGCGAGAAAATCAATAATACGCTGAGTTGCCATTGGGGCGTTCTCCCATTCCACGATATGGCAGCGTGCATATAGCTGATGCGTGTGCGCGGTGGAGGCGCAATGACGCGGACTACTTGCGTGCTGTTTAGCCCCGGGGCCAACCGGAACTGCGAAGTTAAGTCTGCCTCGCTATGGAATGGGGAGTTCCCGTTCCGCACGTGGGCAATGATGGTGTGCCTCTTTAGTGTCGGTGGATTTGGACGCCACCTGAGACCAAAAAAGCCCTACACCGTCGTTGCTTTAAGTAAGTCCTACGGGTTCCAGTAAGCAGGACCACCACAGGCACGTGCGACTTTGGGCAAGTCCGCATTTACGCCCGTTGCTTTTGGCGCGCAAGTGAAATTTTCACCCGTTTTGTCTTGAAACAATCGCAGGATCGTCGAAGAACGCGTGATGCGGCGCACAAAATGGCTCAAATGGCCGCATTCAGGCTTTGCAAGAATTTCAGTTGACGCATTTTGGTATGGGGCATTGCAATTTGCGCATAACCGGAACGTGAATATCAAGCCGATTGACCGTTTCCCGGCGGCGCTGTAGCCATTATTCGAAACCCGGCAGTCGCCGTGGTCATGGGGGCATTTTATGAATTGGCTGATCGCCGTTGTTTTTGTTCTGGTCTATATCGGCATGGCGCTGGGCCGTTGGCCGTGGCTTGCGATCAATCGCACCGGCATTGCGGTGTTTGGCGCGGTGATCTTGCTGATCAGTGGGGCGGTTGACCGCGATGGCGCGTTGGCGTCGATTGATTTTGCCACCCTTGCGGTGTTGCTGACATTGATGGTGCTGTCGTCACAATATGCGGCAAGTGGATTTTTTGACTGGATCGGGCATCGCATCACCGCGCTCAAATGCGGACCGGGCGGGTTAATGGCCGGGGTGATCGTCATGTGCGGGGTGCTATCGGCATTTCTGACCAATGATGTTGTGGTCTGGGCGGTGACGCCGGTATTGATTGCCGGGGTGATTGCGCGTGGGCTTGATCCCAAACCCTATGTGATTGCGGTGGCGTGTGCGGCCAATGCCGGATCGGCAGCCACCCTGATCGGTAATCCGCAGAACCTGATGATTGCCGAGTTTGGCAATCTTGATTTTATCGGCTTTGTTCTGGCCTGTGCTGTGCCCGCAATTCTTGCGCTTGGCGTCGTCTATGTCGTGATTTTGCGAAGCCCGATGATGCGCGGGGAAACACATGCCGCCGCGGCGGGTGGAAATGCAATTTCAAATGCAAATGCGCGATCAGTTGATCAGCCGGTTCGCCCGCTTGATAAAACCATCCTGACCAAGGCGGTTTTGGCGACCATCGCCGTGATCGCGATTTTTGTCTTTGTCGAAGACCGTGCGCTTTGGTCGCTTCTGGTGGTGGGGGCCTTGCTGCTCAGCCGTCGTCTTTCGACCGACCAGGTTCTGGGGCGGGTTGACTGGCATTTGCTCGCCCTGTTTTGCGGGTTGTTTATCGTCACCGGCGCGATGGCGCAAAATGACGTGATTGCCAGCCTGTTTCGCGATGTCCTGATCACGTTGCAAATCCATCATCCGGGTGTTCTGGCCGGGGTGTCGCTGGCCGGGTCCAATACGATTGGCAATGTGCCGCTGGTGATGATGTTGCTCTCACTCGGTCCGGAATGGAGCACGGAAATGTTGCATGCGCTGGCGATTTTTTCGACATTGTCGGGCAACTTCCTGATTGTTGGTTCGGTTGCCAATATCATTGCCGTTGAACAGGCCGCAAAGGCCGGAACGGTGATTTCATTTATCGATTATGCGCGCCTTGGCGTGCCCGTTACATTGATCAGTCTGGCACTGTCGCTGGGTTGGGTCATCCTGATTTCATAGGAAACATCATGTCCAATATCAAAATTACCGCCGGTCCCTTCACCTTTGATGCGGTTCTCGAAATCGAAAAGGCGCCGCATACTTGCAAGGCGTTCCTTGATCGCATGCCGTTTGAAAGCAAGGCGGTGCATGTCCGCTGGAGCGGCGAGGGTGTCTGGATGCCACTCGGCGATTATCAGTTCGGTGTTGATTATGAAAACCACACCAGCTTCCCGGCCCCGGGCCAGATCATCCTGTATCCCGGCGGGATCAGCGAAACCGAAATCCTGCTGGCCTATGGCGGGGTGCATTTTGCATCCAAGGTCGGCCAGCTTGCCGGCAACCATTTCATCACGGTCACCAGCAATCTCGAAGACCTTGAAAAGCTTGGCAAGATGACGCTTTGGGAAGGTGCGCAGTCGATCCGGTTTGAACTGGCGTAATCACCGCAACTGTGATCGGGCACACTTTCATGTGTGTCCGGTTTGGCCTAGAAGGCGAACCACCATCCAATAAGTGCAGGCGGACGTGCCGTGTTTGAGACGATTAATCTGTGGATTCAGGATCATCAGGATCTGGTCTATATCCTGATCTTCACCTATTGCGTCAGCAAATCCAGCATCCTGCCGGTGTTTGCCGGAATGCTGGTGGCGGCCGAAAGCCTGATGATCGTGCCGGCGGTTACATCGATGATCGCGGGCGGTCTTGTTGGCGACGTGCTGCGCTTTGGGTTGGCGCGCAAATACGGCGATGCGATTGTCCGCAAACTGCCGCAGTCGCTTTCGGACTGGATGGGCAAGACCCTGCGATTGTTTGAGCATTACGGTGTCGCCTATATCCTGCTCTGTCGCTATCCTCATGGGGTGCGATCGTTTGGGGTGTTCCCTGTCGGCATGAGTTCGATGTCGTTCATCCGCTTCCTGCCACTTAGCATCGCGTCAGTCCTGATCTGGGTCGGGCTTTATTACGGGCTGGGTCACAGCCTGGGGGCGGGGATGTCAGAACTGGTCGAACAAAACTTGGCCATGCTCAGCCCCATATTGCTGATTGTGTTTCTGGTACTGGGCTGGTTTGCCATGCGCCGGATTGACCGGCTGGAGCAACAGGCCGAACGCGCCATCAAGTAGATAAAAGAAAACGGCAGCATCGAAATCGAATGCTGCCGTTTTTGTATCTGTAATGGGCGGGTTGCTTATTCAGCAGCAATCGTCTTGCCGTCTTTTTCCAGCATTTCGCCCTGTTTGCGTTTGGCAAGAATTTCGCGCGCCTTGGCGTAGCTTTCATCGTGCCAGAAGATCAGGCAGCCGTTGCAACCCCGGCCACAGCAGCCCTTGGTGCCAACGCGCGGGGTGCGGAAGGAGCGTTCCTTCTGGCGATCATCAAGGGCGGTCTGAAGTGCTTCGCGTTTGGCATCATAGCGTTCTTCGTTGCCTTTGCCCAACTCGATCTTGTGGCCTTCCTGATCAAGTTTCAGGCGCTGCCATTCGTCTTCCGACAGGGCCTTTTCCTTGCGCACGATGGTCATCGGCAGGGTTTCACGTTTCAGGAATTCCGGGTCTTCCTGTTCAAACAGGCTGAATGGCAGACGGATGCGCGGATGGGTATTGGCATGCACCGCTTCACCGACCTTGCCGGTTTTGGCATCAATGAATTCATACATGCGGATGAAGATGGTCTGGCGCGTACGCGGCGGGACAATCTCGATCACATCACCGGGCAGCATGCGGTTTTTGACCGACATGATAAAGGCGTCGTCTTCGACTTCCTCGATCATTCCGGCAAATTCCCAATCTGACACATTGGTGTTGCTGTCATAGCCGTGCGCATAATTGGTCAGGCGCCCGTCATGGAAGGCCAGCGTGTAACCCCGGTTCGGGATGGTCGCCAGTTCCTTCATATATTCTTCGGCTGACCAGTTTTCCGGATCCTTGTACCAGTCATCAATCGCCATACGGTACGCACGGGCAACGAGGCCGGCGTAATACGGGCTTTTGCCACGCCCCTCGACCTTGAGGCTGTCGACACCGATCTTCAGATAATCTTCAAGCTTCGGCATGATGCACAGATCGCGCGAGTTCAGGATATAGGAGCCGCGCTCGTCTTCCTGAATTTCCATCAGCTCGCCCGGACGCATGTCTTCTTCAAGGAAGAAATCAAACATTTCGAGGTTTTCCTCGGTCAGTTTGAGTTCCTTGACCGTGCCATCCTTGAGCTTCATGTGGACTTTGTATTTCCAGCGGCACGAGTTTGCGCACGCGCCCTGGTTTGCGCCGCGTTCAGCCATGAAGTTCGACAGCAGGCAACGACCGGAATAGGTCATGCACATGGAGCCATGCACAAAGGCCTCGATCTTGATGTCTTGGCATTTTTCGCGGATTTCGGTGAGTTCCTCGTAGGAAACTTCACGGCCGAGCACCACAAGCTTTGCCCCGATGCTCTGCCAGAATTTTACAGATTGCCAGGAACAAACGTTTGCCTGTGTCGACACATGCAAATCAAGCTCCGGTGCATGTTCACGGACAAACATGAAAACACCCGGATCAGCCACGATCAGGCCATCCGGGCGAACCTTGCGCACGGTATCGACATATTCCGGAAGCTTGTCGATGTCCTTGTTATGCGAAAAAAGGTTCAGTGTGAGGTAAACACGCACACCGTGGCTGTGGGCAAAGTCGATGCCCTCGACCACGTCATCGAGTGACATCTGGCTTTTAACACGCAGCGACAGGTCCGGCGTGCCCATGTAAACGGCGTCCGCGCCATAGAGCACAGCAACTTTCAGCTTTTCGAGCGAGCCTGCGGGCATCAGCAATTCGGAACGGCGCGATTGATTACTCATCACTTGCGGGTCTTTTCTATTTGGTCGTCTGCGGGAAATCTCTCTGGCGCGGCTTCTATCACAGCCTGCTGCCTGTGCCGATTAAAATCGCATATTTCGCAGGCCTTGCATAGCTATGGCCGTGATGAGCTGCCATGCCGGACTTGCAGGGCGCCAACCAAAACACCCCCGCCAGAGGGCAGGGGTGTTTGGAATCGTTTCAAAATTTTGGCTTACTTGACCTTTTTGATCTCGCCGCTTTCGATTTTGGCCCAATATTGCTTGATCTCCCCGCGCACCACCGGCATCAGGAAATAAAGGCCGATAATGTTGGGGATTGCCATGGCAAAGATCATGGAGTCCGAGAAATCAATCACGGGACCGAGGCTCATGGATGCCCCGACGATCACGCACAGGCAGAAGAACAGCTTGAAAATGATCTCCTTGCCTTTGCCTTCACCCACCAGATAGGTCCAGCTTTTAAGACCGTAATAGGACCATGACAGCATGGTCGAAAAGGCAAACAGCACAACAGCCAGTGCAAGGATCAGCGGGAACCACGTAAAGGCCGATGCAAAGGCCGCCGAGGTCAGCTCAACCCCGGTCAGACCAGAATTCAACTCGCCACTGATGGTGATCACAAGAGCGGTCATGGTGCAGATCACCACCGTATCAATGAACGGTTCAAGAAGGGCAACATAGCCCTCTGTGACCGGTTCCTTGGTGCGGACGGCTGCGTGGGCGATGGCGGCTGAGCCAATACCGGCCTCGTTCGAGAAGGCGGCACGTTTGAAGCCCTGTATCAGTGCACCAATCACACCGCCGGCAACACCGGCACCGGTAAAGGCGCCGACAAAGATCTGGGCAAAGGCATCACCAACCATGGTGATGTTTGAGAGGATAATGATCATGCCGGCGGTCACGTAAATCACCGCCATCAGCGGCACGATCTTTTCGGTGACCTTGGCGATCGATTTGATGCCGCCAATGATCACGACGCCAACAATGATTGCCATGATCAGGCCAAACAACCAGCCCGATCCGGCCAAAAAGCTGTTTTCCCCGCCGGTGACATTGACCACCTGCTGGAAGGCCTGATTAGCCTGAAACATATTGCCGCCGCCAACAGCACCGCCAATACAGCAGATCGAAAACAGGATGGCCAGAACCTTGCCAAGGCCCGGTTTGCCTTTTTCAGCCAGGCCCTTCGACAGGTAATACATCGGGCCACCCGAAACGCGCCCGTCGTCATATTCGTTACGGTATTTAACGCCCAGCGTACATTCGGTGAATTTCGATGCCATGCCCAAAAGTCCGGCCAGGATCATCCAGAATGTTGCCCCCGGTCCGCCAATCGAAACAGCGACTGCGACACCGGCAATATTGCCAAGCCCGACCGTGCCCGAAAGGGCGGTGGCAAGGGCCTGAAAGTGGGATACCTCGCCGGCATCCTCGGGATGGGAATAGTCGCCCTTGACCAGCGAAATCGCGTGGCCGAAGCGACGGAACTGAACAAAGCCGAAATAAAGCGTGAAAATAGTGGCGGCAACAACAAGCCAGCCGACAATAAGGGGAAATTCCGTGCCGGCAATCGGCACGGAATAGAACATGGTGCCGGCAATCACATTTGAAATCGGTGCGATCGCCTGATTGATTCTTTCATCAAGGCCGACTTCCTGCGCAAGTGCGATTTGCGGCAGGGTGGCCGACATCATTGCAACGGCGCTGGCCGCTGCTGTCTTTTTCCAGAACATGATGGTTCTCCGGTTTAACTTCGTGATTGCCTTACGGAACGACAGTGACCGGAACAGGCGATGCCTGAACCAGGGTAAGCGGCAAACTGCCCAGCAGCCGTGCCCCCAAAGTCGATCCACCCTTCCTGCCGACAATGATCTGACAGGCGCCTTTGTCTTCGGCGATTTTGCAGATCAATTCGCCGGAATGGCCGTAACGGACTTCCGAAGTTACCGGTATTTTAAGTTTGTTCAGCGCGTCCAACGCGGGCTTGAGGGTTTCCTCCGCCCGCGACAGTTCTTCTGTTCGCCGTTGATGGCGTTCTTCAAGTTCCTGTGTCGACAGGAAGCTGTAGGGGGACCATTCAAGAACGTAAACCAGATGAATTGCACAGCCTTCGGCTGTTGCGCGTTTGCCCGCAAATTCCACGGCGCGCTGTGCGGCATCTGTTCCGTCATAGCCCACAAGAATTGGCTGATCGGTCATGTGCTTCTCCTGATCAGAGACTGAAATGTCGGATAAGACTCTCCCACTTCTTCTCGCAATACAGGTGTCGGCCTGTACCATGCCGTCTTTGTCCCTGACACCAGCACACGACGGTTCCCCCGAATTTCATTTCCAGCGCCAAGTGAAACGACATCGGGGAATGATACATAAAACTGAAACGAATTAGCCAAAAAGTTGATGTATAAAAATAAGATGTTCTGTTTTGGCGTGTCATTTGCCGCCCAAACAAAATAAAACGCGCCGAATTTTTCGGCGCGCGTGGGAATGTTTTGCAAGAACGCTTAAAAAAAAGTGGGTCCGACCGGATCGATCAGGCCTCGGACAAGGCGTCTTCCGGGTCGGGATCAAGCGGGCGGGGGCGACCGCCATCATCGAGCGCGACAAAGGTAAAGATACCTTCGGTCACCTTGTCGGATGTTTCTTCAAACCGCGTCTGGCGCCAGGCCTGGACATGGATGCGAAGGGATGTGCGCCCGACATGGATGATTTCGGTGAAGAACGACACTTCATCGCCGACATGGACCGGGCGCAGGAACGACATGCTGTCGACAAAGACGGTTGCAGTTCGGCCTTTGGCCCGCCTTGCGGCCGCAGTTCCGGCGGCAAGGTCCATTTGCGACATTAACCAGCCGCCAAAGATATCCCCGGTCGGGTTGGTATCAGACGGCATGGCAACGGCACGCACCGACGGTTGACGGTCGGGGAGGGTGTCGGTGGCATCGCTTACAAGGGTCATCGAAGGCTTTCCGAAGTGGGTTTGTCCGATGACGTTACTTTAGTTTGTCTAAATAAAGCCAGCACAAAATGTTGCCAAATCAGGGACATACCGGATGCCCAGTAGCCTGAAATCCGATGTGGGTCTGGTGGTGTCGGGCCCCGGTTTTTCGGCGCGGATGCAGGTGTTTTGCGACCCAATCAAGAATTCGGATTTTTAATCTTGACCAAATGATCAGGATTGGACATGCTGTATCCGTCAGAGAGAGGCATCTGCACGTGTATCAACCGGGGATAACCCCGAAACTATAACCACACGGCAGATCAAATACTGGGAAACAGTTCAGCATTGTCTGAACGGATACGCCAAGAATGTCAGTATGAGAGACCCTGTGTTGGTCGGGCCCGCCCGTCCACGTAACGCCATAATTGCATTCTGATCGCGCGATAGCTGCGATCATTTTTGGCCCGCGGTCGATTGTAATGTCATTCTTGTTTTGTCTCTCGATGACGTCAGGAGAGGACGCCTTTTTGGCAGGGAGACAAACAAATGACCACCTTGCAGGCCAAGCAAGCTTCAAAATCCGGTGCCGTTCATGGCGGTGCTGGTCACAATGACGCAGATGACGGCTTTTCCGATCTGCATCCGGCCTATTCCACGCTTCAGGCCATGGCGGAAAGCAACCGCTGCCTGTATTGCTATGACGCGCCATGCGTGACCGCATGTCCGACATCAATCGATATTCCATCCTTCATTCGCAAAATCAGCACCGGCAACCCGGATGGTGCGGCAAAGACCATTTTGTCGGCCAACATCATGGGCGGCACCTGTGCGCGCGCCTGCCCGACCGAAGTGCTGTGTGAAGAGGCCTGCGTTCGTAACGTCGCCGAAGATACCGCCGTTGAGATCGGCAGCCTGCAACGATACGCGGTTGATCATCTGATGGCGCGCGATCTGCCCCATCCATTCAAACGTGCGCCAAAAACCGGCAAGACCATTGCCGTTGTCGGTGCCGGTCCGGCGGGCCTTTCATGTGCGCACCGTGCGGCGATGCTGGGCCATGACGTTGTCGTGTTCGAAGCCAAGCCGAAACCGGGCGGGCTTAATGAATATGGTCTTGCTGCCTATAAGATGACCAACGATTTCGCCCAGCGCGAAGTTGAATTCCTTCTGGGCATTGGCGGGATTGAAATCGAATATAACAAGGCGCTTGGCAAGGACATCAACCTTGCCGACCTCAAAGCCAAATACGATGCCGTGTTTGTCGGTGTCGGCCTTGGCTCGACCAATGATCTTGGCCTTAAGGGTGAAGATTTCCCGGGCGTTGATGACGCAATCAATTTCATCGAAAAACTGCGCCAGACCGAACCGAAATCCGATATGCCGGTTGGCAACAACGTGATCGTCATTGGCGGTGGCAACACCGCAATCGATGCCGCGGTTCAGGCCAAGCGTCTTGGTGCCGAGGAAGTCACCCTGGTGTATCGTCGCGGTCCTGAAAACATGTCCGCGACCGAGTTCGAACAGGATTTGGCCAAAACCAATGGCGTTGTTGTGCGTTACTGGGCAAAACCGGTTGCGATCAAGGCCAATGGCAAGCTGATGGGCATGGAGTTCGAAAAAACCGAACTTGATGCCAGTGGCAAACTTGTTGGTACTGGCGAAACCTTTGAAGTGCGTGCAGACCAGATTTTGAAGGCCATCGGACAAAAAATCAAAACCGATGACCTTGCCGGCATGGAGATCACCGGTGGCAAGATCGTGGTCGATAAAAACTATCAGACAACCGCCCCGGGCGTGTTCGCCGGTGGGGATTGCATCAAGAGTGGCGAAGACCTGACTGTTCAGTCGGTCGAGGATGGCAAACAGGCCGCCATCGCCATTGATGCATTCCTGAAAACCGCCTGAACCGCTAGCCAAAGGGAGAGAGAAAATGGCTGATCTAAGCTGCAAAATCGCCGGTATTGATTCGCTAAACCCGTTCTGGCTGGCCTCCGCGCCGCCGACGGACAAGAAATACAACGTCGTTCGTGCCTTTGAAGCAGGTTGGGGCGGGGTTGTCTGGAAGACGCTGGGCATTGATCCGCCCGTGGTCAACGTGTCCTCGCGCTATGGCGCGCACCATGACCAGAACCGCCGCCTTCTTGGGATCAACAATATCGAGCTGATTTCCGACCGTCCGCTTGCCACCAACCTTCAGGAAATCCGCGAATGCCGGAAAGAGTATCCTGATCACGTCATCATCGGTTCGATGATGGCCCCGATCGAGGAACGCGCCTGGAAGGACCTGGCCCAGCAGATCGCCGAAAGCGGTGTGCATGGTCTGGAACTTAACCTTGGTTGCCCGCATGGCATGTGCGAACGCGGCATGGGATCGGCCATCGGTCAGGTGCCGGAAATGGTCGAACAGGTCACCCGTTGGGTCAAGGACGCGGTTGATATTCCGGTCTTTACCAAACTGACCCCGAACATCACCAACATCCTGTGGTCGGCCGAAGCCGCACTCAAGGGCGGTGCGGATGCCGTATCGCTGATTAACACCGTTAACTCGATCATTTCGGTTGATATCGACAATATGGTTCCGGAACCTGTTGTGGATGGCAAGGGCACCCATGGCGGCTATTGCGGATCAGCGGTCAAGCCGATTGCACTGAACATGGTGGCTGAAATCGCCCGCACGCCGGAAACCCGCGATCTTGAGATTTCCGGTATTGGTGGCATCACCACCTGGAAAGACGCGGTTGAATTCATGGCGCTGGGATCGAACGCCGTTCAGGTTTGCACGGCTGCGATGATTTATGGCTTCCGCGTGGTTGATGACCTGATTGACGGCATGAGCCAGTGGATGGATGACAAGGGCTACACCAGCGTCGAACAGTTCACCCGTGCTGCCGTTCCGCAAGTTTCCGACTGGAACGAGCTTAACATGAACTTCGACACCAAGGCGGTGATCAACCCGGATAACTGCATCGAGTGCGGTCGTTGCCATATCGCGTGTGAAGATACCTCCCACCAGGCAATCACCATGACCGACAAGCCCGAAGGCGGCCGTCTGTTTGAAGTGGTCGATGAGGAATGTGTTGGCTGTAACCTTTGCTATCACATCTGCCCGGTGCCCGATTGCATCACCATGGAGCCGGTCAAGACCGACAAGCCGCCAATGACCTGGCCGGAACATCCGCTTAATCCCATGCGCGTGGCTGCTGAATAAGCCATCCGCGCAAACGCCACCAAAACCAAAAGGACTGACGAATGACTGTTCAACCCAGTGTACGTAACCTGTCAATTGATGGTGACCGCCTTTGGGATAGCCTGATGGAAATGGCCAAGATCGGCAAAACCGCAAAGGACGGCGTTTGCCGTCTGGCGCTGACCGATCTTGACCGTGAAAGCCGTGATCTGTTCATCGACTGGTGCAAGGCAGAGGGCTGCTCGATCCGGATCGACAAGATGGGCAATATCTTTGCCCGCCGCGAAGGCCGTAACCCGGATCTGCCCCCGGTCGTGATGGGAAGCCACCTTGATAGCCAACCTACGGGCGGCAAGTATGATGGTGTTTATGGTGTTCTTTCGGGGCTGGAAGTGATCCGCACGCTCAATGAAGCCAAATACGAAACCGAAGCGCCGCTTGAAGTCGTTTGCTGGACGAACGAGGAAGGCTCGCGCTTTGCCCCGGCCATGGTGGCATCTGGCGTCTTTGCCAAGGTGTTTGACCTTGAATACGGCCATTCCCGTGCGGATGTTGATGGCAAAACCATGGGCGAGGAGTTGGAGCGTATCGGCTATATGGGGCCGGACGAAGCCACCATTGATGCCCATCCGATGGGGGCCTATTTCGAAGCCCACATCGAACAGGGCCCGATCCTTGAAGATGAAGGCAAGGATATCGGTATTGTCACCGATGCCCAGGGCCAGCGGTGGTATGAAATCAAGTTCACCGGTGTCGAAGCCCATGCGGGTCCGACCCCGATGAAAACCCGTAAGGATGCATTGCTTGGTGCGGCACGCGTGGTTGATCTGGTCAACAAGATCGGCCTGGATCGCTCCCCGCTTGCCTGTGCGACGGTCGGCATGATGCAAATCCATCCGAACTCGCGCAACGTCATCCCGGGCGAGGTGTTCTTTACCGTTGATTTCCGCCATCCCGATGATGCAGTTCTGGCCGATATGGACAAGGCATTGCGTGAAGGTGTGGAAAAGATTGCCAAAGATATCGGCCTTCAGACCGAGCTTGAGCAGATATTTTATTACGCACCGGTGCCGTTCGACAAATCCTGTGTCGATGCGGTGCGCATGGGGGCCGAACTTGGCGGGTTCTCTGCGCGTGAAATCGTTTCGGGTGCGGGGCATGATGCCTGCTATCTGGCACAAGTGTGCCCGACGGCGATGATTTTCATCCCGTGTGTTGATGGCATTTCACATAACGAGATCGAAGAAGTGCATAAACACTGGTCGGATGCCGGTGGTCAGGTTCTGCTGCATGCGGTTCTGGCCAAGGCCGATGAAACCGTGATGCAAAAATAGGGTCCCGCCATTTCACGGTGACCAAACACAAAGCAGGGCGCATATAATGCCCTGCTTTTTTGTTGTGGTGGTAACACGCCGCCGTTAACTCGCCCCTTCGGACACATCAAGAAGATGGTTCTCTGTCCACTGATCAAGCGTTCCGTCTTCGGCAAGCTGTTCGATCAGGATATTCAGGTTTCGGACATGGCCCATGCATGGGCTTTTGCGTGAAAACATGAAATGGACCTTGTTGCTGTCAATCGGTGGTTCGACCAAGATGATCTCGTCGATCAGGTTATCGCGATAGATATTGGTCAGCCCGTCAAAGCGCCCCAGTATCACATAATCGACCCGCCCATTCATCAAGACGTCAAAGATGCGATTGCCGGTGGGGGAGAAGATCATGTTCAGCCGTTGTTCGGCAAAGCGGTCGATATAATCGCCGTAACTGCCACCTTGCGGACGCGCACCGTCATACCCGATCAGATCACTCAGCTCGACAACCGGAAAACGATTGTCGTTGCGTTGAAAGACCATGATGTCGTCATTGGCAAATGGCGCACTGTAAAAGTGGACCTGATCGCGCTCTTGGGTGAAATAGGCCCCGGCAATCACATCCAGTTCGCCATTGGTCAGCATCTGAATGGCGCGTGTCCAGGGAATGTCGAGATTGAGATCAAGCTTCAAATCGTGACGGTTGGCGTAATCTTGCAAAATGTCGATCGCAAGTCCGGTCTGTTGGCCATCATCACGGATATAGGTGATCGGCTCCCAACCGTCTGCGCCGCCAACAGACAACTTCCTGCAATTGCTGGCAGGCGGGGTATTTTGTGTCTGGGCTAAAATTGCGTTTTCGGCAACTGCCGGGAATGTCATCAGGGACGCAGATCCGCCGATCAGGACAGCGGAAATACAGCCACAAACAGCGCGAAGTGATGGTCCGGTGCACACCATTATTGTCTGCAAACATCGTGATTATCAGGAATAACTAAAATTGGTCCCCGGATAATCCGATACAACTATCCAGAAGTGGTGCCATATGGGGGTGAGTGGTCCAGAGGGGTATGGGATACCCTAGCTTCCGTTATCCAAATCAAACACGGTTTGACCAAGATGGTATTCGATGCGTTCTTGCAAAATACCGCGATCGCCAAGCTCTGCAATTAACGCATTGATCTGTTGAATATGACGGCGACAGGGGCTGTTGCGTGAAAACATCAGATGCACGGGGTTACGTGCCACCGGAGGATCAACAGCGATGATCTCGTCCTGAATGCCAAGTTTACGAAGCGTCGCCAGCCCATCATAGCGACCCAGCAGAACATAATCGACATGACCTGCAACAAGCAGGTCAAAGATGCGATCAATTGTTGGAGAGTAAATAACGTCGAGATTCTGGCTTGAATAGCTATCGATCTCGTTTCCAAGGCTGCCACCATGCGGGCGCGCTCCGCGATACCCCCGAAGGTCGCTGATCTGGCGATAGCCAAAGCGCCGATCCACATGCTGGAAAACCATGATATCGTCTTCGTAGAAGGGGTCGCTATAGTGGTAAAGCCGTTGTCGTTCGGTCTTGAAATATGCACCTGCTGTGACGTCGATTTCACCCTGAAACAGCAAATCAAGGGTTCTGGCCCAAGGCATCTCAATATCAACCCTGACATCAAGGTTTTCGCGTTTGGCATATTCCCTGATGATATCGATACCAAGACCAGTTTGGCGCCCGTCCTTTGCAATATAAGAAATCGGCTGCCAACTTGTTGGGCCGCCGATTGTGATGGTTCTGCAATTTGATCTGGATGTGTCAGCGGCAGGTTTGTTGCCATCGGACTGCTGAGCCATGACAGGCGTTGATAGGCCGGTCAACGCGGCAGTTATCGCACATATTGCGCATGTTCTAATGAGCTTGGCGTATAGCAGCTGTGACCGCATTTTTTCCGCCCTTGTCGTTTCCTGATCACTCCCGATTATTTAGATGTGGACGCGGCGCGGTTTATTCAACTTGTCTTAATCAATAACCTTGTCAAAAAGGGGGGGCTATAAGCGCTGGGCAGGGGACCGCCAGCTCAGGTCAGTCCGACACCTTTCAATATGATGCGCACGACATTTTCCTTGGCCTCGGCAAACTGTGCGTCGGTCAGTGGCTTGTCATTGTTGAAAATCTCGATCTGGCGGCCAAAGTCGGCATAGTGCTGGGTGGTGGCAAAGATCATGTACATCAGGGTATAGGGTTCGACATCATCCATCTTGCCCTCGTCAATCCAGCCCCGAATGACTTCCACGCGGCTATCGAGCCAGTTTTTCACCGTGGTCGAGATATATTCCGACGAGAATTTGGCGCCACGGATGATTTCATGTGCCCAAAGCCGCGACCCGTATGGACGCACGCGCGACAAATCCATCTTGGCCTCGATATAGCCACGCAGAATGAAGGCGGGGTCGGCACTGTTATCGAATGTCATTGCCGCTTCGAGCCAGTGGTCGCAGACATCTTCCATGATGCGACGATAAAGCGCCTCTTTGGTGCTGAAATAGTAATGCACATTGGCCTTTGGAACATTGGCGATTTCGGCAATCCGCGCGGTG
The DNA here is from genome assembly GCF_017922435.1 of Thalassospira sp. ER-Se-21-Dark. Lineage (NCBI taxonomy): Bacteria > Pseudomonadati > Pseudomonadota > Alphaproteobacteria > Rhodospirillales > Thalassospiraceae > Thalassospira > Thalassospira sp. ER-Se-21-Dark. Next base: position 43,887 of record NZ_VDEZ01000005.1, on the reverse strand, counting down.
GTCGCCCCCTTGAACCCGAAATCGGCAAAGACCCGTTCGGCAGCGGCCAGAATCTGTTCTTCGTTTTCCTGTCGGATCGCGGCCTTGTGTGCGCCGTTTACTGCGGGTTTTGTGCTCATTTTTGTGTCCCGTTTCGCGCCGATTTTGAGGGATCTCAATCGTGCTGTCTAAATCGCGTCATTTATCTTGACCGTTTGGTCAGGTTAAAATAACCTCTACTGCAAATATCAAAAAGAAACTTTTTATGCGCGTCGTTCCAAGCCATGGTCAAGAGTCGGTTTTGTCCGAAATATCGAACAGTACCGATGAAAGATAAACACAAAATAGACGCCGTAAATAAAAATCAGGGTCGCCGAAATGGTGTTTGACAGTCGAATATTCGAAACAGTTCTGCGGTGGTATTAAAGCGCTAGTGCGTGGGCATGTCTCATGCTAACGACGTTTGTGTGCCCGCAACAGTTCGGGCCGTCCCGGAAAACGAATGTGCGACATTTTGGTCATTTGGCCAGATACCTTTTCGCGAAAACGGGATGAAGAATATCAGATGCCGGTGCACGGTGGCCCGCCACCGAACCGGTCGAGGGAAGAACTTGAAAAGGTACGGGAGACCTTTTGATGACAGCCACCACGAAAATTAGCCGTCCGAACGATCTTTCGGCGTTCTGGATGCCCTTTACTGCCAACCGTCAGTTCAAGCAGACCCCGCGTATGCTGGTGTCGGCCGATGGCATGTATTACAAAACCGACGATAACCGCGACATCCTTGATGGCACCGCAGGCCTTTGGTGCTGCAACGCCGGTCACAAGCGTCCGAAAATCGTCGAAGCGGTCAAGGCACAGATGGACGAGCTGGATTATGCCCCGGCATTCCAGATGGGCCATCCCAAGGCGTTCGAACTTGCCAGCCGTCTGGCACAGTTGATGCCGGGCAATCTCAACCACGTTTTCTATACCAACTCCGGTTCTGAGTCGGTTGAAACCGCGCTTAAAATCGCACTGGCCTATCATCGTGCACGCGGCGATGGCCAGCGTACCCGCCTGATCGGTCGTGAACGCGGCTATCACGGTGTGAACTTCGGCGGCATTTCCGTCGGTGGTATTTCGGGTAACCGCAAAACATTCGGCCAGATGCTGGGCGGTGTCGACCATATGCGTCACACTTACCTGCCGGACGAAAACGGTGTTACCCGCGGTATGCCCGAACATGGCGCCTACCTTGCCGAAGATTTGGAACGCATTTGCGCGCTGCATGATCCGTCGACCATCGCGGCCGTCATTGTCGAACCGGTTGCAGGTTCCACCGGTGTTCTGATCCCGCCGAAGGGATACCTCGAACGCCTGCGCGAAATTTGCACCAAGCATGGCATCTTGTTGATCTTTGATGAAGTCATCACCGGTTTTGGTCGCCTGGGTGCGCCGTTTGCAGTTGATTACTTTGGTGTTCAGCCGGATCTGGTCACGACCGCCAAGGGCCTTACCAACGGTACCATCCCGATGGGTGCGGTGTTTGCCACCGACGAAATCCATGATGCCTTCATGACCGGCCCGGAAAACATGATCGAGCTGTTCCATGGCTACACCTATTCGGGCAACCCGGTTGCCTGTGCGGCCGCCATGGCAACGCTTGAGACCTATGAAGAAGAAGGTCTGTATTCCAAGGGCAAGGAACTTGGTCAGTATTGGGAAGATGCGGTGCACAGCCTGATCGACCTGCCGCTGGTCAAGGATGTCCGTAACCTTGGCCTGATCGGTGCGATCGAGCTGGAGCCGATTGAAGGCTTCCCGACCAAGCGTGCGTTCAATGCCTTCCTCAAGGCATTTGAGAAGGGCATTCTGATCCGCACCACAGGTGATATCATTGCGCTGTCGCCGCCGCTGATCCTTGAAAAGTCACACATTGATCAGCTGTTCGGCACATTGCGCGAAGTGCTTAAAGAGATCGACTAGGATTACGATTTTCGTTCCCTGCCTGCGCAATCGGGCAGGGGACACCCGGCTTGCAGAACCACCAAAAACAAACGGGTCTGCAACGCCACGGAGGAAACATCTGTTTCGCGATTTTTCTGATCGCGTCCCGTCTGGGAATGGACCCGCATAAAACAAAACAGGGTTCTTGGGGCGCGTTCGGGCATAAGTCCGTCAGACCACAAAAGTGGCAAGGACATAAAAATATCAGATCAAGGAGGTATCTCGGATGTCAAAGCTGAGAGGTGGCCTGATTCAAATGAGCCTTAAGGGTTCAACCGATCAGTCCCCCGAAGAAATCCGCAAGGCCATGATCGACGCACACCTGCCCTATATCGAAGAGGCGGGCAAAAAAGGTGTGCAGGTTCTGTGCTTTCAGGAAGTATTCACCCAGCCCTATTTCTGTCCGAGCCAGGACAAGAAATGGTACGCGGCCGCAGAAAAAATCCCTGATGGCCCGACCACACAGCTGATGTGTGAACTGGCAGCCAAATACAAAATGGTGATCGTTGTTCCGATCTATGAGGAAGACATCACCGGTGTCTATTACAACACCGCTGCCGTGATTGACGCCGACGGTACCTATCTTGGCAAATACCGCAAAACCCACATCCCGCATGTCGCCGGTTTCTGGGAAAAATTCTTCTTCAAGCCCGGCGTTTCGAACTGGCCGGTCTTTGATACCCAGTATTGCAAACTTGGCGTTTATATCTGCTATGACCGGCACTTCCCGGAAGGCTGGCGTGCCTTGGCGCTTAATGGCGCGGAATATATCGTTAACCCGTCGGCGACCGTTGCCGGGGTATCGGAATATATCTGGAAACTCGAACAGCCGGCATCGGCTGTGGCCAATGGCTGTTTCATTGGTGCGATCAACCGGGTTGGCCGTGAACAGCCATGGGATATTGGCGAGTTTTACGGTCAAAGCTATTTCGTCAATCCGCGCGGCGAGATTGAATCCCAAGCGTCACGCGACCAGGACGAATTGCTGGTCCATGACATGGATATGTCGATGGTGCGCGAAATTCGCGACAACTGGCAGTTCTTCCGCGACCGTCGCCCGTCGACCTATACCCGTCTGACCGACGGGAACTGATTTCATGATACCGGCGAGCGGTCAAAGCGCTGCTCGCCGTTTTGCCTTGATCGACAGGTGGGGTATCATTCCCCGTTCCCGGCAACGACCGGGCAAAGGCTTTATGCGTTTGATCAATGTCGACAAGGTTCAGGGCAACGTCCCTGAGGGAGGCTTCCATCGACTGTGCCAAAAGAGACGCTTTTGGTTCTGAGAGAGACATACGATCAGGGGAAACCCCATGACGCTAAAACAAGTCGTCAATAATGTTGCTGAGATGCCCGCATCGAAAAAAGCAGTTGTTGATATCAAGAAACTGTCGCTGACCTTCCAGACGGCAGACGGTCCCGTTTGCGCCCTTTCCGATGTCGATCTGACCATCGAGGAAGGCGATTTTGTTTCCTTTATCGGCCCGTCGGGCTGCGGCAAAACGACACTTTTGCGTGTGATTGCCGACCTTGAACAAGCCACCGGCGGCGAAATTTCGATTAATGGTGTCACGCCGCACGAAGCACGTGAAAAGCGTGCTTATGGCTATGTGTTTCAGGCACCGGCTCTGTTGCCGTGGCGTTCGATCGAACGCAACGTGACCTTGCCGCTCGAAATCATGGAAATCTCCAAGGAAGAGCGCGTCAAGCGCGCCCAGGAGGCCCTGAAACTGGTCGAGCTCAATGGTTTTGAAAAGAAATTCCCATGGCAGCTGTCAGGCGGCATGCAGCAACGTGCGTCAATCGCGCGTGCCCTGTCGTTCGACGCCGACCTGCTGTTGATGGACGAACCCTTTGGTGCGCTTGATGAAATCGTGCGCGATCACTTGAATGAACAGCTGTTGAAACTGTGGGCGCGCACCAACAAGACGGTGGCGTTCGTCACCCACTCCATCCCCGAGGCGGTGTATCTGTCGTCGAAGATTGTCGTGATGTCACCCCGTCCGGGGCGGATTATTGACGTGATCGAAACCGACTTCCCGAAAGACCGCACGCTTGATATCCGCGAAACGCCGGAATTCCTCGAGATTGCGCATCGGGTGCGGGAAGGGCTGCGTGCGGGGCACAGCAATGACGAGTAACACTGCTGCCATGACCGGGTCCGTTCGCGGACCATCGACCTGGACGCGCATGATGTCTGGCCAGACCGGGCCGGTCTGCGTTGTTCTGATCGCCCTTCTTGTTCTTTGGTATGTCGGGGCGGTTTTCATGAACGCGCCGACCCAGATTGACCGTTACAACCGCGCTGACCAGACCTGGACCGCAGGCCAGCTGATTGAGGATACGCTGGCGCAAGATCGCCCGATCCTGCCAGCCCCGCATCAGGTCGCGGTCGAGATGTATCACACGATCTTTGCGATCAAGATCACGTCGAAACGCTCGCTGGTCTATCACAGCTGGGTAACGCTTTCCTCGACCCTTCTGGGTTTCGGAATTGGCACGTTGCTGGGTGTGTTGCTGGCCGTGGGGATTGTCCATGTCATGACGCTTGAAAAAAGCCTGATGCCATGGGTGATTTCATCGCAAACCATTCCGATCCTTGCCATCGCGCCGATGATCATCGTTGTTCTGGGCGCCATCGGGATCAAGGGACTGGTGCCAAAGGCGGTCATTTCGACCTATTTGTGCTTCTTCCCGGTCACGATCAGCATGGTTAAAGGCCTGCGTTCCCCGCAGGTGATCCAGCTTGATCTGATGCGGACCTATAATGCCTCGAAATGGCAGACCTTCTGGCAGCTTCGGTTGCCCTCGGCCATGCCATACCTGTTTGCCAGCCTGAAAGTCGCGATTGCGATCAGTCTGGTCGGTGCCATCGTCGGTGAATTGCCGACCGGTGCGCAGGCGGGGCTTGGCGCGCGTTTGCTGGCGGGCTCCTATTACGGACAGACCATCCAAATCTGGTCGGCCCTTCTGACCGCGGCGTTTGTGGCGGCGATCCTTGTGGTGATTGTCGGCTGGTGTGAACGCAGGGTCCTTGTGCGGATGGGGGTGAAGTCATGACCTGGACGAAATTGGACAAGTTCTGTCTCGTCGCGGCGGTTGCGGCCTTGCTGGCGTTGATCTTCCCGCTTGCGGGGGTGGATAGCGATACCGGCAAACAGGTTGCCTTTGTCGGGGACATTCCCGGTCTTGCCGTTGCCATGGCGCTGTGTGTGATTGCCGGGTCGGCCTTTACCTGGCTTGGTGTCGGATCCGTCACCGCCGGTATGGTCATTCTGGCGATTGCGGTATTTGGCTGCTGGCAGGCGATCAGTGTTCTGTATGATTACGGGGTTGCCGGTTATGCCGGGCCGGGTTTCTGGTTGTTCATCCTGTCGCTTTGGGTGTTTGTCTGGCGCGGGATTGATGTGATTGCCAACTTCCACAGCCTTGATCGCACCAAACAGCATCTGGCGAACTTCGTCGTGCCGGTGGCCTTTGGTGTGTGGCTTCTGTTTGTCTGGGAAGTCGTCGTTTCGGGCTTTGGCGTGCCACAGGTTCTGTTGCCGCCGCCCAGCATGATTGGCGAACGTTTCGTCAATTCCACCGACATTCTGGCCGCCGACTTCCACCAGACCTTTGTGAAGGCGGTTCTAAGCGGCTATGTCATGGGCTGTGGTTCGGCCTTTATCGTGGCGATCGCGGTCGACCGTGTGCCGTTCCTGAAACGTGGTCTTTTGCCACTGGGTAATATGGTATCGGCCCTGCCGATCATTGGTGTCGCACCGATCATGGTGATGTGGTTTGGCTTTGACTGGCAGTCCAAGGCGGCCGTGATCGTGATCATGACCTTCTTCCCGATGCTGGTGAATACCGTGACCGGGTTGAATGCCGCCGGAAAGCTTGAAAAGGACCTGATGGCGACATACGCGTCGGGCTATTGGTCAACGCTGTTTCGTCTGCGTTTGCCGGCCGCCATGCCATTTGTTTTCAACGCACTTAAAATCAATTCCACGCTTGCGCTGATTGGTGCAATCGTCGCCGAATTTTTCGGTACCCCGATTGTTGGTATGGGCTTCCGCATCTCGACCGAGGTGGGGCGGATGAATATCGACATGGTCTGGGCGGAAATCGCATTGGCGGCCCTTGCGGGGACCGCCTTCTACGGGGCTGTGGCTTATATCGAGAGAAAAGCAACGTCATGGCATCCGTCATTCCGGGTACGTCGCCATTAAAGGCATAAAACAAGACGACCCGTCGGGAGGACTTGACTACAACCTGAGGAGACATCGACGAATGAATAAGTTTATTTCGACTGCTATGGGGTTGAGTTTCGGGTTGGCATCGTTTTCGGCGATGGCAGCAGACGAGGTAACCCTGCAGCTTAAATGGGTCACGCAGGCCCAGTTTGCAGGCTACTATGTGGCACTCGACAAAGGTTTCTATGAAGAAGCCGATCTTGATGTGACCATCAATCCGGGAGGTCCGGACGTTGCCCCGCCGCAGGTGATTGCCGGTGGTGGTGCCGATGTGATCATTGACTGGATGCCGTCGGCCCTTGCATCACGCGAAAAGGGTGTGCCGCTGGTGAACATCGCACAGCCGTTCGCCAAATCGGGCATGATGCTGACCTGCCTCAAGGAAACCGGGATTGAAAGCCCGGATGACTTCCCGGGTCGTACCCTTGGTGTCTGGTTCTTCGGTAACGAATATCCGTTCCTGAGCTGGATGTCGAAACTCGGCATTCCGACCGATGGCGGCGAAAATGGCGTGACCGTGCTTAAGCAGGGCTTCAACGTTGATCCGCTGATCCAGAAGCAGGCCGATTGCGTGTCGACCATGACCTATAACGAATACTGGCAGGTGATTGATGCCGGTATTCCGGCCGAAGACCTCAAGGTCTTCAAATACGAAGATCAGGGCGTGGCCACCCTTGAAGACGGTCTTTATGTTCTTGAAGACAACCTTTCGGATCCGGCATTCGTCGACAAAATGTCGCGCTTTGTTGCAGCCAGCATGAAGGGCTGGATGTGGGCCAAGGAAAACCCGGAAGATGCCGCCATGATCGTTCTTGATAACGACATGACCGGTGCCCAGACCGAAAAACACCAGGTCCGCATGATGACCGAAATCGCCAAACTGCTTGGTGATTCTGCGGTTCTCGACGAGGCAGCCTATCAGCGTACTGTTGACAGCCTGCTTTCGGGTGGTTCCGATCCGGTGATCACCAAGGAACCGGAAGGTGCCTGGACCCACGCCGTGACCGACAAGATGTAATCTTCCATCTTGTGACTTTTATCCGTCCGGCGGGGTTTTGGCTTCGCCGGACGGGATGACTTCCATGACTGTGATGATCGATTGAATACAGATTGAATACCCTCGGGGGTGTTTGGAGATAACGGGCGAAATGCCGGGATGGCCCGCAACTTTTCGCCGCAGAGACAGACAAGGAGCCACCCATGTCCATGGTTATTCGTGGCGGAACCATCGTTACCGCCGACCTGACCTACAAATCCGATATCCTGATCGAAGACGGCAAGATTGCTGCCATCGGGGACAACCTGACCGGGGACAAGGTGATCGAGGCCGACGGCTGCTATGTGATGCCCGGCGGGATTGATCCGCATACCCATATGGAAATGCCCTTTATGGGCACCTATTCCGAAGACGATTTCGAAAGCGGCACCAAGGCCGCCGTTGCCGGTGGTACGACGATGGTTGTCGATTTCTGCCTGCCTGCGCCGAACCAATCCCTGCTCGAAGCATTGCAAGCCTGGGATAACAAATCCTCCAAGGCGGTGTGCGACTATTCCTTCCACATGGCCGTCACCTGGTGGAGCGAGCAGGTCTTTGATGAAATGAAGACCATCGTTCAGGAAAAGGGCATCAATACCTTCAAGCACTTTATGGCCTACAAGGGTGCCTTGATGGTCGATGATGACGAAATGTTCGCATCCTTCTCGCGCTGTTCGGAACTGGGCGCGATGCCACTGGTGCATGCCGAAAACGGTGACGTGGTCGCAACCCTGCAGCAGAAATTGCTGGCCGAAGGCAATAACGGGCCCGAGGCCCACGCCTATTCCCGTCCCGTCGATGTAGAAGGCGAAGCATGCAACCGTGCGATCATGATTGCCGATATGGCCAATGTGCCACTTTATATCGTGCATGTGTCCTGCGAACCGGCCCATGAAGCCATTCGGCGCGCGCGCGCCAATGGCAAACGCGTGTTTGGCGAACCGCTGATCCAGCACCTTATTCTTGATGACAGCGAATATAAAAACGCCGATTGGGATCACGCCGCCCGTCGCGTCATGTCTCCGCCGTTCCGCAGTAAGGAACATCAGGATGGCCTGTGGAATGGTCTGGCATCGGGCAGCCTGCAGGTTGTCGCGACTGACCACTGTGCGTTTACCACCGAACAGAAACGCATGGGTGTTGGCGATTTCACCAAGATCCCGAACGGCACAGGCGGTCTTGAAGACCGCATGCCGCTTCTCTGGACCTATGGTGTTGGCACCGGTCGTCTGACCCCGAACGAATTCGTGGCCGTGACCTCGACCAACATTGCCAAGATACTCAACATCTATCCGCGCAAGGGTGCGGTTCTGGTTGGGGCGGATGCAGACCTTGTGGTTTGGGATCCGAAGGCATCGAAAACCATCACCGCGGATCATCAGCAGTCGGCGATTGACTACAACGTGTTCGAAGGCATCGAGGTTACCGGCCTTCCGCGCTACACCATCAGCCGTGGTCGGATTGCTGCCGAAGAAGGTGTGGTGCTTGCCAAATGCGGCGACGGTGAATTCATCGCCCGCGAACCGTATCCGGCGGTCAACAAGGCCCTTTCCAAATGGAAAGAAATCACATCGCCGCGCAAAGTTGAACGCAGTGGCATTCCCGCAGGCGTCTAAGCCGACCGGGAACGAAACATCAATAAACGGGGCAGCCATCGGCTGCCCCGTTTCTGTTTCGGGCCATCATCTGTCACGGGGTGGGGGAAAAATGAAAGACGCGGCCCGCGAACAGAAGGATCAATCCTTGGCGCGGTATTCATCTGGCAGAATGAAGACCTCGTCTGCGCGGGCGTACCCACCATCAAGGACTTCTTCGATCAGAACCATCGTGTGAGGACGGGCAGCTTCCGAGAAGTATTCAACCAGCATGTCGGTGGTTTTATGGACAATCTCTTCTTTCTGGGCGGTGCTCAGCGCACCTTGCGGGGTTTTGATATTTACGAATGGCATTTGATATCTCCGTTTAGGGCTTTGTAATGACTGGCTGTGTGGTTAATGAACGGGCGTTTTTTTGGGCCGCTCAGACAACACCGCCGTTGGCGCGAATGGTTTGGCCGCTGATCCAGCCGCCTTGCTCTGAGGCAAGGAAGCTGACGACATTTGTGATGTCATCTGGCTGGCCCAGACGTTTGAAGGGGTTCATGGCAATGATGTTTTCAATCAGTTCATCACTTTTACCCTTCAGGAAAAAGTCGGTGGCAACGGGGCCGGGGGCGACGGCATTGACCGTAATCCCCCGCGGTCCGAGTTCCTTTGCCAGAATGTGGGTCAGGGCTTCGACCGCTGCCTTGGTTGCGGCATAAACCCCGTATGTCGGTTGATAAAGCCCGACAACGCTTGATGAAAAGCTGATGATGCGACCACCGTCACGCAGCTGATTGGCCGCAGAACGCATACCGCGAAAAACACCACCAAGATTAATGGCAACCTGCTTTTCGAAGGCATCATCATCTGTGTCGGCAATCGATGAACACGACATGGTCCCTGCATTGTTTACCAGGACATCAACACCGCCGAATTCCGCTTTCGCGGCATCAAACAGATGCGGAATCCCGTCAGGCGCACCGATATCGGCGGCAATCGCGATGGCGGTGCCGCCAGATGCCTTGATTTCGGAAACAAGCGTTTCGGCGGCGTCAGCGCTGCTGTTGTAATTGACGACAACAGCAAAACCGTCCGCGGCCAGTTTGCGCGCAAGGTTGGCGCCAATACCGCGTGATGCGCCGGTAATGATTGCTGTTTTTTGTGTCTTGTCAGACATGACAAACTCCTTTTGCCGTTTTTTGGTGCCGGCGCTGGGCTGTGATTGATGTTGGCAAAGGTAGTTGGAAGGTATATTCAGAACAATAACCTGAATTTTGACATCACTATTCGTATGGAGCGAACAAAGTGGATCGTCTTGATCGCATGTCCCTGTTTGTCAGGATCGTTGAACGCGGCAGTTTTTCCGATGCGGCGGCGGATCTTGGAATGGCGCGCTCCACAGCAACAGAGGCCATCAAGGTCCTGGAACGTGACCTTGACGTGCGCTTGCTTGAACGGACAACCCGCCATGTCACGTCGACGCTCGATGGGCAGGAATATTATCAGCGCTGTTTGTCTATTCTGGGTGATGTCGAAGACGCCGAGGGACTGTTTCGCAATTCGTCACCGGCGGGCTTACTGCGCATTGATGCGCACGGTTATCTGACGCGAACGTTTATCTTGCCGCACCTGCCGGAATTCCTTGAACGGTATCCTGACTTGAACATTCATTTCGGCCAGACGGACCGGTTTGTGGATCTGGTACGCGAAGGCGTTGATTGCGTTATCCGCGCGGGCGAGCTTAATGACAGCAGCATGATCGCGCGCCATTTGGGCGATCTTGACGAAGTCACCATTGCCAGTGCCGGTTACGTCGAAAAATTTGGCGCGCCCGTTACCCCCGATGATCTTGACGGTCATCAAATGGTTGGTTTTGTATCTTCACGTACGGGGGAGGCCATGCCGCTGGAATTCCAAATCGACGGCAAAGTTAAATACGTTAACTTGCCCTCTCGGGTGACGGCGAATAATTCGAACACGGTGGCGGCACTGGCCCGATTGGGCTTCGGGATCATGCAGGCCCCCAGATACCATTTCGCTGACGAACTCGCGCGCGGCAACATGGTAGAACTTCTGGCCGACTATCCGCCGCTGCCAATCCCGCTTGCCGTGGTCTATTCGCAAAATCGCCAGGTTACCCGGCGTTTGCGCGTTTTCCTTGATTGGGTAGCCGAGATATTTGCATCTGCTGACCTGCAGGGGCGCTGACAAACGAACGCACTCAGAGATGTCAAACGTTTAGCTAGGGCTAAACAGCTTCAGCATCACGATCCCTGACAGGATCAGCGCGATGGCGACAAGTCGCCCGGGATTGGCCGGTTCGCCGACCATGATGATGCCAAAGATCACCGCTCCCGCTGCACCGATGCCCGTCCAGATCGCATATGCCGTGCCGATCGGGATAGAGCGCATGGCAATCGACAGCAGCCAGAAGCTGGCGGCGATTGCGGCAATGGTCAGTGCGCTTGGAATGGGCTTGGTGAAGCCTTCGGTATATTTCAGGCCAATCGCCCAGCAAATTTCGAGAAATCCGGCAATAACCAACGCTGTCCAGGCCATGGGGGCCTCCTGTCTTGCGGGGCCGTCCCCATTGATCGGATCAGGAATACCGGTCGTCCGGTATCAAGGCGGATGTCGCAAAGTCTTTAATCATTCTAAATCAATGCCTGAAGGGCGACAATGTAAAAATGACGCAGTGCAGCATCAGGGCGCGGCCTCAGAAAATGCTTGGGTGCCAAGACGACAGATGCAACGGTTGGCGCACTGGATTATGATGAGGGCGTCTGATTGTTAGCCCCCTTCAAAAGGTTTGGTCTTATCGTGAACACGCCCCAATCCCAACATGTCCCAACCCTTGGCCTTGTTCTGGCCGGGGGCGAAGCACGACGTATGGGCGGGAACAAGGCGTTTCGCGAGGTCGGGGGTAAAAGCCTGATCGGAAGGGTGATCGACGTTGCCCAAGCCCAATGCGATCAGGTGATGATTTCATCGAATGCCGGGGCAGAGGCGTTTGCGGATTATGGCCTGCCTGTGGTTGGTGATGCGCCCAAACCGGGGCAGGGGCCGCTGGGTGGTATTCTGGGGGGCTTGAAAGCGCTGCCCGATGGCATTGACTGGCTGGCGACCTTTCCAGTCGATTGTCCGATTGTGCCGCTTGATATGGTGGGGCGCTTGCGGGCCGCTGCCGAGGATGCCGGGACGAAGGCGGCCTTTGCCAGCCATGCCGACCGTGACCACTATCTATCCAGCATCTGGCACCGCGATGCCGCCCCGGTAATTGCCGATCTGCTGGCGTCCGAGGGTCGACGGGTACGTGGCCCGTTGCAGGCGCTGGATGCGCCACGGGTGGTGTTTGAAAATCAGGTTTCCGGGCTGGAACCGTTTACCAACGTCAATACGCCAGACGACCTGAAGCTGATCAACAGTGCCCTTGCCACCGCTGTATCTACACAGGATTAGTCAACCGCGCAGGCCCGCCACGGCTGCCACGGCTCGTAATTCTTGAAGAACTCGGACAGGAAATGATCGACGCGTTCGCGGTTGATCGCGCGGTCTTTGGGCGACAGGTCCTTGTCAAACTGGCCGCAGTTTTTTTCGACCGCATCCCCGATGGTTTTCCAGTCGACATCTTCGTTATGGCCGGGCATGCCGGTCGCAATCGCGCACCAGCCAACCGCCTCGGCCTTGTCATCAACGGTGCGGGCTTCTTCGGCGAGGTAAGCAGCCGCGCGCATTTCACCGTGTTGGGCGGCGCGGCGCAAATAAGTCAGTCGATCAACATCACTTTTGGCAAAGCGGTTGGCAAGAAGTGTCGCCGCACGTGGATCGCCGAGCTCCCACGCCTGTTTAAGATGGGCTTCGGCCTGTGCCGCATCGCCGCGATCAAGCGCATCAAGGGCCAGCCAAAGCATTGCCTGGGTGTTGTTCTTTTGGGCGGCAGCAATATAAAGGCCGCGAATTTCGTCTTTGTCTCCACCCATCGCTTCAAGACGCCTAGCCATGACAACACTGGCATTCGGATTGTTGTTCTCGGACGCCTGTTCCATCAGGGTCCAGCCGGCATCTTCGTTGGCAGTGACGCCAACGCCATTGATGGTCTGGCAGGACAGAAGATATTGCGCGGTGGCATCGCCGTTGTCTGCCAGCGATGAAAAAATGCCGGCCGACTTTTCAAATTCCCCGTGGCGATAGGCCTTGATGCCGTCATCAAGTGCCGACGATGCCAACGCCGGGACTGCACCCAGAGCAATCATCGAGGCAATCACCGTGGCAAGTGCCAAAGCACCAACGCGTGTGGCTTTCAAACAGGATGGTTTTGCTGAACGGGCGATGATGTTTTTCATGGTGTCTTGTCTAACATTTCTGTGCCAGGCGGGCGAAAAAAATGTGCCAGAACAGACCTGATGGCCTGTCCTGGCAGTTTGCTTTCATCGCAGGGAGGCAACTTCTTCTGGTTGATTGCGGGATGTCGTTTGGGGCTGTTCCGAACGGATGGTGCGCAGGAAGTCACGAACCCGATTGCCCAGATCATCGGACTGGTTGCGAAGGCGACCTGTCGCATCAAGCAGGCCGTCAACCGCAGCAAGGTTGTCATCTGCTGCGGCGCTGACCTGCGCAATCGTGCCATTCATCTCGCTGGCAGCTGTCGCGGATTGTTCGACGTTGCTGGCGATTTCAGCAACGAATTCCTGCTGCTCGGATACAGCGTCCGACATTTCACCCACGGTTTCATGGATGCCGGTGATGCTGTCTCGAATTTCGGCGATGGCCTTGACGGCAACCCCGGTGGTCGACTGGATTTCGTTGATGCGCTGGGCAATGCGGTCGGTGGCCGTTCCGGTCTGGTTGGCAAGGTTTTTGACTTCCTGTGCGACAACCGCAAACCCTTTGCCTGCTTCACCTGCGCGGGCGGCCTCAATCGTTGCATTCAGTGCCAACAGATTGGTCTGGGCTGCAATGTCCTGAATAAGGTTCAGGATCTCGCCGATTTCCTGCGCACCGGTTTCAAGTTCATGCATGGTGGCATTTGTCCGTTGGGCAGCTTCAACCGCACTGGTGGCGGCACCAACCGACTTTTGCGCCCGATGCCCGGTATCGCGCACCCGATCCGAAAGCGACTGTGTGGCATCCGATACCGATGCCATATTGATCGATATTTCCTCGGACGCGCCAGCAACACCGGTGGCATTGGTCGAGGCCACCTGTGCCCGATCACGGACCTTATCTGATGTGGTCTGGATGTTTTCTGCCTCGTGCGCGACGTCCTGGGCGACTTGCAGGATTGACGTTTCAAACGCATCAGCCAGATCAAGCATTGCGCGCCGCCGTTCGTGTTCAGCCTGTTCGCGTTCGCGGGCAACTTTTTCTTCGGCCTGTTGTGCGGCAAGGCTGGTTTCACGGAACTGTCCGAGGATTTCGGCCATTCGGCCAATTTCATCCCGGCCGGTATCCTTGACTTCGGTCGAAAGATCGCCGTTGGCAACCTTGCGCATCCCGTCAATCACGCGCAGAAGACGCTTGATCAGGTTGCCGCGCACATAAAACAGCATGATCAGAAGCGATATCAGCAGAACAGAAATCCCGATGATCGCAATGACCTGTTGATCCCATTCGACCTTTGAAAGGGCTTCGCTGGCGTTGGCGTCAACCTCGGTGCGCTTGGTGTCGACCATCAACGCGATGGCGTGTGACAGTGCCTCGGCAGTTGCCAGTGTGGCATCAAGGGTCTGTTCAGTTTCATACTGGTTGTCCCATTCTGCCTCGCGCAGATCAAAGACGCTGTTGCTGCCTTTGCCAAAGGCGAGAAGGGCATTGGCTAGTTCACGGATACGCTCTCCGTCATCATTGTCTGGCAGTTCTTCAAGCGCATCGGTAATGCGCAGCTCCGCCCAGCTCCATTGACTACGAACTTCATCCATGGCCTCGCCCTCTGGCACGGCGATGGCGGCGGTCAGCATGCCAAAGGCAAGGTTCACATTGGCACGGATTTCGGCGATCAGCTGTGAAAAGCCAATTGTTTCTCCAAGCTTTTCTGCTGCGTCGGTGTTGCCATTGGCGACGCGCGATATACCGCGATCCACGTCAATATCAACGACCTCGACCAACGGGCTCAGGAACTCTGACAGGTCGCTATAGGCAAAGACCATATCAAGGGTCAGATCACCGCGCTGCTTTTCAATCTCAAGGCGTCGGGTGGTCAGTTCATGAAGGTGTTCACGCCCGGTGACGATGTTATCAAGATGCTCTCTTAGAATGGAAATGGCATCGACAAGTTCCCGCTCTGGCGCAGTGGTTTGCGCATTTGCTTCTGAGCCACCAGTGTTCTCCGTGCCATCGGCAACCGCGGGTGCGTTTGACCCTTCACCTTCGCCGGCGTTCCGGGCGGCAAGGTCAATAATGATGGAATCCGGATTGGCTTCGGTGATTTCCTGAAGTCTGGCGCGTGCATTGGCAACAAGTTGATCAAGACGGGCCTCGGTTGCTGCCAGTTCTTCGGCATCCCGTGACGCTGCAAGCACGGGGGCTTGTGCGGCGAGGCCAACACCGTTCGTCGCCAGTTCCATCTGACGGATGATCGAGGGCAGGCTGTTGGTCGTGATATCAGCGACAAGATCGCGATTGCTGCCAAAAGATACCCACGACACGGCCGATGAAATCCCGGCCAGAACCAGAATCAAGGCAAAAGAAGCCATTAGCCGACCTTGAATGCCAAGGCCCGCGCGACGTTTTTTGATGGCGGTATTCACTGTTTCCTCCCTGTCTGGCCCTTTGTTTTTTCTTTGGGCAGACAATTCCCTTTTTGGGAAATGTGCATCCTTTTTACGGACTTCTTGGGTTTTTATGACTTAACGGAATACGCGTCGGAAATATGAATTCTATTGGAAAATCGGGTGGGACGGTCGGGGGTGAAAAAATCACCCCCGACACCCCCAGTAGTGTAGCCCGAATTACTGGGCTGCACGCCATTCCGCGATCAGATCGTCATATTTGACGGTCTCACCCTGCGGTTTTTCGTTGGCAAGCGGCGGTTTCGGTGCGCCCGGCTGGTCGAACCAGTACTGGGCATCACGCTCTTCGTTCAGCTTCGGTGCACATTCGCCACCGATGCCAGCACGCTCCAGACGCTGCAGAACACGGTCCATGGATGTCGCAAGGTTGTCCATGGCTTCCTGCGGGGTCCGTTCGCCGGTCACAGCTTCGGCAACGTTCTGCCACCAGAGCTGCGCCAGTTTCGGATAATCCGGAACGTTGGTACCGGTCGGTGACCACTGAACACGGGCCGGCGAGCGATAGAACTCGACCAGACCACCCCAGTTCGGCGCGATATCGGTCATTTCCTGGGTATCCAGGTCAGACTGACGGATCGGTGTCAGGCCGGTGAGGGTCTTTTTCAGCGATACGGTTTTGGACGTGGTGAACTGTGCATAAAGCCATGCAGCTTTGCGGCGCTCAAGCGGGGTGGACTTCATCAGAGTCCAGGAACCCACGTCCTGATAACCAAGCTTCATGCCTTCTTCCCAGTACGGGCCATGCGGCGACGGGGCCATACGCCATTTCGGCGTGCCGTCTTCGTTCACAACCGGGGTACCTTTTTTCGCCATGTCGGCGGTGAAGGCAGTGTACCAGAAGATCTGCTGTGCGATCTGGCCCTGTGCCGGAACCGGACCAGCTTCACCAAAGGTCATGCCGGCTGCTTCTGGCGGGGCATAAGCCTTGAGCCAGTCGATGTATTTGGTCAGGGCATAAACCGCTGCCGGGCCGTTTGCGGCACCACCACGGGTCACACTTGAACCAGCAGGCGAGCAACCTTCAACACGGATACCCCATTCGTCGACCGGAAGGCCGTTCGGGATGCCCTTGTCGCCAGCGCCAGCCATGGAAAGCCACGCATCGGTGAAGCGCCAACCCAGTGACGGGTCTTTTTTGCCGTAATCCATGTGGCCATAGACTTTCTGGCCATCGATTTCACCAACGTCGTTGGTGAAGAATTCGGCGATGTCCTGATAAGCCGACCAGTTGACCGGAACGCCCAGGTCATAGCCGTACTTGTCCTTGAACTGCTTTTGCAGATCTTCACGCTGGAACCAGTCATAACGGAACCAGTAAAGGTTCGCGAACTGCTGGTCAGGAAGCTGATAAAGCTTGCCATCGGGACCGGTGGTGAAGGACAGACCGATGAAGTCGTCCAGATCCAGGGTCGGAGAGGTAACGTCCGCACCTTCGCCCGCCATCCAGTCGGTCAGCGGCACAACGGCGTCATAACGCGCGTGGGTGCCGATGAGGTCGGAGTCATTGATGAAGGCGTCATAGATGTTGCGGTTTGACTGCATCTGGGTCTGCAGTTTTTCGATGACATCGCCTTCGCCGATCAGGTCATGGGTCAGGTTGATCCCGGTGATTTCCGAGAAGGCCTTTGCCAGAACCTTGGACTCATATTCGTGCGTGGTGATGGTTTCAGACACCACGTTGATGTCCATGCCGCGGAACGGTTCAGCTGCTTTGATGAACCATTCCAGTTCGGCCATCTGGGCGTCTTTGCTGATGCTCGACGGCTGGAACTCGCTGTCGATCCATTTTTTCGCCGCGTCGGTATATTGATCTGCCATGGCCGGGTTCGCCAGCACAGCAAGACCAAGGGCGACTGCAACGGCGCTGCCTTTAACAACGCTTTTGGCACCTTTGGCTTTAACGATCATGTCGTTTTCTCCCTGGTCGTCTTCCTTATTGCTCATCCGGTAAACCCGGTCATCGACGCTGGGGGAAGACGGACAGCCCACCGTGATGAATTCGATCGAAAACGGCACCGCTGTAGGACGCGGTACCGTTTTGGTTGTTAACCCCAGCG
Organism: Thalassospira sp. ER-Se-21-Dark; assembly: GCF_017922435.1. NCBI lineage: Bacteria > Pseudomonadati > Pseudomonadota > Alphaproteobacteria > Rhodospirillales > Thalassospiraceae > Thalassospira > Thalassospira sp. ER-Se-21-Dark. Next base: position 26,217 of record NZ_VDEZ01000005.1, on the reverse strand, counting down.
CATCACAATGACGAGCCAGACAAGTGCGATGATGGAACCGATCCAAAGGGCGGCATCGGTAAATGCCAGCCAGCCAAGATGGATATAGGCGGCTCCAAGCAAGCTGATAAACAGGCGATCACCGCGTGTGGTGGTCAGTGGCAAAAAGCCACGCCGCGGAACGGTCGGTGAAACCGCCTGCCAAATTCCCATCCCGATCAGCATCAAGAAGATGCAGCCAAAGAACGCGGCGGTAATCGGGGTCCAGGCCATCCATGCCATTTTGATATTCCTCCTGTTTTCCGATTACACGCGACCCATCGCGAAACCTTTGGCGATGTAGTTGCGAACGAACCAGATCACCAAGGCACCCGGAACGATGGTTAAAACACCCGCAGCCGCCAGAACGCCCCAATCAAGGCCCGATGCCGAAACGGTACGGGTCATGGTGGCGGCAATCGGCTTGGCCTCGACCGAGGTCAGCGTGCGCGCCAGCAGAAGTTCCACCCAGCTGAACATGAAGCAGAAGAACGCGGTCACACCGATGCCGGACCGGATCAGCGGCAAGAAGATCGTGGCAAAGAAGCGCGGGAACGAATAACCGTCGATATAGGCGGTTTCATCGATTTCCTTTGGAATGCCCGACATAAACCCTTCAAGGATCCAGACAGCCAGCGGCACGTTAAACAGGCAGTGTGCGAGTGCCACAGCAATATGGGTGTCAAACAGGCCGACACTTGAATACAGCTGGAAGAACGGCAACAGGAACACGGCCGGCGGTGCCATGCGGTTGGTCAGAAGCCAGAAGAACAGATGCTTGTCACCGGTAAAGTTGAACCGCGAAAACGCATAAGCCGCGGGCAGGGCGACAACCAGTGAAATCACCACGTTGATGCCGACATAGATCATTGAGTTGATGTAACCCGTATACCATGCCGGATCGGTCAGGATGGTTGCATAGTTGGCCAATGTCGGATTGTCCGGGAACAGGGTCATTGCGCCCAGGATTTCCGTATTGGTCTTGATTGACATGTTGAACAGCCAATAGATCGGAACCAACAGGAACAGGATATAAAGAAGTAGTCCGATATGTCGTTTCTGGAACTGCATTTTATTGTTCCCCCTGCTTTCCGGCGTTCATCACGACGGTATAGAAAACCCAGCAAACCAACAGAATGATCAGGAAGTAGACCAGCGAGAAGGCCGCAGCAGGACCAAGGTCAAACTGACCGACTGCCATCCGGGTCAGGAACTGGCTGAGGAAGGTGGTTGCGTTACCCGGACCGCCACCTGTCAGGACGAACGGTTCGGTATAGATCATGAAGCTGTCCATAAAGCGCAGCAGAACACCGATCACGAGAACCGACTGCATTTTCGGCAGCTGAATAAAGCGGAACACCGCCCAGCGCGATGCGCCGTCAATCTTGGCCGCCTGATAATAGGCATCCGGGATAGACCGCAAACCGGCATAGCACAGCAGCACAATCAGGCTGGTCCAGTGCCAGACATCCATGACAAGCACCGTGATCCAGGCATCCATCGGGTTCTGGGCATAGTTGTAATCAATGCCCATCAGATTGATGACATAGCCACCCAGACCGATGTCGGCACGGCCAAAAATCTGCCAGATGGTGCCCACAACGTTCCATGGAATAAGCAGGGGCAGGGCCAGCAAGACCATCGATGCCGAAACGCCCCAGCCCTTGCGCGGAAGGGTCAGTGCAACCGCAATGCCGAGCGGAATTTCGATGAACAGAACCGAAAGGGTGTAGATGATCTGACGCAGCAGCGCATCATGCAGGCGGCTGTCGCCCAGAACCTGTTCAAACCATTCGGTACCGACAAAGAACCGCGTCTGCGGATCGAAAATGTCCTGAACTGAATAGTTCACAACCGTCATCAGCGGAATGATCGCGCTGATGGCGACGATAAAGAACACTGGCAGGACGAGGAACCAGGCCTTGTTGTTGGTAATCTTGTTCATTTCCCCATCCCCCCTTACGCGACCAACTGACTGTCGGCGTAAAGCTTGGTCCATTCCGGCGCAAAGCGCAGAATGCCGGACTGGCCGACAACCTGTTCGTCTTCGCCGAGCTTGACCTTGATTTCAGATGCGCCAAAACGGGTGGTCGCGATCTTGAACTGGCCAAGGTCTTCGACCTTGGTGATGTTGACTTCGATCCCGTCTGATCCCTTGTCGGCATTGCCGGTTTCAAGGGTCAGGAATTCGGGACGAATGCCAAGCTCGAGCTTGCCGGTTTGTTTTGAAACGGCTTCAAGGTGACGATCTGAAAGACCGATACGCTGTCCGTCAACCCAGGCCGCGCCATCATCGATTTTGCAATCCATGATGTTCATGCCGGGGCTTCCGATGAAGTAACCGACAAAGGTATGGGCCGGATTTTCAAACAGTTCCTGCGGCGTACCCAGCTGCACGACCTTGCCGCCATACATGACGACAACCTTGTCAGCAAAGGTAAGGGCCTCGACCTGATCATGGGTGACATACACCATGGTCGGGCGCAGCTTGTTGTGAATTTCCTTAAGCTTGCGGCGCAGAACCCATTTGAGATGCGGGTCAATCACGGTCAGCGGTTCGTCAAACAGAATGGCCGACACATCATCACGCACCAGACCACGCCCCAGCGAGATCGTCTGTTTTTCATCTGCACCAAGACCGCGCGCCTTCTGCTTGAGCTTGCCGGTCAGATCCAGCATCCCGGCAATTTCACGCACACGGGCATCAACGCGTTTTTCATCGATACCGCGATTGCGCAGCGGGAAGGCCAGGTTGTCATAGACCGTCATGGTGTCATAGATCACCGGGAACTGGAAAACCTGTGCGATGTTGCGCTCTTCCGGTGCCAGATTGGTAACATCCTTGCCATCAAACAGGACCTGCCCGTGCGACGGGGTCAGAAGGCCGGAAATGATGTTCAGCAAAGTTGTCTTGCCGCAACCCGACGGGCCCAACAGGGCATAAGCGCCGCCATCTTCCCAGACATGCTCCATGCGACGCAGGGCATAGTCCTCGTCCGTTTTCGGATCGGGGAAGTAGGAATGCGCAAGGCTTTTAAGATCAATACGTGCCATTTTCTTACTCTTCCCTCACGCCGCTTTGCCGTTTGAAATTTCGACCGGCGGGGCGGCCACGAGCGCACCGTTCGCATCAAAGGCAAACAGGCGTGTCGGATCGACATAGAACTGGGTTGCTTCGCCAAGGCGCGGGTTGTGAACGCCTTCTTCCTGGATCACCCAGGACACATCATTGAAATGCACATGCACAAAGGTTTCCGAACCGGTGATTTCGGCCAGTTCGACCTGTCCCTGCATCGCGATCGTATCATCCCCGGTCGGATCAACCGACAGGTGGTTGGCGCGAATGCCAAGGGTGTAATCGCCATTGGACAGGTTCGCCAGATGACCTTTAAGCGGCACCTGATGGCCGCTTTTCATAAAGATCGCGCCATCGCGCACTTCGGCTTCAACCAGGTTGATCGGCGGATCGGAAAAGATCAGGCCGGTCTTGACTGAGGCCGGGTTGTGATAAACTTCTGTCGTCGGGCCAAACTGGGTCATCCGGCCTTCATGCATCACCGCGCACTTGCCACCGAGAAGCAACGCTTCCATCGGCTCGGTCGTGGCATAGACAACAATGGTGTCGCGTTCCGCCAAAAGGTTGGGGATTTCTTCGCGGAGTTCTTCGCGGAGCTTGTAGTCCAGGTTGACCAGCGGCTCGTCGAGCAGCAGCAACTTGCAATCCTTGACCATGGCGCGCGCCATGGCGGTACGTTGCTGCTGACCACCGGAAAGTTCCTGTGGCAGGCGATCAAGCAGATGTTCGATATGCATCAGTTCGGCTGTCGAACGCACACGCTTTTCGATTTCTGCCTTATCAACGCCCTGCAATTTCAGGGGGGATGCGATGTTGTCAAACACGTTCATCGACGGGTAGTTGATGAATTGCTGATAGACCATGGCGACATTGCGTTTCTGCACCGCCATACCGGTTACATCGGCATTATCAACAAGGATGCGGCCCTTGGTCGGCGGCTCAAGCCCTGCCATAATCCGCATCAGCGTCGTTTTCCCGGCCAGGGTCCGCCCCAAAAGGACGTTGAACGAGCCCGGTTCGAGCGTCATCGACACATCGTCGATATGGGGCTCCCCACCCACGGTCTTGGTTATGTTTTCAAGCGTAAGGGTCATTTTCCACTGTTTCCTTCGCCCGCTTTCACGGTGTTTTTTGATGTCGGTTCGGTTTTGAACCATTGGACAATGGCATTACGCGTCTCATCCGAAAGGTGCAGCCCCAGTTTGGAGCGGCGCCACAAGATATCATCGGCCGTTCTGGCCCATTCGTGATCCACCAGATAGCGCAATTCGCACTCGTATACGTCGTCACCGAAGTGCTTTCCAAGCCCTTTCAGATCGCTGGCATCGCCAATGATCATATTGGTGAGTGTGCCGTAGTTTTGCACGTAACGGTATAGCTGTGCTTGCGCAATCCAGGGAAACTTCTTGTGCATCGCAGTAAGATAGCGTTCGAAATCCGCATCGGGGATATCACCACCCGGAAGCGGTTTGTCCGCAGTCCATCTTGTGTCGTTGCTGCCAAGTAGCGGGCAAAGCTTGCTCATCGCTGATTCTGCAAGCTTGCGATAGGTGGTGATCTTGCCGCCATAGATGTTTAGAAGCGGCGCACCATTATCGGCATTTTCACCCCGATCAATTTCCAGAACGTAATCGCGGGTTACCTGGGATGCGTCTTCGCTGCCATCGCCATACAGCGGGCGGACACCGGAATAAGCCCAGACAACATCATCGGTGGTGATTTTCTTTTCGAAATAGGTATTGGCGAGTTCGCAGAGATATTTGGTTTCATCCGCGCTGATCGCGACCTTGGCCGGATCGCCCTTGTAATCCCGATCGGTCGTGCCGATCAGGGTAAAGTCCTGCTCATAGGGGATGGCAAAGACGATGCGGCCGTCCGGATTCTGGAAGATATAGCAAAACTCATGGTCAAACAGTTTAGGCACTACGATGTGGCTGCCCTGAACCATGCGAATGCCCTGTTTCTTCTTGGCCTCGACCCGTTTTTCAAGAAGCTCTGCACACCAAGGACCCGCGGCATTAACCAGTGACTTGGCCTGGATGGTCTTTTCCGACCCGTCATCAATATTGCGCAGTGTCACGGTCCAAAGGCCATTTTCGCGTTTGGCCGATACACATTCGGTGCGGGTTTCGATATCGGCACCGCGATCACGGGCATCCATGGCATTCAGCACCACAAGGCGCGCGTCCTGAACCCAGCAATCGGAATAAACGAATGCCTTGTCCATGCCCTTGACCAATGGTGCACCGGCCGGGTGGGTGGCAAGCTTGATGCCCTCGGATCCCGGCAGTTTTTCGCGACCGCCAAGATGATCATACAAAAACAGACCAAGCCGGATCATCCATGCCGGGCGCAGGCCCTTGACGTGCGGCAGGACAAAGCGAAGCGGCCAGATAATGTGCGGGGCGGCACGCAAAAGAACTTCGCGCTCAATCAGCGCTTCACGCACAAGGCGGAATTCATAATGTTCAAGATACCGCAGGCCACCATGGATCAGCTTCGTGCTGGCCGACGAAGTCGCGCTGGCAAGGTCATCTTTTTCACACAGATAGACGCTTAGCCCACGACCCGACGCGTCACGCGCAATGCCCGTGCCATTGATCCCACCACCAATAATGGCGATGTCATATGTTTTTGGAGTGAGCAACCGATTCCTCCCCAATTGCTCTTATTTGTGACAGCTGTTCTCAACTGCCATTCTGTTCTTTCACAAACGTTACGAACGCCCCAAAATAATTGCAAGCGAAAATTATGGCTGTTTGGAATTTTCATTAACGAAACTGAATTTCTGAAATGTAACAGATTGTAATCATTGGAAGATTGAACAATTCCCTTGTTGGATAGCAGGCAAATCTTTGTTTCTTTCGTTTGCAATCAGGGCGGAAAATCCATTGGAATCGGTTGAAACTGAAAAAATAAGTGATGAAAGCCGCCAAATATGCGGGTCTGAATATCAAAACTCTTTTTGCGATTGAAAATGATTATCATTGTGGTTAGCTTGCGCTCCCGGGTTGCTGTGTGATCGGAAATCGCATGGCGGCCCAGCACGACAAAGCGTTCCAAAGCGTGACCAAGCGACAGCAGATGACCCGAATATGAAGCCCTGGCAGAACACGCTCTCAAAACTGTTTGAGGACCACCGTCGGCAACTGGTCTCGATGGCCAATCGTCGTATCGGTGACCGTGAGACGGCGGATGAAATTGTTCAGGACGTCTATGCCAGACTGTTGCTTTCGGGGGATCACGGCACGGACGAAGAAAACGTCAAGGTTCTTTATGCATCGGTGCGCAACGCCGTGATTGATCATCATCGCAGCACAGCGGGGCGCACGGGGCTCATGCGCCGGATCTTGCCGATCCAGTTATGGCAAAGAGAAACATCTTCCCCGCACGATCATGCCCAGTCGCGCCAAGCGCTTTCGGCGCTTGATCGGGCCTTGCTGGAACTTTCCCCCAAGGCGCGTGAGATGTTTGTTTTGCATCGGGTGGACGGGGTTTCAAACGCAAAACTGGCGCAGAAATACGGAATATCTGTCAGCGCAGTGGAAAAGCAACTTGCACGCACCATGCGCCATTGCCAGCAACGCCTTGAAGCCTATCGGGATACAGATTGAAAAGTTTGAGCCAGACGGCATGAGGATATTTTGTTCTCAGCCGTTTATTCGTTATAGAAATCGCATAACAGCCAGTACCGTGTGGACCGATAACAGATCAATGCAAGGCGACAGTAAACTGACCGAGGCGCAAAAGGACGAAGCAGCCCTTTGGCACGTAAAGCGTGCAGGTGGTTCGCTGACGGCCTCGCAGGAGCAAGAATTTGATGCCTGGCTCAATGCCGACACAGGCAACCGCCTTGCCTATGATCAGATGCGCGTTCTTTGGGCGCAGGTCGAAGAGCCAGCCCGCCGCATTGCAGTCAGCGACGCCGGGCAGGTGCCAGTTTGGCAAAGGGTGCTTGACTGGTTCTCTCCGCTACGGACTGTGACGTCATGTGCTGCGGTGGCGGCGGTACTGGCGATGGTTGCCTTTCTTAATCCCGACGGCCTGGACAATCTTCAGGCTGATATTGTTACCGATGCCGCCACGGTAACCGAGATCCGGCTGCCGGATGGATCAGTGGTTTTTCTTGCCGCCAACAGTGCGATTGCCACCGACTTTGAAGACGGGAACCGGGATGTCGAACTTTTGCGCGGTGAGGCATTTTTTGACGTCATGCATCGCGATGGCGACAGCTTCCGGGTTCGGGCCGGTATGGCAACAGTCGAAGTGGTTGGGACGCGCTTCAATGTTGATTACCTGACGCAAGACACACGGGTCGGCGTTGAAGAGGGCGCTGTCCGGGTGTCGACCGGGGCCGATACAGGCAGCGTTATGCTTGGTCCGGGGGATGCGGTGGCCGTCGGGGCTGGCGGGTTGCAGGCCAAGGAGGCCGTCGATATTGCATCCGTGCAAAGTTGGATGCATGGGCGTCTGAGTGTTCAGAACGTGCGTCTGGATGATCTGGTTGCGCGTCTTGATAACTTCGCACCGGGCCGTCTGATGGTTTTGGGAAATATTGGAAACAAAACCGTTTCGGGCAGTTTTCCGACCAATGATGTTGCCAGATCCTTTGAAACGCTTGCCGTTGCGGTGGGTGGATCGGTGATCAAAACATCACCTTGGTTGACCATTATTTATTAAGATTGCGAAAAATTCGCAAAAAAGTGCTTCCTCATGTGAGGAGTTTATTTTCCCGCTCGTTTGTTTTTCTAGGTGCAGGGGGACCTGCCTGAAAAACCAATCTCAGAATGGAGCGGGAATTTGTATTCCAAGCAGGCAAAATCAAAAAAGAATATCCTGATCTCGGCATTGTTGATGACGTCCTCAATCGGTCTGCCGACCGCTTTGATGGCGGCGGAAACCAACACTCAAACCGTGCCGGGCAAACAGGTCGAAGTCGCGCAAGCACTTTACAGCTTTGATCTTAGCGTCAGGTCAATCGCCGAGGGTATCAGCCAGATTGGCGATGCTTCAGGGTGGAGCATCGCCTACACTATCGAACTGCCCGAAATTTCCGGAACGCGCGAAATTCGTGGCGATTTTTCTGTCCCGGCGGCAATCGAAATGCTTATTCGCGGTACGGACTTGTCCTATCGCGCAATCGGCAGCCGTTCGCTGATCATTACCGACACAAGCACGCAGGATAGCGCCAGCGGCGAAATGGTCACCGATCCGGTGATTGTCGAGGCCACCGGCACGCAATCCGATCTTGCCCCGGCCTATGCTGGCGGGCAGGTGGCAACCGGCGGACGACTGGGTATGCTCGGCAATACCGACATCATGGATGCCCCGGTCAGTATTACGAGCTACACCAGCGACTATATCGCCGATCAGCAGGCGGAAACCATCGCGGATGTTCTGCAAAATGACCCGTCTGTTCGTGCGCCGAATGCCGAAACCGCCAACCTAGACACCTATCAGATCCGTGGTTTTGGCGTGAACCTGTTTAATACCGGCGAAGTTTCGTTCAACGGTGCCTATGGGGTGGCGCCCACCTATCGCGTAATGTCCGGTTTGGCAGAGCGGATCGAAGTCGTCAAAGGTCCCAATGCATTGCTAAACGGCATGTCGCCAACCGGCGCTGTTGGTGGGGCGATCAATATCGTGCCCAAACGGGCCGGTGAAAAGGACCTGACACGAACAAGCGTTGATTACGGTCGCGGTGAACAAGCCGGCGGTGATATTGATTTCAGCCGCCGTTTCGGGGCGGATGACGAATTTGGCGTTCGCTTTAACGGTGGTTATCACAATGGCGATACGTATCTGGATCGTCAGACGCGTGAAGCATCCCTTGGTGCGCTGGCCCTTGATTATGAAGGGGATCGTTTCCGGGCATCGGTTGACCTGATTGATCAGCGTGAAAACCTCGATGCGCCTGCACGTGAACTGCGTTTCAATTCCGGCTTTGCCATTCCCGACGCACCTGATGGTTCCACCAACCTCATTCAGGATTGGGAATGGTCGGATGCAGTGGATCGCTCCGGCATGGTTCAGGCGGAATATGACCTGTTTGATGACGTTACGGTCTTTGGCAGCTTTGGCGGCGGGCGCACCGAGCTTGATCGTCTGTTCGGAACACCGACAGTTCAGAATGCGGCTGGCGATTACATCGACAGTGGCCTGTCCTATCGCCGTTTCCAGACGGATCGCTGGTCTGCCAGCACAGGTGTTCGGGGCGAGTTTGAAACCGGTGAGGTCAAGCACAAGCTTTCACTTCAAGCGACGCGTTACGAAGACGAGCTACGTCAGGGCATCAGCAATGCCGGATCCAACCCGTCGGCCAACATTTACACCACGGCTGCGGTTGCGCCGATTGCCGTCAGTGCTCCGGCCAGCAAGCCCAAAACATCTGCATCGGAACTAACCGGCTTTGCATTGGCCGATACGCTGTCCTTCCTTGATGAAACGGTTCTCGTCACCCTTGGTGCGCGTCATCAAAGCATTGCTGTTGATAACTACAGCAGCGGTGTTGTTAGCAGCTCTTATGATGACAGCGAAATCAGTCCGATGGCAGGCATCGTTGTTAAGCCGACTGAAACTGTGTCGGTTTACGCCAACTATATCGAGGGCCTCAATCAGGGCGATATTGCACCCAGCAGTGCCGCCAACGCGGGCGAAGCGATGGCACCTTATGTCGCCAAACAGATTGAAACAGGCATCAAACTTGATTTCGGAAATATTGGCGGTTCCATCTCCGCCTTCCAGATCACGCAGCCGGACGGTGATACCGATGACGGCACCAATATCTTCACTGCCGATAACGAACAGCGAAACCGCGGTATTGAGCTCAATGTTTTTGGTCAGGTGACGGATGATATTCGGTTGCTTGGTGGTGTAATGTTCCTTGAATCGGAAATCACCGAAGCCGTAAACGCAGATGACTTGGGCAAGCGGCCGGTTGGAACGCCTGAAATGCAGATCAATCTTGTTGGCGAATGGGACACCCCGTTTGTCAATGGTCTGACACTAAGCAGTACGGTCACACACACATCGTCGCAATTTGTCGATAGCGCCAATACTCAAGACATTCCGGAATGGACCACGCTTGATATCGGTGCGCGTTACAAGACTGAACTTTACAACACCCCCGTAACCATCCGGGCGACGGTTCAGAACGTCACCGATGAAAGTTACTATTCGGGTGTGAACCAGTGGCGCTTCGTCTCGTTGGGCGCTCCGCGTACAGCACTGTTGTCGCTAACCGCGGACTTCTGATGTGACCGGATACGTGATTGGAACAAACAGGAAAATCCATCTCCTGTTTGTTCTGCAACTGGTTTCGATGGGTGCCATGGAAATGAGCGGGCCTTTTTGGCCCGTTCATCTGCGTTCACTTGCCAGTTCGGATGATCTGTTTACCGTCGCCAGTGTCGGTGTTTATGTCGGGCCGATGCTGGGCATCATGTTGACCAGCACCTTTTGGGGACGGGTCGGGGATCGGTTCGGCCACAAGGCGATGATGATTAGGGCCCTTTTTGGCTTGGCCGCGACCCAGCTGGCACTGGCTTATGCCGGTGATGTCTTCTCGATCCTGATCTTGCGGTTCTTGCAAGGGGCGTGTGCCGGTTATATCGCACCAGCGCAGGCGTACGGCGTCAGCATCGAAAGCCCGGCACGGCGGGCAAAGCTGTTTGCCTATTTGCAGGTATCGACCAATCTCGGCTCGCTGTGCGGGGCGTTGGTTGGTGGGGTGATCCTTGATCTTGCCAGCTTCTTTTGGATCAACTTTTCGGCGGCCATCCTGTGTGCACTCTGCATGGTTTCAGTTTGGGCATTGCTTCCGGCTGTCGCCGCTCCGGTGCTGCCTAAGACAAGTGACAGACCGGATACCAAGCCGAGCATGCTGCGATCGCCACAGGTCATTTCCTTGCTGACGATCATCGGCGTTCTGTTGCTTGGCCGAATGGTGACGCAGTCGCCGTTTCCGATTTATGTCCTGCACACTTTTGATGTCGGAAACTGGGTTGTTGGCCTGTGCTATGGCCTGTTGGCACTGGGCTTTGTCGCAACGGCATCCCTTTGGGCGCGCTATTTTGAAGGACATGCCGCGCACGACGTTCTGGGACGAATGTGTCTGGTCATTGCCGGATGTATTGTCGTCACCCTGATGGCCGGGCTGACCGGATCGGTCATTGTTTTTGCCACGATGTATTTCCTGTGGGGAACGCTTTTGGGCGCAACCACACCGGTTCTGACCGCACTGGTGTCACGCCGCGCGTCTGATCATCAGCAGGGATATTTGCTGGGACTGGCGCAAAGCACAGCCCAGTTTTCATCGATTGCCGGGATCGCAGTTGGCGGCTGGTTCGCGCAGGTTTCCGGGCTTTCAAACATCTATTTTCTCGTCGGTTTTGTTTATTTCATCGGTTTGGTGCTGACCGCTGTGACGCGGGTTGGTGTCGGTCGTTCAACAAACCCGACTGAGCTATCAGGGGAGTAAAACGAGGATGCGTAAACTTTCACAGATGCTTGTGTTTATGGTTTTGGTCCTGATCGGGCCGATGCCAGCACAGTCAGAAACCATCACGGTAACCGATATCGCCGGGCGCGAAGTTGCGGTCAATGTCCCGATCAAACGTGCCATCCTTGGCGAAGGGCGCCAGCTTTACATCATTGCCGCCCTTGATCGCGAAAATCCGGCGGCGCGCATTGTCGGTTGGCGAAAGGATCTGATTGAAGCCGATCCGGCAACCTATCAGGCCTATCTTGCGAAGTTCCAGGAATTTGCCGATATCCCGGCCTTCGAGGGGCTGGAACAAAGCCTGATTGATATCGAAACCACGATTGCGCAAAAGCCTGACATCGTTTTCCTCAATCTTGAAACCAAGCGCGCGGTGGAAGAAGCCGCCTATATCGAAAAGCTTGGAGCCCTTGATATTCCTGTGGTCTATGTCGATTTTCGTAACAGCCCGGAAGTGAATACCGAACCCTCCATACGTTTGTTCGGAAAACTGTTTGGCAAGGAAGACCGTGCCGAGGAGTTTATCGCGTTCCGTGCTGAGGAAATCGCAAAAATCACTGATCGTCTGGCCAGTGTGAAACCGGAACGTCCAGAGGTATTCATCGACCGCGCAGCCGGGTTTTACGAGGATTGTTGCCATTCATTTGGCGATGGCAATTTCGGTGCGATGGTTGAAATGGCCGGTGGCGACAATATTGCCAAGGACCTGATCCCGGGCACCTTCGGGCAGATCAATGCCGAACAGGTCATTGTTTCCGATCCGGACCACATCATTGTCACCAGCGCGATGTGGGATGTTTATGTGCCGGGGGGCAAATGGGTCCCGGTTGGTCCCGGTGCCGACCCCGACGAGGTTGTTGAAAAACTGAAATTCTATCCAACCCGGCCGGCATATCTCGGCATCAAGGCGCAAAAGACCAACGCATTCCATGCGGTCTGGCATCAGTTTTACAATAGCCCCTATCAATTCGTTGCCATTCAGCAGATGGCTAAATGGTTTCACCCCGATCTGTTTGCAGATATCGATCCTGATGAAACCTTCAAGCAGCTTCATGACCGCTTTCTGCCGATTGATTATCAGCCGGGCTATTTCGGGACGCTGTCGAACTAGGTATGTTTTTGCGCATATCACCATTCCGCGACGATTGATCATGGCGGGAGCAACAATGTTGTTCCCGCTTTTTTGTGCAAATATCGCAGGTTCTGCTAATCGGCGCTGATTGGCTGTCCTTTGATGAAATCTTCTAGCAAAGCAGGCCTCGGCCCCGGTTTGCGATTGCTATTGGGTAAATATCTCGCAAAAATGTGGCATCCACCACGGAGCAGACTAGATAAAGACCAGAATGCGATCATGTCGCTCCCAATAATGCTTTCCGGAGGCACTCAAATGATTTCGCTTAAGGACCCCAGTCTTTTCACCCAGCAGGCCTATGTCGGCGGGGAATGGGTCGATGCCCCAGACGGGAAAACAGCCGAGGTAACCAACCCCGCAACCGGTGAAGTGCTTGGCACCGTTCCGGTTCTTGGCCGTGATGAAGTTGCGCATGCCATTGATGTCGCCGAAAAGGCGCAGAAGCTTTGGAAAAAGCGCACCGCCAAGGAGCGCGCGGGCATCCTGATGAAATGGTACGACCTGATGATGGAAAATCAGGACGACCTGGCTGCCCTGATGACGGCAGAGCAAGGGAAACCATTGACCGAAGCCAAGGGCGAGATTGCCTATGGCTCATCATTCCTGCAGTGGTTTGCCGAAGAAGCCAAACGCGTCTATGGCGATGTGATCCCGACCTTTGCCGAAGGTCGCCGTGTGATGGTTCTGAAAGAACCGATTGGTGTTTGTGCCGCCATCACGCCATGGAACTTCCCGACCGCGATGATCACCCGTAAAGCCGCCCCGGCATTGGCCGTTGGTTGTGCGATGGTGGTCAAACCGGCGATGGAAACACCGTATTCCGCCCTTGCCATGGCAATTCTGGCCGAACGTGCCGGTCTGCCCAAGGGGCTGTTGTCCATCGTGACCGGTGATGCGCCAGTAATCGGTGCGGAAATGACCGAAAATGCCAAGGTCCGCAAACTGACCTTTACCGGTTCGACCGCGATTGGGCGTTTGTTGATGCGCCAGTGTTCCGATACCGTCAAAAAGGTCAGTCTGGAGCTTGGCGGCAATGCGCCGTTTATCGTCTGTGAAGATGCCGATATCGATGCGGCGGTCGAAGGCGCGATTGCGTCGAAATACCGTAATGCCGGCCAGACCTGTGTCTGTGCCAACCGTCTGTTCGTTCATGATGCAATCTATGACGAGTTCGCCGAGAAATACGCCGCCAAGGTTGCCAAAATGACTGTCGGTAATGGTGCGGACGAAGGCGTTGTGATCGGCCCGCTGATCACGGAAAAGGCTGTTGAGAAGGTCGAAAGCCAGATTGCCGATGCGGTTGCCAAGGGTGGCCGTATCCTGACGGGCGGCAAGCGTCATGAAAAAGGCGGCTCGTTCTTCCAGCCGACCGTGATTGCCGATGCCACCCGCGAAATGACCGTCTTCCGCGAGGAAACCTTTGGCCCGATGGCACCGCTGATCCGGTTCAAAACCGATGACGAAGTGCTCGAGATGGCCAATGATTCCGAGTTTGGTCTGGCATCCTACTTCTATTCGCGTGACATCAACCGGATCTGGAAACTGGCCGAAGGCCTCGAAAGCGGGATTGTCGGGGTTAATACCGGCATCATCTCGACCGAGGTGGCACCGTTTGGTGGCGTCAAACAATCCGGTGTCGGCCGTGAAGGATCGAAATACGGTGTCGAGGACTACCTCGAAGTCAAATATGTCTGCATGGGCGGCGTTGACGAATAACGCTTATCCCCCAGAAGTCAGAAAAGACAAAGGGCGCTGCAACTCGCAGCGCCCTTTTGTATTGAAGGCCACAAGGCCGCACTCAGACATCAAAGATATTTTTCTTGCGCGCGCCAGAGGCTTCATCCTGTTCGTCCTGCTTGCCGGTAATCGACTGCGACGAGCCGCTTGGCAGTTCGGACTGCAATTCGGTAAACACATCGAACATGTTCGGGTTAAACGCGATCCGTGCCTGCAACCGGTCGCGGCGCTCATCGGCGGTTTCATCCCCGTCGGCTGATTTGCCAAGTTCGGCCTCGGCCATACTGTTGCCGTTCAGGCGCTGCTCGATGGCATCGGCAATGACCTTTTCGATGGCCTGGCGATCATCGGCATCCATCTCGGCCAGTTTCTCTTCATCAAGGCCCATGCTTTGCAGGATCTTTGCACGCAATTCTTCGATCTTGCGTTCCTCAATTTCCTTCACATAGGTCGTGAAACCATGTTCGCGGATATAGGCCAGCTCGGCATTTTCTTCCTTCTTCTTTTCCGGAAGCGGGACGGTGTTTGATGAAATGGTCTGGCGGAAACTGGCCGCACTTTTGGCGCTTTGTGCGGTGTTGGTGACAGCAGCCAACGTTTCATACAATCCCATCAGAAACCTCCATGGGGAAAAAGATGCCGGTTGAAATTCATTCTCCTGTTTTCGGTGCAAACCCTGTGCCGTGCTAAGCGGGCACGTTTTTACCGCTTGTTTGATCACCAAGACCGGTTTGAAAATTCCCTTGTAAATCAGGGGTGTGAACGCATTGCGCAGAAAAATTTTCGAAAACGAATTGTTTTTTGCCGCGATTTTTTTCTAAATAGAGCGATAAAACCAATGGCACCGTCATTATGGCGGGCCACAACGCATCAATGCATGCAGGGTCGGATGGCAGGAAACCTGCCGGCTCGGGAGGAAAACAAACATGTCAGAAACGCGCTATATCCTTGCCATTGATCAGGGAACGACAAGTTCACGCGCCATTGTCTTTGATGAAAACGGCCGCTCCGTTTCCGTCGCACAGCAGGAATTTCCGCAACATTTCCCCAATAGTGGCTGGGTCGAACATGACCCGGAAGACTTGTGGAGCACCGTGGTCGCTGTCTGCAAGGAGGCATTGGCACGGGTTGATATCGCCAAGGTCGCTGCAATCGGCATCACCAACCAGCGTGAAACCACCGTTGTCTGGGACCGCAAGACCGGCAAGGCGATCTATAACGCGATTGTCTGGCAGGATCGCCGCACGGCGCCGCTCTGTCATGAGCTTAAAAAGCGCGATCCCAAGCTTGAAGAGGCGGTCAATGCCAAGTCCGGCCTGTTGATTGATCCGTATTTCTCGGCCACCAAGGTCGCGTGGATCCTTGATCATGTTTCGGGTGCACGCGCACGCGCTGATCAGGGCGATCTGGCGTTTGGGACGGTCGACAGTTTCCTTCTGTGGCGTCTGACCGGTGGCACGTCGCATGCGACCGATGCGACCAATGCGGCGCGCACCAACCTGTTTAACATCCGCGAAAACGCCTGGGATGACGAGCTTTGCAAAATCTTCCGCGTGCCGCGCAACATGCTGCCCGATGTCAAGGACTGTGCCGCTGATTTCGGGGTGACCGATGCCGATCTGTTTGGCGCGGAAATCCCGGTGATGGGCATGGCGGGTGATCAACAGGCGGCGGCATTCGGTCAGTGCTGCTTTGAGCCGGGCGATATCAAAAGCACCTATGGCACAGGCTGCTTTGTTATCCTGAATACCGGGGATGAGGCAGTGACCTCCCAGCACCGGCTTCTGACCACGGTTGGCTATCGCATCAATGGCAAAACAAGCTATGCCATCGAAGGCGCCATTTTTGTTGCCGGGGCGGCGGTTCAATGGCTGCGCGACGGGCTTGGCATTATCAAGTCGGCGGCCGAAACCGAGGGATTGGCCAAATCACTTGATGACAATCATGGTGTTTATCTTGTCCCGGCCTTTACCGGACTTGGCGCACCGTATTGGGACCCGGATGCCCGCGGGGCGATTTTTGGCCTGACCCGGGATACCGGCCCGCGCGAGTTCGTGCGTGCAGCCCTTGAAAGCGTTTGCTATCAGACCTTTGATCTGTTTGAGGCCATGGCTGCCGATGGCGTGTCGCCCAAGGCGGTTCGGGTTGATGGCGGCATGGTTGCCAATGACTGGATGTGTCAGATGCTTTCTGACGTTTTGGGCATTTCGGTCGAGCGCCCCGAAGTCACCGAAACCACAGCACTGGGGGCGGCCTACCTTGCCGGATTACAGGCCGGTATTTACCGCGATCTCGATCATATTTCCGAGAAATGGCACCTCGATGCCAGCTTCGAACCCGATATCGAACCGGGCCGCCGGCAGGGGTTACTCAATGGCTGGAAAGATGCGGTCAAGCGCGTGCAAACAGCGCCAAGTGACTGATACGCATGGCTGCCTTGCCAAAGGAATTGCCGGGCAGGGCTGGTAACACTGCAAAATGATTTGTACTATCAAAGGACAGCGTCAATGATGCTGTCCTTTCTTTGTGCGTGATCGACGTGGTTTACCCGATCTGTTGCGCTGCTCTGGGCTTTGGTGCTCATTCTCGCCTTTGGGGGAAGCATGCTTGATCTGATCGTCGGAAAAGTTGGACCGGTCTTTTTAACGATCCTGTGCGGTTTTCTTCTTACGCACATCAAGATCATCAAGCGTGAAGGCATTCCGTTTCTGGCCAAGCTTGCCATGAATGCCTTTATCCCGGCGATGCTGTTTCAGACCCTGTCGCAATCCGACATCAGCGCGCATTTCGATCTGCGGCTTTGGGGCAGTTATTATTCCGGCGTGCTGTTGAACTTCGCGCTGGTGTTTATAATCGCCAAGCTCTGGCTGAGTGCCAAAACCGATGAAGCGGCCGTCACCGCGATGGGCGGCGTCTTTTCCAACATCGTTCTTCTCGGTATTCCTCTGGTGCAGGCGGTTTACGGCGAAGAGGGCCTGGTGCCGCTTTTAATCGTGCTGTCGATCCATCCGGTGACCCTGATGGGTATGACAATTCTGATTGTTGAGGGCAGCCGCGGTGGCGATGGTCATTGGTTGTCCAACGTATTTCGCAGCATCGTGCGTGTGGCCAGAAATCCGATCATTGCGGCGATTGTGCTTGGCGTTCTGGCGTCGCTTTTTGAAATCCGCATGCCGGAAATGGTCGATGGCACGCTGGAACGGTTCCGCACGGCGGGTCCGACGATTGCACTTTTGCTGGTCGGGGCTGGGCTTTACGGGCAGTCGGTGCGCGGTAACCTCAGTGCCAGCTTGCTCTGCACCACGGCCAAAATGTTTGTCCAGCCGCTTCTGGTGTTTTCGGTCGGGCATTTCATTTTCGATCTGCCGCCGCTTTGGCTGATGATTGTCACACTGGTGGCCGCACTGCCAAGCGGGGCGAATGTCGCGATTGTCGCGGGCAGCTATAATGTCTGTATCGACCGGTCATCCACGACGATCTTGCTGACTACCATCATCAGTATGCTAACCCTGCCGCTTCTGATCCTCTATGCTGGATTACTCTAATTTGGCGTTTGGGCGGTGGTCGTGTTGGCGGCCGTCAGGATACGCACCATCAGATTGATCTCGTGCTCAATGCTTGGCATCAGGGCAGGGCGCTCGCCACTTGCAACGGCATCCGCGAAGGCCTCAATTGCAGCCGCCTGTCCCTTGTCCTGCCCAAACCAGTTGCGTGTTACGATCCGGCCATTCACCCGAAGTTTTTTCCAGTTAAACAGGCTGGCCGAGAAATTCGGCGCCGTTACCTCAAGCACTTCCTTGGGCTCTCCCCGATTGCCGTGCAGGTAACTGACCTCGCCCATTGACCCATCGGCAAAGCGCAGCTGCCAGATGCTGTCACCCGCCGTGCGATCAATCCAGTGACAATTAAGCTCATTCAACTCGCTATCGATCAGGCTCATAATCAGATCAATAAAATGACTGATCTCGCCAAGCGTGCGTCCGCCCTGATCCGGATGGTGAAGCCAGTGATCGGTCGGAAGCGGCGTGATGCGAACCCGGTAGTGAAATTGTTTTACACCAGTTGGCAACACTTCGCGCAGTTTCACAGCCATCGGCGCATAACGCCGATTATGCCCAACCATGAAGATGTGTCGCGGTGCGCGATCGGCGACTTCTCGCAGCAAATCCAGCCCAGCGCGATCAATCGCAATGGGTTTTTCCAGCCAGACATGCTTCCCGGCCGCGATTGACTTTGCTGCCAATTCAGCGTGACTGTCATGGCGTGTGGCGATGATAACGCTGTTGACACTTTGATCCTCAAGCAGCTCGTCCGCCCCGCCATACAGGCGCAGCCCGTCAATCTTCTTTGAGAGCGCAACCGCCGCCAACCCGCTTTGAGAACAGCAGGCTGCAATCTCAATCTTCGGATGCTTTTGCAACAAGGGCAATAAACTGCCCCCCAGATAGTTGCCAGCCCCGATCAGTCCGGCCCGGACATGGTCACGGGCCGGCACGGATGTCTGTACCGACGGAGCAGGTGGCTCTACTGGTGCGTTCTCTGCGTATCTGTATCGCACCAGTGTCGCCAATTGTGCTGGGTCTGGCCCCTTGGCGAAGTGATCTGCGATATCGGCAAAATCAATCTCGGATGTGATCAATGGTGTCGGATCAAGGCGGCCATCTGCCATCAAATCAAGGGCTGCCTGCATGTTGCGCTTAATGGTCCAGCGCACGTGACCAAGCGGATAATCTTCGCCACGCTCCTCATAGTTGGGATCATAACGCCCCGGTCCATAGGACCGGACTTGCCGAATGGTGATTTCCTTTTCATACAACACCTTTCGCTGGCCATTCGGGGCGATATCGCCAACGCATATGATTGTGCCCCGATCGCGACAAAGGCGGGCAGCGTCGTCGATCAATCGATGATTTCCCTTGCCCGGCGCGCAGATAAAGACGCTGTCAAACCCGCTTTGCGACGCGTCGCGTGCCTTGGCGAAACCGACGGCACGGCTCTCACTGGTTGCAATCTTGCGGCGCGAAAGGTCCGGCTCAATCACGGTCACCAACGCACCGGCAACCCTTGCCGTCTCAGCGACAAGCTGCCCAATCAAACCCGCCCCGATAACAGCAACCTGATCACCAATCGATGTCTCTCCCTGCCGAAGCGCATGCAAGGCCAAGGCATACAATGTTGCAAACACGGCCTTGCGGTCGGGCACCGCATCCGGAACCGGGCAGGCAAGGTTAACCGAAACCTGATTCCACTCGGCATGATTGGCCTGCCCCATCCCCGCAATCGCAACACGCTGACCAGCCTTCAGGTCCGTAACATTCTCGCCCGTGACTTCGATCCGCCCGACAGCGCAATAGCCCATTGGCATCGGGCGCCCCAGACGGTTTTCAACACGCGCACGTGTTCTCCCAAAGCCTTCCGATTTCAGATGCTTCAATGTCAGCGCGACCAAATCCGGTCGCTGCCAAGCCTTTTGCAACAAGGATGCGCGCGCCTGATCGGCTTGGGTGAATTCCGTTCCAGGACTGATGACAGAGTAGGCCGTTTTGAGAAGGACAGCATTTTTGCCCGGCTGCGGAATGGGGCAATTGGCCAGCGCAAGTTTGCGTTCACCGGAAAAACGCAGCAAGGCCTTCATCTCCGTCATCATCGCCCTCAAGTTTAATAGGTTGAAGAATGCAGAAATGATTAAACCATATATCGTGCCAGCTGGTCGACGCGTTCTTGTTGATGGAGATTGAGGTGCAATCCGTGTCTTCCTGACGGGCGTATGTCCGATGGAGTACTTTCGCCAAACGGGACCATCCCTCCTATTCTGTGGGTTTTGCCGACAAAACAATTTCAACAAAAATCCCGTTGCATCGTGATTTTTAGTTTTGTATACAATATACATGAATTGAATGCGGTCGCCGTTGATCGGGGCTGTGATGCTTAAAGGCGCCGGTATGTTGCCGTGCTGCCATATCAGGAGGTTTCTTTCCATGCAGGTAAACTGGACTGGCGTTTTCCCCGCCGTTGCCACCCAGATGAACGAAGACGGTTCGATCGATTTCGATATGACCGCCAAACAGATCGAAGACCTGATCACGGCCGGTGTCGATGGCCTCGTCATGCTGGGCTCGGTTGGTGAAAACACCGCCCTTGAGCCAGACGAAAAAATCGCCGTTCTGAAGCTGGCCGTCGAAGTCACCAAGGGCCGCATCCCGGTCCTGTCCGGTGTCGCCGAAAACTCGACCCGTGCTGCCATCCGCTACGTACAGGAATGCGAAAAGCTCGGTGCTGATGGCCTGATGCTTCTGCCCGGCATGGTTTATACCGCCGATCCGCGCGAAAATATCGAGCATTTCCGCACGGTCGCGGGTGCGACCAAGCTGCCGATCATGATCTATAACAATCCGGGTGCCTATCGCATCGACATCAAGCCCGAAGAGTTCAACCAGCTTGCCGATGTCAAAAACCTTGTCGCGATCAAGGAAAGCTCGGGCGATCCGCGTCGTATTACCGACATCTATAATGCCTGCGGCGATCGTTTCGTTCTGTTCTGCGGCATGGATGATCTTGTCATGGAAACGCAGGTTCTCGGTGCCGTTGGCTGGATTTCCGGTTTCACCGATGCCTTCCCGAAGGAATCGGTTGCGCTCTGGAAGCTGCTGTCGGAAGGCAAATACACCGAAGCGCTTGAAATCTATCGCTGGTTCACCCCGGTTCTGCACATGGATGTCCATGCCAAGCTGGTTCAGTACATCAAGCTTGCCCAGGAAATGACTGGCGTTGGCAAACCGCACGTTCGCGCACCGCGTCTGCCGCTGGTCGGTGAAGAGCTTGAAACCATCAAGGCCACCATCCAAAAAGCCATCGATACCCGCCCGTCGCTCTGATCGGCAGTCCTTTGCAATCAGGATGCGTACCCGCAAAACCGTGATTGCATTGAGACGGTATTTGATGAAACAGTGAGCTCCTCCGCTTATCTCGCGGGGGAGCTTCCTGCTATCTGTTTGCTGTGCCGAAGCACCAAAATACGCATCGTCGAAATTCGAGAGGCCCCGAAATGACATCAGCCAAAACCGCCACGCCATCCGATACCGCTGCCGGCCAAAAGGTCGTTGTGATTGGTGCGGGTATTGTTGGGGCCAATGTCGGGTTGGCGCTGCTCGATAAGGGCTATGACGTCACAATTCTTGATCGTGGCGAACCGGGCATGGGCGCATCCTTTGGCAATGCTGGCGGAATTGCGGTTTCCGAATGTGCACCAGTTGCGATGCCGGGCGTGCTTAAAAACGTGCCCGGTTGGTTGATGGACCCATTGGGCCCGCTTTCGGTGCGCTGGGGCTATTTGCCGAAAATGATGCCCTGGTTGTTAATGTTTTTGGCATCCAGCAGAAAGCAACGGGTCGAACAGATCGCAACCAACATGGCGACCTTGCTCAATCGCGCATGGGATGATTACGACCCGGTGCTTAAGGAAGCTGGCCTTACGGACGCGGTTTTCAAAAAACACGGTGCGATGGCGGTGTATCGCAGCAATGCGTCTCGTCAGGCGGCCGAATATGCCATTGATCTGCGTCGGCGTAACGGCATCAAGTTACGCGACCTGACCCGTGATGAAGTGCGCGATATCGAACCGGATCTGGCGCCGATCTTTGCCTGTGGCGTGATGGAAGAAGACTGGGGCCATGTCCTTGATCCGTTCAAAATCACCGCCGGTATTTTCAAGCATTTCCTCGATCGTGGCGGCAAGTTCGAGACCGCCGATGTGACCAATTTTGTCTTCCGCGATGGCAAACCGCGTGCCGCCACCACCGATGCCGGCGACATGATCACGTTTGATCATGTGGTTGTCGCCTGCGGTGCCTGGTCAAAGACGCTGGCCAAACGGCTGGGCTCGCCGGTGCCGCTTGATACCGAACGCGGCTACAACACCACCGTGCCCTATCACGATGCCAAACTGTCGCGCATGATTGTCTGTGCGGATGACAGCTTTGTTTTAAGTCCGCTTGAAATGGGCATTCGCGTCGGTGGGGCGGTCGAACTTGGGGGCCTTCTGGCCGCACCAAATTACGAACGTGCCAAGGCCCTGTTTGCCAAGGGCAAGGAAGTTCTGCCAAAACTCAATGCCGAGGGCGGCACGGAATGGATGGGCTTCCGTCCTTCCATGCCCGATTCAACCCCGGTCATTTCCAAAAGCCCGCATCATGCCAATGCTTATTTTGCCTTTGGGCACGGGCATCTTGGCTTGACGCTGGGGGCGACGACCGGGCGTCTGGTTGCCGATCTGATGTCAACGGGCAAAACGCCCGTCGACATGACCCCATATCGCATTAATCGTTTCTCTCGTTTCTATAGCATCTAGGGCCCCATCCATGGCGAAAAGCAGTTTCTTTTGTGTCGACGGTCATACCTGTGGCAACCCGGTGCGTCTGGTTGCCGGCGGCGGCCCCAAGCTTGACGGTGCGACCATGCTTGAAAAGCGTGCGCATTTTCTTCGTGAGTATGACTGGATCCGTACCGGGCTGATGTTTGAACCGCGCGGTCATGATGTCATGTCGGGCTCGATCCTCTATGACCCGACCTCGGATGACTATGACGTCGCGGTCCTGTTTATCGAAACGTCTGGCTGCCTGCCGATGTGCGGCCATGGCACGATTGGTACTGTGACCATGGCGATCGAGGAAGGCCTGGTAAAACCCAAAATCCCCGGTCGTCTGCGCCTTGAAACACCGGCGGGCCTCGTCATTGCCGAATATAATCAGGTTGGCGATTACGTTGAATCGGTCAAGCTGACCAACGTTCCGTCGTTCCTCTATAAAACCGATATCGAAGTCGATTGCCCAGATATTGGTCCGATCAAGGTCGATGTTGCCTATGGTGGTAATTTCTATGCGATTGTCGAACCGCAGGAAAACTACCGCGACATGGCCGATTTTTCGGCCGGTGACCTGCAACGCATCAGCCCGGAACTCCGCCGTCGCCTGAACGAGCAGAACGAATTCGTGCATCCGCTCTATCCCGATATCAAGGGCCTGTCGCACATCCAGTGGACCGGCAAGCCGACCCAACCCGACAGCACACATCGCAATGCGGTGTTTTATGGCGACAAGGGTATTGATCGCTCGCCATGTGGGACGGGTTCCTCGGCCCGTCTCGCCCAGCTGGTTGCCAAGGGGCACTGGGATCCCGAGCATGAATTGGTCCATGAAAGCATCATCGGATCACAGTTCCGGGTATCGGTGGTCGAGAAAACCAGGGTCGGCGAATTTGATGCCGTCGTGCCGGGGATTGAAGGCTGGGCGCGCAAGCATGGCTACAACACCATCTTCATTGATGACCGCGATCCCTATGCCCATGGCTTCATTGTCAAATAGGCAAAGTGCTGTCGATCACACCAAGGGGGCTTCATGCCCCCTTTGTCGTATATCGGCGAAGTTTGGCTGCTAATACAGTAGGCAATTGTATTGCGACTTGTCTGACCCAACGCTATGAATAGCAAAACTGACAGATTCTGTCGGATGGAATTTTGCCCGATTGATCAGCATGCCATGTCGCGTCGGGGTAACACCATAAAAGAGCTGAAATGACCGCATCACCGCGATTTACCCGCCGTACCATCACCGATCAGGTGACCGAAGATCTTCGTGCACGTATTCTGACCG
Organism: Thalassospira sp. ER-Se-21-Dark; assembly: GCF_017922435.1. NCBI lineage: Bacteria > Pseudomonadati > Pseudomonadota > Alphaproteobacteria > Rhodospirillales > Thalassospiraceae > Thalassospira > Thalassospira sp. ER-Se-21-Dark. Next base: position 2,107 of record NZ_VDEZ01000005.1, on the reverse strand, counting down.
GCGATTTTCCTGCCGGCTATCAATTGCGACAGGATGCCATCGCGGGTGAATATAACGTCTCACGCATTCCGGTCCGCGAAGCCCTGCAGCGCCTTGATGCCGAAGGCCTCGTTTCGTTCCAGCCGCACAAGGGCGCGATTGTCTCGCAGCTCTCGCTTGACGAGATCGAGGAGCTGTTTGAAGTCCGCAAGCTGCTTGAATGTGATCTTCTGCGTCACGCGGTTCCGCGCCTGACCCCGGCGGACCTGAAATCGGTTGAAGATATCCTGATGGTCTATGACGAGGCGTTCCGATCCGGCGATGTTTCCAAGTGGGGGGAGCTTAACCGCGAATTCCACGATCGGCTTTACCGCGCATCGAACCGTCCCAAGACGCTCGAGATTGTCCGCATGATCGGCAACAACACTGTGCGTTTTACCCAGGCACAGCTGGCCCTTTCCGGCGCAACCGACCGGGCCGAGCGCGAACACCACCAGATATTTGACGCCTGCAAGGCCGGGAATGTCGAAGAGGCTGTCGAGCTTCTCGCCAATCACATCCAAAGTTCTGCCGACAGCCTGATGGACTGCCTGCGCAAGGCGCGTGAATAGGCGAACCAAGTCCGACCAAGTCCGAAACGTAAAAAGGGATGCTGATGGCATCCCTTTTCTGTTTCTGTCTTGTTGACCTCAGCCAACAATAAAGCCGCGCCCGATCTCATCATCCTCTTCAAGCCAGAAACTTGCCTTGCCACTATAATGCGCCTTGCCCGTGACCGAGGCGATGATGGCTTCATGCGGACCACAGCGGGTTGTGGCTTCAACCGATCCTGCAAAGCGCGACCCGATCACGCTTTCAAACACGCGGATATCTCCCGGTGTAATCAGTCCCTTGGCGTGCTGAATGGCAAGCCGGGCACTGACGCCGGACCCGGTCGGGCTACGGTCGACCTGACTTTTGGCAAATACACATATATTACGTGTCGCGGACGTCTCAAACGCATCGCGCCCGTCGGTCAGGATTGCACCATATAAAAAGGCCAGATCGTCATGATCGGGATGGGACAGCGTCACGCTGTCATTCACCGCTTGGCAAATCGCCTCCGCCAGACGCGTCAGGTGGCGGGCATTTTCCGGCGTGATGGCGATATCAAATTGCCCGGCATCCAGAATGGCATAAAACGCCCCACCATATCCGATATCGGCTTTAAAGACCGTACCATCAGGAAGACGCAAGGAAACATCACTGGCAAACATGAAGGACGGCACCGACGAGAACCGAACCTTGCCGGTTTTGCCCTCATGCACCTCGACCTCGGCGCGCACCAGGCCGCATGGGCATTCAATATTGACTGTGGTAATCGGCTCGACCGCTTTGACCAGACCATAATCAATCGCATAGCGACCAAGGGCCAGAATCGCATGGCCGCACATGGTCGAATAGCCTTCATTATGAATGAACAGCACCGCAAGGTCGGCATCGGGCAGGCTGGGCGGAACCAGGATCGCGCCATACATGTCGTAATGACCGCGCGGTTCGAACATTAAAAAGCGCCGCAGATGATCAAGGTGATCTCTGGCATGGCGGCGCTTGGCCAGAATGTCTTCGCCGGGAATATCGGGGTAACCGGACGTAATGATTCGCAGCGGCTCACCCCCGGTATGCATGTCGATCACCTCAATCGGGGTTGGTTGATCGGGATAAGAACGCATGATTTCCGAATCACTTTGCGATCTCGGGGATGTTTTGTCGTCTTGCATGGGCGTTGATCCGGATTATTTGCCGCTTTTGGCGCAGGTGATTCTGTGTCGGGTAAAAACTTGCGCGAACATCTTATCGGCATTATCGCGCAGAGCAATCGAAGCGACCCCCGATTTTCGGGTTTTGGGCCCCTTGCAGGTCATAAAAGTGAAACCTATATATGGTTTCGCGCAAAAATTTTGCGTAACGACATTTCTGTCATTTTTTTGCAAAAAGGTGTTTGACAGTTTTGGGAGTGGGGCCTATAACCCGCCTCCACCGACGGGGTGCGGCGCCAACGAGACGGCGACGCGGACTGAGCGGTTCGGGGCTTCGGTCCTAGAGTTCTTTGACATTGTAGATCAGAAGGAAGGGATGCGCGGGCAGC
>NZ_VDEZ01000003.1:378365-586519 GCF_017922435.1 Thalassospira sp. ER-Se-21-Dark | reverse complement strand
TAGATCTCGGTCGGATCACACTCAATCGCACAGATCAGCTTGGTTTTGTGTTCGTACATGGCATCAACAAGGGTACCGAACCGTTTGGCCCAATCGCGGCGCGAGTCCGGCAGTTTCGGGATAAAGTCGATGACGATGGTGTGGAAGTGCGTCGCAAGGGCGATGTAATCCCCCGGTCCCAACGGACGGGTGCAAAGCTCTTCAAAGCTGAACTTGGCAACGCCGGCACCAGCCGCACTGATTTCGATCTTGCGTCCCTTGACGGTCAGGCTGTCGGGTGCGACGCGGGCGCCTTCGGTCAGGGTGGCAAACATCTCGTCAATCCGCTTGGATGCCTGTTCGCGGGATATCGGATACAGGAATACCTCGGCGGCCGTCAGATTGCGCATGCGGTAATCGGTCGGGCTCGCCAGTTCCAGCACATCAAGCTTCTGCTTGATCATGTCGATGAAGGGCAGGAAGTTCTGGCGTTGCAGACCATCCTTATACAGGTCATCCGGCACGCGGTTCGATGTGGTGACAATCACGACCCCATGATCAAACAACTGTTCAAACAGGCGGCCGAGGATCATGGCATCGGTGATGTCGGTTACCTGCATCTCGTCAAAGCACAGCAGCCAGGCGTCGTTTGCAAGGTCCTTGGCAATCGGCGGGATCGGATCGGCATCGTCCTTTTTCTTGGTCTGGCGATAACGGTGCATGCGTTCATGCACATCCTGCATGAAGTCATGGAAATGGACGCGACGCTTTTTTTCAATGTCGATGGTTTCATAGAACAGATCCATCAACATGGATTTGCCACGACCAACCTCGCCGTAAATGTAAAGTCCTGATGGCGGGGTCGGTTCATCGCGCCGACGGGTCAGGCCAAACCGTTCGCGCCAGCCGCCTGTACCGGTCGACGGCTCATAGTTGATCAGCGCGTTTTTCAGGCTTTGGAGTTTTTCCGCACAGAGTTCCTGCATCGGATCGTGGGACAGCTCACCAGCGGTGATTTTCGCGCGATAACGTGAAAGCGGGCCGTCGGTCATCAACAAATCTCGAATGCAGTGAAAGGAATTAGGACTGTGAGATTGTCATAGCTCCAAGTTGCATCGCATTGCAACAAGACGGTTTGCATTGCTGCCATCAGATCAAGCGCATCTTTTTAAACAGCCAGATTTCAAGCGCGGTAATCACTGCCAGAATGATCGACACCCCAAGGAACCCATACGGGCTGTCGGTTGCCGGAACGCCGCCGACATTGATGCCCAGAAGGCCGGTGACGAAACTGATCGGCAGGAACAGACCGGCAATCACGGTAAGCCAGTACATCGTGCGGTTCATCTGTTCGCTTTCGAGCGCCATCAGGTTTTCATTCACGATCTGAATGCGTTCGCGCAGGGAATCAAATTCCTCGACCAGGCGGACGGTTTTATCGGTCAGTGCGCGGGCGCGGCGTTTGAACCGTTTGTCAGACCAGACCGGTTTCTGTTCGACATAATGCGCCAGTGCATCGCGTTGCGGTCCCAGATGCCGGCGCAGGCGTGAAAGCCGATGGCGAATGTCCGATCCGCGTTTGCGCAGGGCAAGGGTTTTGCCCTCGGCCACGGTTTCCTGATCGTCCTCGATCGCCTCGACATCTTCTTCCATGCCGCGCACGACATTTTCGACCCGAAAGGCAAGCCGTTCGGCCACAGTCAGAACGAAATCATCAACGCTGTTGGGGGCTTTGTGTTCCGCAATGGCGGCCCGCATGTCATCAAACGCCTTGAGCGGCTGGTTACGCAGCGTGATCACCATATTGTTTGTGACCCAGAAACGCACCGAAATCATATCGGCCGGATCATTTTCCGCGTTCAGGTTCACCCCGCGCAGATTAAGCGAATAGCCCGGATCATAGAAAAACACCGCCGGACGCGTGCCGCGGGTCGACAGCGTGTCGGTGATGGTCGCGTCAATCCCGGCAACCGTGATCAGCCAGTCGCGCACCCCGTCGCCCATCCAGTCCAGATGTACCCAAAGATAATTTCCCTCGGCAATCGGCGGCAGGCCCGATTGCAGGGCGTCCCATCCAACCGGTTGTGCGGTGCCATCCGGGGTAATTTCAAAGGCATTGATCAGCGCGGTTTTGCTCATCGCAGGGCTCCTTGGCTGACTGCGTTCATGCAGGTCAGGGACAGGGTCATCATCACGTCACAATGACAACGGAACGAAACGTTAGATGATTCGTTACAGTTCTCAGTGTAGGGTTCGGTTCTGTGACCAAGTATCAGGCCAACCTGTTTACAAAACGCGAAAAACACTCAAGAAACGGAAGCCGGGCAGCGCTTCGGGCATCAATATGGATCATCAGGCATGACATCAGTTCGTCAGGTAATCGCAAGTCTTGCAATCTGTTTGTTTGCAATGACGGTTTCTTTCGGTTTGGCGGCACAGACCAACGGCCAGCGCCCGGACGCTGTTCAGAAAATCGAGTTGGAAAATGCCCAGAACCAGATCGCAGCATGGGAATCCTCGCTTGATGATATTGAGAAATCGATTTCCGGCGACGACATTACCGGGCGCGTAATCGCCGATGGCCGTGAACGTATCGAGACCATCCAGCTTGCCATCAATGATCTGCGCGGGCGGGCCAATGATCGCCTGCAGCGCTTTGAGGCAGCCCTTGGCAAGCTTGGCGAACCGCCTGCAGAGGGAGAAGAAGAAGTTCCCCAGGTCGCGCGCGAACGCGACCGTATTGATCAGGACATCGCACGCGTTAGCGGGGTTATCAAACAGCTTGAACTGACGAATTTCCGCGCCGGCGAATTGTCTGACCAGCTTGCTGGCTTGGCGCGTGAACGCTTTACCCGACGCGTTCTGGGCCGGGTAGATGTGCCGCTTGATCCTGTTGTCTGGTTTGAAGCCTGGGGCGAAATCGTCAAGCTGCCCAGCATGGTTCAGGCGCGTTATTCCAATCTTGAACTTGAAGGTCAGGTTGCCGATCAGCTTTCTGAAGTCGCGCCCGGACTGGTTCTTTTGACCTTTATTGTCATTGCCGCCCTGATCGGCGGCGAGTTGATTGTGCTGCGCTATATCCCGGCACGCTGGAACACTGTGCCCGACGAAGACAGGGTGTCGCTGATATCGGGAACCCGTTTTTTGTTTACCGCTCTGGTACCGGGCATCGCCCTTGTGATTGCCTATGGCATCCTTGATTCGCGCGAAGCGTTGCTCAGCGGTGCTATGGGCGACTTTGTTCTGCAATGCTTTGCCGCTGCTCTGTTTTTGTTGTTTGTTGGTGCTGCTGTGCGCAGTGTGCATTCACCCTTCGCCCCGGCATTGCGCCGGTCGGGCACTACGCCGCAAGGCGCACGGGTTGTCGGGTTCTGTTCGCTTGCTGTGGCGGTGATTTTTGCCTTTGATATGGTGCTTTTGCAGGGGGCAACGACGCTTGGAACGTCGCTTGATATTGCGCTGGTGCAAAGCATCTCGAACGTTCTGGTCATTTCGGTATTGCTGTTTGTCTCTTCGCTTGGTGTGTTCTGGCAACATGACGAACGCGACCGTCACGAAATCTGGTCAAAGATCGAACGCCGGTCGCGCCGTGGCCTGAAAGTCATCGCGATCATGATGCCGGTGCTTATGTTGCTGGGCTATGTCGCGCTGGCACGCTTCATCCTTGAAAACCTGATGATGGCGCTGGCGTTTTTGACCTGTTACTGGCTGCTGCGCGGATATTGCCGGGCTTTGATGCATACTTACTTGGTGCGCCCGGAAAGCAGCGAAGACAGCAATGTCAGCGATGCGGTGCATGGCACGCTTTATTTCTGGCTGCGGGTTCTGATCGATGTGGTGATGTTTTCCATCGCCGTGCCGGTCGCGGTGATGATCTTTACTGACATTGCCTGGGCTGATCTTATTTTGGCAGTCCAGCAGGCCTTTGTTGGCATTCAGGTTGGCGGCATTCATTTCTCGCTGCGCTCCATCATGCTGGCTGCCTTGATGTTCGTCATCGTCTTGGCGGTGATGCGCTTCTTCCAGCGCATGCTCAGCACGCGGGTACTGCCCAACACCAAGCTGGATCAGGGGCTGCAACATTCGGTTTCGGCGATCTTTGGCTATGCCGGGATCTGCCTTGCCATCTTGCTAGCGGTTTCGGCCGCCGGGTTGGATTTGTCCAACCTTGCCATCATCGCCGGTGCCATTTCGGTTGGTATTGGTTTTGGCATGCAAAGCATTGTGAACAACTTTGTGTCGGGTCTGATCCTGTTGGTTGAACGCCCGATCAAGGTTGGGGACTGGATTGTCGTTGGCGCCGATCAGGGCTTTGTAAAGGATATCCGGGTGCGGGCGACCGAGATCGAAACCTTTGATCGGTCTTCGGTTGTCATCCCGAACTCCGAACTGATTTCCAACCGGGTTCTGAACTGGACGCTCAAGGAACGTTCAGGCCGCGGCATCATCAAGATTGGTGTGTCTTACGGATCGGATGTCGACAAGGTTCGCGAGATCCTGTTTGAAATGGCCGACAAGCGCCGCGAGATTTTGACCTATCCGGCACCGCAGGTGGTGTTCATGGATTTCGGGGCCAGCTCGCTTGATTTCGAACTGCGCTATTTCCTGCGCGATATTGGCGATGTGATTGCGGTGGCAAGCTCGATCCGCTTTGAACTTGTCCAGCGCTTCCGTGATGAAGGCATCGAAATTCCGTTCCCGCAGCGTGATCTGAACCTGCGCGATATCGATAAGCTGACTGATGCGATCCGCGACGCAGGCAAGGGGGCTCCGAAAAAGGTCGAGAAGGCCGAGCCTGAGGAACCCAAAACGCCAGAAGACAAAGCAGAAGATACATCCTCAGGCACCGATGATAGCGGGGCGGACCAAAAGGCCGCACCACCATCTGCGGCCAAGGATGTTTCACGCGATCGCGATGCGCCTGGCCGTGAAATTCCCGATGCGGGCGGCAGTCCTGACGGGGATGCACCGCGCTAGGGCGTGTGTTCAATCTGCGTGTTGCTATTGGGCTTTGTGGGTTTGTCCGGTGAAAAATTCTTCAAGCTCGGCAAAGCCCATGGCCTGGTCGGAAAATCCGAATGTGCCGGTATCGATCATTTCGCGCGATGCTTTGACAAAGGCGCCATAGGCAAGGCGGGCAAGTGCTGATCCGACGCTGATCCTTTTTGCGCCCGCGTCCGCCAGTTCAGTCAGGCTGAAGGTGTTTCCGGGCATGCCCATAACCACATTCACCGGTTTGCTCAGCGATGAACAAACCGTGCGGATCGTCTCAAGATCATACAAGCCCGGCGCATAAAGAACATCCGCCCCCGCCTTTTCAAAGGCCTGAAGGCGCTTGATCGTGTCGTCAAGGTCTGGGCGTCCCCACAGGAAGTTCTCGCACCGCGCGGTCAGGACAAAATCATGCGGCAAGGCTGATCGGGCTTCGATAGCAGCCTGAATGCGTTCAACAGCAAGCGAAAAATCATAGATCGGGTTTGCCCGATCCCCCGTGTGATCTTCAAGCGAACAGCCCGCCAGGCCAATTGACGCTGCGACCGAAATCGTTTCAGCCGAGCTTTCCGGACTATCGCCCATCCCTTTTTCAAGATCGGCCGTGACGGGAAGTGGTGTGGCCGAAACCAGTGCCTGGCAATGCTTGAACGTATTTTCGGGTGATGTCTTGCCCTCTGCAACGCCAAGGGAAAAGGCCATGCCCGCACTTGTTGTTGCCAAGGCGCGAAAGCCGAGTGCGGCAAGAATTCTGGCTGTCCCGATATCCCATGGATTGGGAATGATGAATGCACCAGGTTCTTCGTGAAGCGCCCGAAACAATGCCCCTTTGTCCTGCGTCATGTTCTGATCCCTTCGTGCAAAGTTGCAAATTATGCTTACCACAAAAGAATAGAACATAACAAGAACATTTGTCGCGAAGGTTGCAGCCGAATGGCGCTGCCGATTGGCCGCATAGCGTTGATCGGATGATCAAATATCGAAAAGGGCAGCGGTGATCTTTTGCCCCATCGGGGCCATCAGGTGGCGTTCTCGCGGCGATAGCCACCTGAGTTCGGCGATCTCGCGTTCAGGTGCAAGGGTTCCGCAATAATAGCCGGTGAAACAGGTCATACGCACAATCGACCCTTCGGGCAGGTTGTGGCCCTGTCCGGCAAACGTGCCCAATTGGCGGAGCGTACCGGGGATCAGGTCGACGCCGAGTTCTTCCTTGATTTCGCGTTTGATGGCCTCGCGCGCGGTTTCGCCGGCATCAATCTTGCCGCCGGGCAAATAGAACCGGTCGCGACCGTGGCTGCGGACCGACAGGATGTTTTCGCCGTCGCGCAAGATCCAGTTGGCGGTTTCGATCACCTTGATCAAGGCTGGGTCTGTGGTGCTATGACTGCTTGCGCGCATGTGGCCTCACAGGATTGCGACATCAAGTCCGATATCAACGGCCGGTGCGGATTGGGTAATCCGCCCGACGGAAACATAATCGACCCCGGTTGCGGCAATCGCACCGATGGTCTGAAGATTTACACCCCCTGATGCCTCAGTCTTGCAGCGACCAGCCACAATGGCAACCGCTTCGCGCAACATATCCGGGGCCATATTATCAAGCAGAATGATGTCCGCCCCGGCTTCGGTGGCTTCCTTGACCTGATCAAGCGTGTCGCATTCGACTTCGATCTTGGGCAGGTTGGCCGCACGCGCGGCCGCGACGCATTTGGTGATCGATCCGACAACGCCAATATGGTTGTCCTTGATCATTACCCCGTCATAAAGACCCATGCGGTGGTTTTGCGCACCGCCCATGCGGGTTGCGTATTTTTCCAGTTTGCGCCAACCCGGCAGTGTCTTGCGGGTATCAAGCAGTTTGGCAGTTGTTTCGCCCATCGCCGCGACATAGGTGCGCGTGGTAGTGGCAATGCCAGACAGATGTTGAAGCGTATTAAGGGCTGTACGTTCAGCCGTCAGGATGCCGCGCGCATTGCCTTCGACCACGGCCAGAACGTCTTTGGCCTTGATCGCATCCCCGTCCTCGCAGTGCTTTTCGATCTTCGCATCCGGGACCAGCTTGCGGAAACAGTCAAGGGCGATATCAAGCCCGGCCACAACGATATCCTCGCGCGTTTCAAGCGCGACGCGCAGGCGCGCATCGGCGGGGATGACATTGTTCGATGTGATGTCACCGGTGCCGATATCCTCGGCAAAGGAACGATCAATGAATTCCGCGATTTCGGCTTGGGTCAGGACGGTCATGATGGCGGGCTGCTTTGAATTCTGATGGGGAATGGCAAACAGCCCCGCAAAATTTGCGGGGCTGTGAGTTTGGCTGGCTTACGCCGCGTCGTCCTTTTTGACCGGAATGTTCTTTGACATTTCCAGCATGCGTTCAAGCGGCTTGACCGCTGCGACGCGCAGGTCCTCGGGCATGACGATCTGCGGGCCGTTATTGACCAGGCACAGATAAAGCTTTTCAAGCGTATTGAGTTCCATGAACGGGCAGTTGTTGCACGCACATGACCCGTCCGCACCCGGCACCGGAATGAATTCCTTGTGCGGGGCTGCTTTTTCCATCTGGTGGATGATGTGCGGTTCGGTCGCGATCAGATATTTCTGATCCGGGCCGTTGATCACATATTCCAGAATCGCACGGGTCGAGCCGATGTGATCGGCATGTTTGAGAATACCGTCATGGCATTCCGGGTGGGCTGCGATCTTGGCATCCGGGTTCTGGGTTTTCAGGCGGATCAGTTCACGCTCGGAAAACTGTTCATGCACGATGCACGAGCCGTTCCAAAGCGTCATGTCGCGACCGGTTTTCTTGGCAAGATAGGAACCAAGGTGGCGGTCAGGCGCCCAAAGGATCGGCTTGTCGAGCGGGATCTGATCAATGATCTCGGCCGCATTCGACGAGGTCACGATAATATCAGACGCAGCCTTCACCTCGGCCGAGCAGTTGATATAGGTGATCGATACGTGATCCGGGTGCTGTTCGCGGAATTTGCGGAACGGTTCGGGCTGACACGAATCTTCGAGCGAGCAACCGGCCTTGGAATCCGGCAACAGAACAGTCTTGTTCGGGCTGAGGATTTTGGCAACCTCAGCCATGAAGCGCACGCCACAGAACACGATGACATCGGCATCGGTTTCGGCCGCCTTGCGCGACAGATCCAGACTATCGCCAACGAAGTCGGCAAGGTCCTGAATTTCCCCATCCTGATAGTAATGGGCCAGAATGATCGCGTTCTTTTCCTTTTTCAGGCGCTGAATCTCAGCTTCCAGATCAAGGGTGGGATCAATCTGCATTTCCGACATTGCGTCGGCAGATGCCTCGGCAATGGTGATCATTTCATTCATGGCGTCGTCTCATCTCGCCTGTTTGCAAGCCGGAGATAAGTCGCGGGGCCCGGCATTGCAAGTTAATGACAGTTTGAAACCTGAATATCGCCATTGCGACGGGATGGCAAGGAATAGGCGGCATACGTCCGATATTGATTGGGGCTGACGGCTGATGAGTCAGAAAATGGAACGCAATTATCTGAATTAATAAATAAATCCGGTGTCTTTGATCGCCGAATTAAATTTCACCATTTTGTTTAAACGTATAAATAAAAAATAATTACATTGTAAATTAACCAAAAATATTCATATGCTCGACGCTGCAAATATTTTTTGATTCTCAAATTTCCAATATTTTATTGGCTTGGGCACTTTTGCCCGTTGTTAATCCGAAAACTTTGATCTGTCTGTAATCCGAGTCAGTGTCCGACGGCGGGAATGGTCCCGATCGTTTGGCCTGTCCAACGCGCATTCCGGCGCAAGGAGCCTTTTTTGACCAATCGTACCACTTCGAGAATTCTGAATTTCACACGTCCGTTCAGCATGCGTGGCCTTGCAGAAGTCCTTCCGGCCGGATCTTACAAGGTGATTACCGAAGAAACCCAGGATGAAAAGCTGACATACCCGACATGGCAGTGGGTTTCGACGCAGATTCACCTTAATACGAATTCTGACCGCCCGGATACTTCACGGGTTCTCAGTGTTGAGCCCCGCGATCTTGAAGTCGCTTATCTCCGCGATCAGAAAACTATGGATGCCCGCCCGCAAGTGGCCTTCTCTGCGCGCAAATCAACCACCCGTGCCAAGCGCGCTTCCTAGCGCCGCACGCTGCCGATAGTCCTGGTCAGAGCAATCTGACCAGACGGCACTTTCATCTGGAAATCCCAGATATTCCCGTTCAGTAGCCGATTTTCCCGGCGCGACCTTCTGTTTCATGACAGGGTTGCAGAATGGGAAGTTTGCCTTGGCCCCAGATGCGCCCATAACATCCATAACTGCTGCAAACGAAAGTCTTTGTTATGGATTGGGTTCCGATCACCTTTGGTACGTTCAAGGTTGTCGCACTGCTGACCGCGATGTTCTTTGCCATCAAGTGGCATTACGACCAAGGTCAAAAGTACGGAAGACAGGCAGTCCTGCGCGCCAGCGCCAAGATCACCGGCGTCTTCGTTCTCGCACTTCTGGTCGTCGGGGGCATTACCCTGGCACTCAGTAACTTCCTTGGTTTGGACCTCAGTTACTGATCGCTGTCGCACCGCCCCCGCAGATAGGGGATCAGACGGAAAACCCGTAATACTCCCACTCTGCCGCTGACACCTTCAGCGCCATCTGTTCGTATTCTGCCTGTTTGATTTTGGTGAATGCGGTGTGGAAGCGTTCGCCAAGCGTACGTTTGTTGAACTCGGACGCGGCAAACTGGTCAATGGCGTCTAGCCAATGACGCGGCAGGTCGTTTGGTGCCTTTGCCTCGCCGATTTCATCTTCGCAAGGTTTGCCCGGATCGATTTTGCCTTCAATCCCGTCAAGGGCTGCCCCCAAGGTCACGGCGGCCACCAGATAGGGGTTGGCATCAACGCCGGCAATGCGGTGTTCGAAATGGCGGGTTTTGCCCGGTGTGCCGGGTACGCGGAGTGCAACCGTGCGGTTTTCAACACCCCAGTCATCAGATGCCGGTGAATACATCGCCGATGCAAAGCGACGCCAGGAATTCATGAATGGGGCGAGGAGCAGCATGGTTTCGCCAATCGTGCCGCGAATGCCGCCAATCGCGTTAAGCATCAAGGGGCTTAACGATCCATCCGCCTGGTCGGCAAACAGGTTATTGCCATCTTGGCCTGCAAGCGACAGGTGCAAATGCATGCCCGATCCGGCTTCGTTGCCGAATGGCTTGGGCATAAACACTGCTTCCTTGCCAAAACGCCGCGCCACGGTGCGGATCAAGCGTTTTGCGATGATGACGTCATCGGCCGCGCGCATCAGATCGCGATAGCGGATGGTCATTTCATACTGGCCCGGACCATATTCCGAAATCAGCGTTTCCAGCGTCAGATCAAGATGCTTGGCACCCTCATAGACCGCATCAAAAAGCGGTGACATCTCGTCAATTTCATCGACCGACATGGTGTTGCGCAATTTGCTGCGCCGCTTGGTGATCGCATAGGAGGCCGGGTGATAAAGCCCTTGCGCATCCGGCGTCTGATCAACCAGATAAAATTCAAGCTCGAACGCACCCATCGGATAGAAGCCAAGATTTTCAGCCCGTTTGACCTGTGCGCCGAAAACATTGCGCGGATCAACGTCATGCGGCGCGCCGTCTTCTTCATGCATGGCAATCAAAAGTTGCCCGCGGCCGGTATGGGGCAAATAGCCAAGCGTGCCCGGCACCGGCCAGCATCGGCAATCACCACCGCCGCCAGTCTGGACAAGGCCGCAATCATCAACATCTTCGCCACTGACATCCTGCCCGAACAGGGAGCTCGGCAAGCCGCGACCGGATTTATAGATGCCTTCAAGTTCGTGACGGCGGATCGTCTTGCCCCGGCCAATGCCGTGAAAGTCGGTCAGGATGATGTCGATGGCCTCGACATCGGGATATTTGGCCAGAAAGTCCTGTGCTTCGGACAATTGACTTCCACTGGGCGATGGGGCGTTTGCGGTGGCCACGGCACGATTTCCTAAGATGCTGACAGGGCCCTGCGGGTGCAGAACCAATTCCAAAACTGGGCGCGATATTAGCCCTGATAACGACGGAAGAAATAGCGATCTTTTGGAACGCCTTCGGGCAGTGGTTCGGCAATCGTGCCCGGCACATCGATTTTCTGGTCCGATGCCACGATTGCACCCTTGATCAATGCCGGGGGCAGGGTCGATCCGATAAAGGACGCGATCTTGGCATTCAGGGCCTCGTCCCCGGTGCCGACATCGGAATGAACCAGTGCAACCTTGCCTTTGAAACGTTCAACCGCCTTGGGCAGGGTTTCAAAGATATCGCCAAGGAACAAATGGTCATCATCGGGGATGCATTTCGGGTGGGCGGCGATTTGCCGGTCAAAGACGAAAATCTCGCGGTCTGGCATGATTTCGCGCAGGTGATCAAACGTACGCCCGTTGCCAAGCCCGACTTCAAGCACGATGCCGTCCTGATCCTTGATCATTTCTGCTGCCGCATTCAGGCAATCGCGTTGGGCTTGAAGGCGGCGGATAACGCTGTTCAGACGGGACATTGTGCAAAAGGCTCCGGTTTGTTTTTCTAAGTGGCTAAGCACTTGATTTAAAAGCTTTGCCCTTTGGTGCAAGCAGCATTGAGCCAAAGGGCATCAGTCTCAGGCGACAAACTTGGTGGCCTCAAAGGCCGGAACGCGCGCGTCAAAGGTTTCAAGCCATGTGACCAGCGTCGGATAGCTTTCGCGCCATTTGCCCTCAAAGCGCAGATCAAGATAACCCAGCGCACAGGCAATCGCGACATGGCCAATCGTCAGGTCACCTTCCAGTGACGGGGCATTGGCACTCAGATGATCAAGGGATCGTTTGACCTTGTCCGCCTGATAGGACAGCCAATCGCCATGGCGTTTTTCTTCCGGACGCATGCGGCTTTCATAGACCTGCAGGATCGATGCATCGACAATGCCATCGCCCAGTGCCTGAAGGGTAAGGGCATCCCACCGTGCGTCGCTTTCGGTGGGGTGCAGGCTGGTGCCATCGACCTGCGCATCAAGATATTCGCAGATCACACGGCTATCAAAAATCTTGCGACCGTCCTCAAGGATCAGGATCGGAATTTTACCCAGCGGGTTTTGCTGGCGCAGGGTATCTGCCGGGTCGTTGGTGTTGGAATCTTCAACCGTCAGCTGGTCATAAATGCCAAGCATCTTGGCAACGATTTTGACTTTCCGGCCAAACGGTGACGGGCCACTCGAACGCAATATCATGGTTTTCCTCCGGGCATATCAGGTGTTTGCCCGCAGTCTAATGGCGAAAGGTGATCGCTAGGAACCGAAATTTTGCGAAAAGATTTTCAAGACCCGGCGCGGTTGCGGGCAGAACCCGGCTCAGCCCTATCGTGTTGCCCCTCGTCACCTAGTCCGGCCAGATGCAATTCACGGGCAAGGCGCACGGCAGGCCGACCGGCAAAGAACACCGATCCGATGATAAACAGCCACGTCCCGGCCTTGACCGTTGCATCATCAAGAAACAACACACTGCCGACGATAAACAGGACAGCCGCCAGAAGGTCGATGACCGAATAGGCAATTTCATAGGCGCTGTAAATCTGGCGATGGCGCGGGCTGGCGTCAAAGCGGCGGGATCGAAATAGCTTCATCACTGGATCTCTCTCGCGGAGCTGTGTCTTGGCATCCAACGCCTGAGCGCGCAAAACGGTTCCGATGCGTGTTTTGGCGGTGGGGGCTAGCGCCGGGCGCGCGGATGGGTGCCGTTATAGACCGCCATCAATTGTTCGGTATCAACCGCGGTATAGCGCTGGGTCGTTGAAAGCGATGCGTGGCCGAGCAAATCCTGAATGGTGCGCAAATCACCCCCCCCGGCCAAAAGGTGGGTCGCAAAGGAATGGCGCAGCGCATGCGGGGTGGCGGTATCGGGCAGGTTCAAAAGTTCGCGGACCTTGCGCATTTCACGCTGGGCGACTTGTGCCACAAGCCGATTGCCGCGTGCGCCCAGAAACAATGGATCATCGCCATCGGGCGCAAACGGGCAGGTGCGGACATAATCCTCGATCGCTTCGCGCACGATGGGCAGAACCGGGACAAGGCGTTGTTTGTTGCCTTTACCGGTGATCACCATCGAATCCCCGGTCGGACGTTGATTGGCATTCAGATCAAGCGCCTCGGAAATACGCAGGCCGCAACCGTAAAGCAGGGTGAAAAGCGCGAGGTTACGTTTGCCAAGCCACGGCTCATCCTGCCAGGCATCGGCATTTTCGAGCACTGCCATGGCGTCATCTGGCGCCAGCGGTTTGGGCGTTGATTGCGGCAGGCGGGGATTGCGGATTGACTGCACCGCGGCGTTTTGACCGCGCCCGGATCGTTCAAGGAACCGGTAGAAATTGCGCAAGCTTGATAACCCACGTGCGGTCGACGTCTTGGCCATGCCATCCATGCTGCGGCGTGCCAGCCAGCTTCGAAAATCGCGCGGATTCAGGCGCAAAAGATCCTTAAGCGTCGGAGTTTCGCCGAGATGATCCTTGATAAAGCCCAGAAAGGCATAAAGATCGCCTAGATAGTTTTCTGTCGTGTGGTAGGACGCGCGACGCTCATTGGCAAGCCAGCCACGCCAGTCTGCGATGGCGTCGCGCACATCCTGTGGCAGGGTGATCGCGGTCAGACCGTTTGGGTCAGCCATCTACGCACACCAAATTCGATAACGGATGCCAGGAACATGATCAGATCATTGGCCTGTGCCGGGCTGAAATAATCCGGCTCCTTGACGCCAAAGGCAACAAGCCCGACCGGATCGCCATAAAATGGTGCCAGGCGCACAATCGCCGCAGACCGGATGTCAGATGCCTTCGGGCCAAAGATCGCCTCGTCACCGGCATCATCGGGCAACAGCCAGACATCGTGCTCGTCGCCCAGAACCTGATCAACTGCGCCGACAACAAGGCGACGCACCCGGCCATCACAGCTTGGGACCGGGGCCTCTTTGCATTCTTCAAAGCACAGCGCAATCGCATCAAGATCAAGAAGCTCTGGCACAAGGTCCTGAAGTGCCTCGACAAAGGTTTCAAACCCGCGCGCGTTGAGTAATGCCAGAACCGCACGGTGAATGCGGCTTTGGGTTTCGAGGTTGGATTTGGAAATATTGATCAGTTCGCTGGTGGCACCGCGCAGCTTTTCACGTTCATCGCGCAGGCGCGCAACGACATATTGCTGCATGTCGGCAACGCCATTGCCCAGTTCGCGCATCGGCAAATCAAGACTTTCAAGCAAGTCCGGGCGCGTAGTGAAGAATTCAGGATGTTCGGCAAGGTAGTCCGCCACATCGTCGGCGCGCAAAGCTGTCTTTTCCATCGGTTCCGGCTTGAAAAGTGAGAAACAAAAAACCCGGCTGCCACAATGCGGGCTGCCGGGTTAAATGCATGTTAAAAACCACGCGCGATGCGGGTTTTTTAGGGGCCAAACTGATTCACATAATCGTCCCGGTCACCCGGATATGTGCGGATATGCGGAGCAAAATCGCCGGAAGATCTATATCTTTCAAGGTTTTGCGACAAAAATAGCCCGTGCATATCCGGGTGATCCGAAGGACAACTGCTATGAGAGAAAGCCTCTGCGTCAAATCCCTTGATCGGGGATCTCCCCGATCTGCGGGCTTTTCCTTGCTTTTTCTCTCATATCAGTTGCCGGGGCGGTCATGTGAACCAGTTTGGCCCCTAAATGTCTGTCGCGATCAGCGATCCAAAATTACAGGATCGACTGGCCGGTTTTTTCCCAATCGGCGAGGAAGGCTTCGAGGCCTTTGTCGGTCAGCGGGTGTTTGGTCAACTGACCAAGAACCTGCGGCGGGATGGTGACAACGTCAGCACCGAGACGGGCCGAGTCGACAACATGCTGCGGGCCACGTGCCGATGCCACGAGGACTTCGGTGGTCCAGTTCGGGTAGTTGCCATAAACATCAACGATGTCAGCAATAAGCTGCATACCATCCGAGGAAATGTCATCCAGACGGCCAACGAACGGCGAAACATAGGTCGCGCCTGCTTTGGCAGCCAGAATGGCCTGACCAACCGAGAAGCACAGCGTTACGTTGGTCTGAATGCCTTCGTCGGTGAAGGTACGGCAAGCCTTGAGGCCATCAGCAGTCAGCGGCAGCTTGACGACGACATTGTCGGCGATTTTGGCAAGCTTGCGGCCTTCGGCAACCATGGTTTCGTAATCGGTCGCAGCAACTTCTGCGCTGACCGGACCGTCAACAACTTCACAAATTTCCTTGATCAGTTCGAGAAACGGTCGGCCAGACTTTGCTACCAGCGAGGGGTTTGTGGTGACACCGTCCACGAGGCCGGACATGGCCAGTTCGCGGATTGCGTCGATGTCAGCGGTATCGATGAAAAACTTCATTGGAATTCCTGTTTAGGACCTGTTGTTCAATGATGCGGTTAGCTGCTAGGTTCTGGATCATCTGACGACGGAACCAGATCCTTGCTGTGGGACCGTTTGTTTCTTTGCCCAATGTCTGGCGTTCCTGAAACGGCACCGGTCGGATGGGCAACCTCACGGGGTTTATAATATATGCGTGCCGCAAAGGCCACCTCTGGAAATTTGTTTGCGAATGATCCGGCCTTTGAGGTAACCGCCCAGACCGTGAGCGTCCTGCCGCCGCTGCCTTTGGCAGGTCCTTATGACTATCTGGTGCCCGAAGGCGTTTCTGTTGCACCCGGCGATTTTGTTGAAATTCCCCTCGGCCGTCAAACCCAGCGCGGTGTCGTCTGGGGCGATGCCAAGGGCGATGTTGATCCTGGCAAGCTGCGCGAAATTTTCGGTGTTCTGCCAACTCCGCCAATGGCCGATGTCACCCGCAAATTCATTGATTGGGTATCGGCCTATACCATGGCGCCGCAAGGGGCTGTGTTGCGCATGGCCATGAGCGTGCCTGACGCGCTTGAGGCCCCCAAGCCGATTTTTCGCTTTACCCTGAACCCGGAATTTGACGCGGCATCTTTGCGCATGACGCCGCCGCGCAAACGCGTTCTGGCATTTCTGGCCGATCATCCGCCGATGGAGCAGGGCGATATCCTGCGCGAAACCGGTGCCGGGGCGGGTGTGATCAAGGGACTGGTCGACGCTGGCGCTGTGCAGCGCCTGATGGTCACCCCGCCATCGCCGTTTGAAGCCCCCGATCTTGATATTCTGCGACCGGATTTGTCAGTCGAACAGAACGAGGCCGCAGACGCGCTCTGCGCACGCCTTGATGATGGTGGCTTTTCCTGCACGCTTCTGGATGGTGTGACCGGGTCGGGCAAGACAGAAGTTTATTTTGAGCCGGTCCGTGCCGCACTGGCACAGGGAAAACAGGTTGTTGTCCTTTTGCCGGAAATTGCGCTTTCCGCTCAGTGGTTGCAGCGCTTCCGTGACCGGTTCGGTGTTGAGCCTGCGCTTTGGCATTCCGAAGTCGGGCAGGCTCGCCGGCGCGATACCTGGCGGGCAGTGGCCGATGGATCGGCCAAGCTTGTTGTCGGGGCGCGATCCGCCCTTTTCCTGCCCTATCATGATCTGGGTCTGATCGTGGTTGACGAGGAACATGAACACGCCTTCAAGCAGGAAGACGGCGTGATGTATCATGCCCGCGACATGGCGGTAACACGGGCGCATCTCGGCAACATTCCTATTGTTCTGGCATCCGCGACCCCATCGCTTGAAACCCTGGCCAATGTTGAAGCCGGGCGCTATCAGCATGTGCAACTTGGCAGTCGTCATGGTGTGGCGGTACTGCCGAGTGTCGAGATCATCGATATCCGTCAGGACAAGCCCCAACGCAATCGCTGGATCACGCCGACGCTTAAAAAACGTCTGGCAGAAACCTTTGCCAATGGCGAACAGGCAATGCTGTTCCTGAACCGCCGCGGTTATGCACCGCTTACGCTCTGTCGGGCCTGTGGTCATCGGTTCCAGTGCCCGAACTGCACCGCCTGGCTGGTCGAACATCGCGCATGGGGCAAATTGCAATGCCATCATTGCGGTTATCAGGCCAAGGCCCCGGATGCCTGCCCGTCCTGTGGCGCGGAGGGCAAGCTGGCCCCCTGTGGTCCGGGGGTGGAACGCCTGTATGAAGAGGCGGTTGAGACTTTTCCCGATATCCGGGTCGAGGTCGCGACATCCGATAACATCATGGGTCCGAAGGCCGCGGCACAGCTGATTAATCGCGTGCATAATCACGAGGTTGATCTTTTGATCGGCACCCAGATTTTGGCCAAGGGCTATCACTTCCCGATGCTGACGCTGGTCGGGGTGGTTGATGCCGATCTGGGTTTGGCTGGCGGCGATTTACGCGCGGCCGAGCGCAGCTATCAATTGCTAACCCAGGTGGCGGGCCGTGCAGGCCGCGGCGATCGCCCGGGAACGGTGATGCTGCAAACAGCCGATCCGGCCAACCGCGTGATCAAGGCAATTGCCGCCGGTGATCGCGATGCCTTTAACGAGGTGGAGCTATCCCAGCGCATGACCCATGGCATGCCACCACACGGTCGGCTGGCCGCCCTTATTATAAGTGGCAAAAAGGAAAGCGAAGTTGATGAGGCCGCCTGGCGCATCGGTCGGGTTGCGCCGCGCGGTGATGGGCTGATGGTGCTGGGCCCGGCACCCGCACCTTTGTCGCTTCTGCGCGGGCGTTATCGTCGACGCTTCATGATCCGGGCCGACAAGTCGGTCAAGATGCAGGCGCTGATCCATGACTGGTTGTCAAAGGTCAAAACACCGGGCAGTGTGCGCGTGCAGGTCGATATCGACCCCTACAGCTTTATGTAGTCGGGATTGCTTCGCGTCGCCTAGCTTATTGCGAATATTGCGACTGCCACCAGTCATACCCGTCCGGTCCAAGGTATCGTTCAAAGATATGAAGCAGCCGGCCGTCATCGCGCATTTCGCGGATGATTTCGTCGTACCGGCTCAGGAACGCTTCCTTGTCGGGATAATCAGACGCCTTGGAGAACACATTATAATAAGGCGCACGACGCAGTGGCGGATACAGGAAGGCGATCTTGTTGCGATAGCGATTCTGCAGACTGTCATAAATGGTGTTGAGGTAATTGACCGGTACCGCGTCAAACCGGTTTTGCAGCAACATCGGGATCAGAAGGTCACTGCGGGCCACAGTCTGGATATCAAGACCGGAATTCCAAAAGGCGCTGGTATAAGAATAGTCGGCCGCCGCCCCGATCCGTGTCCGTGCGAGATCGGAAAATTCCTCGAACCGGATTTTTTCTTTGTCCTCGGCCCGGATCGCAAATCGCCAGTCCAGCAGCAGATGCGCCTCATTGGGATACAGAAGGAATTCGGCGCGCTCGTCATTCATCGAAAGCGTCAGGACGATGTCAGAGTTGCCGTTACGGGCGTTGTGCAGCAAACGGCTGCCATTATCGACAAACCGGAATACATAATCCCGGATTCCCATAGTGCGCAGAACCTCGGTCATGATGTCGATATCAATGCCCATGGGGTCTTCATGGCCAACCCATTTCAGCGGGGCTTCTTCAAGACCCTCGATCACAAGGGTGCGGGCCGAAGGGCTTTTCCACGATAACAGGATCAGGCACACTGCTGCACAAAGGCAAATTCCCAGTTCAAGGAAGCTTTGTTTTCGTGCCGTTGGCGTCTTCATTGTCGTTCCTGTTGTCCTGAAAACGGCGCAGGTGCATCTGCTGTCATATTATATTTAAGGAGTTAATTTGATAATGCTTTGTGAAAGTAACAACGAATCATCTGAAAATCAGCGCAGCATGTGCGATTGGGCAGAGCAGACATTTGGTCCGGTCAGTGATCCGGCATCACTCGTAGACCGAGCCCTTCTGGAAATGCAGGAACTTGGCGAAGCGGTTCAGGATCGCGACATCGGCGAGATCGGCAAAGAGGCCGCCGATGTTCTGATTTTGCTATATCGTCTTGCTGATCAGTTCGACCTCGACCTTGATCAGGAAGTTCAGGCCAAGATGGCGATCAATCGATCAAGAACCTGGGTATCAAAGGGCGATGGCACGGGATCACACGTCTGAAACCATCGACGTCACTTGATTTATTTTGACGATACCTCGCGATGATCCGGCAACCAGATGGCCCTGCTAGGCCAATTCAAGTCTCGGTCAGGTGTGAAGTTGGTTACAGTTTTGACCGGTTTATCCCGATAATTGCCGCCACGACAAAAACCAACTCTGTGCAATTCGGGGATTCGTCGGCTGAATCAGGATTTCATTAACCTCGCGGCCCCATCCCCAACCAGAGGCATCTTATTAAATAGTTGTAAGCCTGCCTTAAAAATGGGCGATTTCGGGGTGTTTTGGCCGAACTTTGCCAAAGAATGGAAAAGAGGGCGCAATTGCGCTTGCGCGGGGGTTGCCCACTCAAAGGACATGTGATACCAAACGCTCGCTTCCCGGAAGGAAACCCTTTCGGGGGATCATTTTTTTATACGTATCCGAGTCGTTCTCATAACCAGAATTGAGGGCTTTCACCGGTGTCCCAAAATACTGCCGCGACCGGGCTCCAAGGGCGCTACGCCACAGCACTATTTGACTTGGCCAACTCGGCCAACCAGCTTGATGCTGTCAAAAGCGATCTTGAATTGCTCGACCAGGCCATCGCAACCAGCGATGACCTCCGGAATGTACTCCGCAGTCCCGTGATTTCCCGGGACGTGCAGGCCAAGGCGATGGCGGCTCTTCTGGACAAGCTTGGCGTTTCCGAGTTGACCAAGAAGACCGTAGGGCTTCTGTCTCAGAAGCGTCGTCTGTTTGCCCTGCCGGATGTCATTGATTCCTACCTTTCCATGCTCTCGGCTCACAAGGGCGAAGTTACCGCACAGGTGACCTCGGCTTCCGAGCTGAAAAAAGAGCAAATCGAAGCCGTTACCGGCGCTCTCAAAGAAGTTGTCGGCGCCACTGTAAAAGTGGACCTTAAAGTTGATCCGGCTGTTCTTGGCGGTCTTGTCGTCAAGGTCGGTTCCCGGGTTTTTGATGCCTCGCTTCGTACTAAACTGCAGAAGCTCGAGCTCGCTATGAAAGGGGTTGCGTGATGGAAATCCGCGCCGCGGAAATCTCCGCTATTCTTAAGGATCAGATTGCCAATTTTGGTGCTGAAGCCGAAGTTGCCGAAGTCGGTCAGGTTCTGTCTGTCGGTGACGGTATTGCCCGTGTTTACGGTCTGGACAACGTCCAGGCAGGTGAACTCGTTGACTTCCCGGGTGGCATTAAGGGCATGGCCCTTAACCTCGAAGAAGACAACGTTGGTGTCGTGATCTTCGGTTCTGACCGTTCGATCAAGGAAGGTGACCAGGTTAAACGTACTGGCGCCATCGTTGACGTTCCGGTTGGTAAAGAACTTCTTGGTCGCGTTGTTGACGGTCTGGGTAACCCGATCGACGGCAAAGGCGAACTGGGTGCAAAAGAACGTCGCCTTGCTGACGTCAAGGCACCGGGCATCATCCCGCGTAAATCGGTTCACGAGCCGGTACAGACCGGTATCAAGTCGATCGACTCCCTGATCCCGATTGGCCGTGGCCAGCGTGAGCTGATCATTGGTGACCGTCAGACCGGTAAAACCGCCATCATCGTTGACACCATTCTGAACCAGAAGCCGGTGAACGATGCAGCGAAATCCGACAGCGACAAGATGTTCTCCATCTATGTTGCAGTTGGTCAGAAACGTTCGACCGTTGCACAGGTTGTTAAGGTCCTTGAAGAGCGCGGCGCGATGGAAAACACCATCATTGTTGCTGCGACCGCATCCGACCCGGCGCCGATGCAGTTCATCGCACCGTTCGTTGCTTGCGCAATGGGTGAGTACTTCCGTGACAACGGCATGCACGCAACCATCTTCTATGATGATCTGTCCAAGCAGGCTGTTGCTTATCGTCAGATGTCGCTGCTGCTTCGCCGCCCGCCGGGACGTGAAGCATTCCCGGGTGACGTCTTCTATCTGCACTCCCGTCTGCTGGAACGTGCGGCAAAGATGAATGACGAAAACGGCGCCGGCTCTCTGACCGCACTTCCGGTTATTGAAACCCAGGGTAACGACGTTTCGGCGTTTATTCCGACCAACGTGATCTCGATCACCGACGGTCAGATCTTCCTTGAAACCGACCTGTTCTACAAAGGCGTACGCCCGGCTGTGAACGTTGGTCTATCGGTTTCGCGTGTTGGTTCGTCCGCACAGATCAAAGCGATGAAGCAGGTTGCTGGCTCGATCAAGCTGGAACTCGCTCAGTATCGTGAGATGGAAGCATTCGCACAGTTCGCATCGGATCTTGATCCGGCAACCCAGAAACTTCTGGCCCGTGGCGCACGTCTGACCGAGCTGCTCAAGCAGCCGCAGTACTCGCCGCTTAAGGTCGAAGAGCAGGTTGTTGTGATCTACGCTGGTGTTAAAGGCTATCTCGACAGCATTCCGGTGAACAAGGTTCGCGCCTTCGAAGAACAGTACCTGTCCGAAATTCGTTCGGCTGGCGCTGATATCCTCGATGCGATCCGCACCGAGAAAGTTCTGTCCGATGACAGCGAAGCCAAGCTTAAAGCGTTCCTCGACAAGTTCGCGAAAACCTTCGCGTAAGACTGAAACTTAGGCGAAGGAGGAAACGCAATGGCTAGTTTGAAGGATCTGCGCTCGCGCATTGCCAGCGTCAAATCGACGAGGAAGATTACCTCGGCGATGAAGATGGTGGCAGCCTCCAAGCTCCGTCGTGCACAGGATGCAGCGGAAGCAGCCCGTCCCTATGCTGAACGCATGGGGACGATGCTGGGCCGTCTTGCAACTGCCGTCGGCAGCAATGAAGGGGCGCCAAAGCTTCTGGCCGGTACCGGTAAGGATGATGTGCATCTGCTCGTCGTCTTCACCGCGGACCGTGGCCTTTGCGGTGGTTTTAACGCATCGATCGTCAAAGCAACCCGTCTGAAAGCCAAAGCCCTGCAGGCTGAAGGCAAGACGGTGAAGCTGATCTGTGTTGGCCGCAAGGGTGCAGATGCGCTCAAGCGTGAATTTGGTGACAATATTGTCGCCCGGTATACTGGCATCGAGGGCAAGAAGGGGATTGATTTCTCTTCGGCAACCGAGGTGGCAGACAAGGTTCTGGCGCTTTACGACGAAGGCGAATTCGACGTTTGCACGATCTTCTACAACAAGTTCGTGTCCGCGATTTCGCAGGTGGCAACCGCTCAGCAGCTGATCCCGTTCACGGGTGAAGAAGCAGACGAACAGGAAGAAGCAACTGGTTCTTCTGCGGTTTACGAATACGAACCGTCCGAAGAAG
This sequence comes from Thalassospira sp. ER-Se-21-Dark, assembly GCF_017922435.1. Taxonomy (NCBI): domain Bacteria; kingdom Pseudomonadati; phylum Pseudomonadota; class Alphaproteobacteria; order Rhodospirillales; family Thalassospiraceae; genus Thalassospira; species Thalassospira sp. ER-Se-21-Dark. Next base: position 564,253 of record NZ_VDEZ01000003.1, on the reverse strand, counting down.
CCATTCTGGCTGATTTGCTGCCGCGTAACGTTGGCGTCCAGATTTTCGGTGCAATGCTTGAAAGCAGCGCATCTGAACACGGTGCGCGTATGTCCGCGATGGATAACGCAACCCGCAATGCCGGCGATATGATCGACCGACTGAGCATCCAGTACAACCGCTCACGTCAGGCTCAGATCACCAATGAACTGATTGAAATCATTTCCGGCGCCGAGGCTTTGTAAGCGGGTCGCAGGAAGTTAACGGATAGCTTTGTCCGAGCAGGAGACAATAACTATGGCGAACAAGAAGGCGGGGAAAATTTCCCAGGTAATGGGCGCCGTCGTCGACGTTAAATTCGACGGCGATCTGCCTCCCATTCTGAATGCGCTGCATGTTGACAACAACGGTCAGCGTCTGGTTCTTGAAGTTGCACAGCACCTTGGTGAAAATGCGGTCCGTACGATCGCAATGGACACCACCGAAGGTCTGCAGCGCGGTCAGGAAGTCACCGACACCGGTGACGCGATCTCGGTTCCGGTTGGTCCGGAAACCCTTGGTCGTATTCTGAACGTTATCGGTGAGCCGGTTGACGAACGTGGTCCGGTTAATGCAGCCAAGACCTCTCCGATCCACCGTGAAGCACCTGACTTCATCGACCAGTCCACCGAAACCGAAATCCTTGTGACCGGCATTAAGGTTATCGACCTTATCGCGCCGTACACCAAGGGTGGTAAAATTGGTCTGTTCGGTGGTGCGGGCGTTGGTAAAACCGTCCTTATCATGGAACTGATCAACAACGTGGCAAAAGGCCACGGTGGTTACTCGGTCTTTGCTGGTGTTGGTGAACGTACCCGTGAAGGTAACGACCTCTATCACGAGATGATGGAATCGGGCGTTATCAACCCGGAAGGCGAATCCAAAGCCGCACTGGTTTATGGCCAGATGAACGAACCCCCGGGAGCACGTGCACGTGTTGCTCTGACCGGTCTGACCCTCGCGGAATACTTCCGTGATGAAGAAGGCCAGGACGTTCTGTTCTTCGTCGATAACATCTTCCGCTTTACCCAGGCTGGTTCGGAAGTGTCGGCACTTCTCGGTCGTATCCCGTCTGCTGTGGGTTATCAGCCGACGCTGGCAACCGACATGGGTGCGCTGCAGGAACGTATTACCTCGACCAAAAAAGGTTCCATTACCTCGGTTCAGGCCATTTACGTCCCGGCCGATGACTTGACTGACCCGGCACCGGCAACCTCGTTTGCCCACCTTGACGCAACCACCACGCTGAACCGTCAGATTGCCGAGCTCGGCATCTACCCGGCAGTTGACCCGCTCGACTCCACTTCGCGTGCTCTGGATCCGGGCGTCATTGGTCAGGAACACTACGAGACCGCGCGTGAAGTTCAGCGTGTTCTTCAGACCTACAAAGGCCTGCAGGACATCATCGCCATCCTCGGCATGGACGAGCTTTCGGAAGAAGACAAACTGGTTGTGGCACGTGCCCGTAAGATCCAGCGTTTCCTTTCGCAGCCGTTCCACGTTGCAGAAGTCTTCACCGGTACTCCGGGCGTGTTCGTTCAGCTCGAAGACACCATCAAGGCTTTCAAAGCGATCTGCGCTGGTGAATACGACCACATGCCGGAACAGGCATTCTACATGGTCGGCACCATCGAAGAAGCCATCGAAAAAGCCAAGAAGATGGCCGAAGCTGCCTAAGGCAGCTTTGGTCCCCCTCCGGCTAAGGAGCGAGGATTGTCATGACTGATACGACTGTACTGGAACTTGTTTCACCGTCTGCCCTGCTCAAATCCGAGCCGGTCGAGATGGTCGTTGTTCCGGGCACGGACGGGAATTTTGGTGTTCTGCCCAAGCATGCGCCGATGATCTCGACCATTCGTCCGGGTGTCATCGACATCTATGCAGGTGGTAAGGTTTCCGAACGTATCTTCGTTGCTGGCGGTGTTGCCGAGGTTAATCCCGAGCGTTGCACCATTCTGGCAGAAGAAGCGGTTCCGGTTTCCGATTTGAAAGCTGACGAAGCACAGGCCCGTCTTGAAGAGGCTCAGGCCGCTCTCAAGTCTGCCGAGACTGCACACGACAAAGCCAATGCCGAGCGTGCGCTCGACATTGCCCGTGCACAGATCCAGGCCCTGAGCAACTAAGCCTGCTTTCAGAAAATCATTTAAAAAGGCCGTCCTGATGGGGCGGCCTTTTTTGTTGTCCGATGTCGTCTTGGGTCGTTTTGGGGCTTTCGGGTTTCGGCCTAGCCGCGCCAGCCCGCCTGCGCGCGTAAACTTGCTGCCTGCAAAATCCAGCCACCCCCAAACCCAAGCACCACGATCGCGCCAAATGCCGTTGCGATCATCGGTCCGGCGATTGTCGCAACCTGTGCGAGATCAATGGTGCCGATGGCTTGTGCGGCGATAATTGCAATCCCGCTGCCGGCCATCAGGCCGACCAGTCCACTGATAGCAACCATCAGTCCGGTTTCGAATGCCCCGGTTTGGCTGATTTGACGCGGCCGAATACCAAGGGCGCGCAGCATGGCTAGTGCCTCTGTCTGGCGCAGGCGCAGCGCGATCAGCCCGCAAATAATCACCAGAATCGCGCCAAGGGTCGCAAGTGCCGTAATCGTGAGCAGCCCTGCGACCACACCGTCAAACAAGCGGGTCAGTTTTGCCAGAACGTCGTTGACGAAAATCACCGGTATGTCGCGATGGGTCTCAAGGATCGGGTCCATCGACGCCCTTGCATCCATCGTGTCATTGAGCTGCACAGCACTAATCACACCATGGTCAAAGGCAGGCGACATTGGCGACAGCACAATCGGGAAATCAAGGTCAAGTCGGGTCCAGTCAATCTTGCGCAGATTGGCAATGCGGACTTGATGGGGCTTTCCCATGATATTGACTGTCAGGCTGTCTCCGACCGCCGCACCGATTGCCTGTGCGACCCCGGCGTCAACGGATGCCAGACCTTCATTGACGCTCTCTGGCGGCCACCAGTGGCCATCTGCAAGCGTGCTTTCGGTCATGTATGCTGTTGGGTGATCCGTCCATGACATGCCCCGGTCGCCACGCAGGAACCAGTGATAACGACGTGGCACTTGGGCCTGCGTCAATGGTGCGCCATTCAGACGCGTGACCCGACCGTGTAGAAACGGCATCTGGGTGATGCTTTTAACACCATCGGTGCGCAGGACATCCGCTAGGAATGCGTCTTGTGCGGACGGCGGGATATCGAAAAACACCACATCCGGGGTCTGGGACGGCAAGACGGATTTCAAATGCTGCCCCGCCAAGCTGCCAAACAGCATAACCGCGGTCAGACAAGTCATCGCCAGACCAAAGGACGCGGTGATGGTCACGGTCGGCGCAGATGGTCGGGCGATATTGCGCAATGCCAGACGAAGGGTGGGGGAAAGGCGATGTCCTGTTGATAACCTTCCTGCCATTGCCCGGATTATCCGTCCGAGACCGACAAAAAGAACCTGACAGCCGACAAGAACCGCCAACAAGGCAAGCGAAAACCAGCCGAGGTCAATCAGGGCACCGGCAATGCCAAGCAAGCAGGCCGCAATGAGGGCCTTTGTGATTATGAGCTTGGTCGAACGGCGTTTTATGGTGTCCTGCGTTTCACGGTGATCCTGATGGCGAAACAGGAAGGCCGGGGAAGCATCGCTGGCATCGCGGATCGGGTTGATAGAAACAAGGGCAACAAAGCCGAAGACGAAACCCGCAATCATGGGGATATTCTCGAAGGTTGGCCTTGCGTCAAAGCGAAGCATTTCGGCGAACAACGGCCCAAGCACCGCGCCCGCGATTACAGTCAAAACAACCGCGATCAGGATGGCCAACCCGGTAATAAGTCCCACTTGCCAGATTATGCTGGTGGCAACTTCCCGTGGCCGGGCACCCAGACTGCGCAAGGTCGCAAAGCGGGGGCGTCGTGCGGCAAGGTCGGCTGTCAGGGCATTTCGGATGGCACTTGTCGCGATGGCAAAGATCGCAATTCCCATCAGGCTGACGAAGGAAGACGCAAAATCCCCGATGCGTTCGAGCCCGGGGACGCCGTCCGCAGCACTGACAATCCGCCATCCGCTATCTGGAAATCGGTCCTCGATGGCGGCAATAATCTGATCCGGCGATCGCGCGTTACCCGGTGGTAGTTTGATCCGCAGATACCAGTAAACCTGCTTGCCCGGCGTCAAAAGTGGGCTGTTGCGATACGCATCCAACCCGACAATCACGCGGGGACCAAGCGAGAACAGCCTGAATTTGCGTTCGGGCTCGGCGGCAATGCGTGCGCGGATCTGATAAGGCTGACGCCCAAGATAAAGGGTATCGCCAACCCTGTACCCGCCGTCTTCAACCAGTTCGGGACCAACGACAATACCGGGGCTGCCATTTCGGGTGCCAAGGGCTTCCGAAAGGGGAATGTCTGGTGACAGTTCCAGATGACCAAAAAGCGGATAGGTGGCATCAACGGCCTTCAGTTCGGAAAGCACGGCCGGTCGATTATCGAATGGCTGAACCATCACCCTTTGTTCGATTGTCAGGCTGAGCGTGCCAAGCGTTTCAAGAAAGGCAATTTCATCTGTCGTCGGTGCCCGGTGAAACAGACGCAGCGAGATATCCCCGCCGATGGTCTGTTGTGCTGACTGGCGCAACCCATCGCGAACCGACTGCGTCAGGCTGACGGTCAGGACCAGAATGGTCGCGGCAAAGACAAGGGTCGCGAACAGGGTAACAATGCCGATACCGGGCTTGCGCAATTCACGCAGCGCAATCTTGAGGCTGGTTGGTATGGGCCGGGATGTCAAAAGCAGAGATGTCGGGCGGCGCACGGCAGTCTCTCTGGCAGGGGGTTACGGCGTGGGGGTCAACGCCAGTCCCAGCCAGAAGGATTCGATCATTTTCATCAGTTCGATGAATTCTGTCACATCAACCGGTTTGCGCAAATAACAGTTTGCCCCGGCGGCATAGCAAAGATCAACGTCGTGATCGGCACCGGACGTTGTCAGGACGATTACGGGAATGGATGCGCAATTGGGATCATTTCGGATATCGCGCAGCATTTCGCGGCCATCTTTGCGCGGCATGTTGAGGTCTAGAAGAATCAGGCGTGGGCGCGGTGAATTGCGATACGGACCATCTTGCTGCAAAAACTGCAGTGCGGTCATCGCATCCTTTACGTGATGCAATTCAACCGGCTGTTTGAATTCCCGAAGTGCTTCGCGCACCAGGCGCGCATCACCAGGATTATCTTCAATCAACAACAGGTTGTTTATTGAACCGTTCTTTTGATCCGGCATGCTGATCCGCTATCCTTAGGGATGAGCTTTTGGTGCGCATGGTCATCCCTGATCTTTTGTTTTGTGAGCCTGTCAATATATTGATCCTAAAGAAAAAGACGGCCCCCACCATCGAAAGGTATTCTTTGGAATCACATATATGATGTATTTCTTATCTATCCTTAAGTCTTAATTTCATACCTCAGCACGAAGTTCAATTCAATAAGACTTCAGTAAAGTTGCAGATATTATCCGACTGTATGGTATATAATGGTTCAAAAGTGCAGGGAAAAGAGTTTCTGCAAAACAATTTTTATCGGCAATATTACCGATAAATGCCTGTTCAGTTCGCTGAGATGCCGATTTCCTGTGCAAGCGAGTCGAATCGGGCAATCAGCTCCGGCTGGTCGGCAAACACTATGCTGGCCTTCTCGAACGCCGCCTTGGCATCGTCTTCCCGGCCCAGCACCATATAGGCCTGCATCAGGCGGGCCCACCCGTCGGGATTGTTCGGCTCAGCCTCCAGCCGTTCGGCCAATCCATTGACCATCGACATGATCATTTGCTGCTGCTCTTCAGGTGTCATTTCCTGCGCAGCGGCGATATCTTCCTGACTTGGGCCGGGTGATGTGTTTTCGGCAATGTTCAGGCGTCCTTCAATGTCGATCCCCTGGGCAAGGGCGGCTTCATTGATCCGGCCAACCACCATCGGCAACCACGGGGCATCGCCCGGTGCCCCATTGGCAAGTGCGATCCAGCGATCAACCGCAGCACCGACATTGCCTTCCTGTGCGTCGGCAAGGCCAAGATAAAACTGGATGCGTGGATCGGCACTGTCGGTTTTTTCGGCTTCGCGCAGCACGCCGCGGGCTGTCGTATTGATTTGGCCATTATTGCTGCGGATCAGGCTTTCGGCATACATGGCCAGATAATCGCCGTCACGTCCCGACCGCTTGACGGTCTCAAGAAACGCGGTTTGTGCTTCTTCCGGGCGGCCAAGCGCCATCAGGCTGGCACCCAGCAATTCCCACGCCCGCAGATCATCTGGATTTTCCAAAAGCCTCTGTGACAGGTCGCTGACAGCACGATTAAGCACCGACTGGCGGTCTTCATCCGCCGTCTGGGCCATGCGCATGGCATTGATTTCATCGGCGCGGCTGGTGATCGGGCGGTCGGGCATGGTCGGATTGCCAAGATCAAGATAAAGCGCGAACCCGCCTGCAATGAACAGCACGATAAAACCGGCGGCAATGGCCCGGATGGGCTTGTTTGCCGATGTCTGCTCGATGGTGTCAGTAGGCTGTTGCTTTTTGATGCGCTGATCGGCCGCCAGAATACGGCGCTGAACTTCGGTGCGCGCGGCATCGGCCTGCTCGGCGCTTAGAACCCCGCGCTCAATATCACGGTCAATCTCGGAAAGCTGATCACGATAAACCGCAAGGTCGCGCGAAAGTTCGTTTTCCGGGCTGCCATCTTCACTCTCTGATGCGGACGACGCATCGCTTGCCTCATCCGATCCAGCTTTACGGTTGCCGCCAAAAATCGGCCACAGAATGAACCCCGTAAGCAGCAGGGTAATCGCGCCAAGAACAATCCAGATGGTCATTATTTAGGTATCCTGTCCTTGGCTTATTCTGCGGGCACTGCTTTGGCGGCAGTCTTGTGGGAACGGGTCGGTGCACCGATGCGATAACGACGATCCGAAAGCGACATCAATCCGCCAAACACCATGACAAGCCCGCCAAACCACATCCATGGGATCAGGGGTTTGACGTAAAACCGTGTGATCCATTTGCCGCTTTCATCCTGATCGCCGATCACGGCATAGATATCGCCGGTGAAGCTTGATTGAATACCGGCCTCGGTGGTTGGCATGCCTTCGACCGTATAGACGCGTTTTTCCGGTTTCAGGACAACGGTGCGTTCGCCCGGTGTGGTGATGGTGATTTCCGCTTCGCGGGCGGCATAGTTCGGCCCCTGATATTCGCGGATACCAGACAGGATGAAGGTATGCCCGGCAAGTTCGGCGCTTTCGCCAACGGCAAGTGACTGAACGGCTTCTTCGGTCCAGGCCTGCGATCCGGTGATACCGGCCACCACGATTGCCACACCGGCATGGGCCAGCATCGTCCCGTGGGCCGAGCGCGGCAGATTGCGCATGCGGCGCAGGCTGGTGCCAATTGGCTCGCGGAACAGCTTGATCCGGCCCGACCATTCAAGGATCGATCCGACAAACAACCAGGCTGCAAGCCCCATCCCGAACAGGGCAAAGGCCGGTCCACCCGAAAGCCAAAGTGTCACCAGCACGACAACGGCGGCAGCCGCAAGGGCGATTTTAAGCTTGTTAAACACGCCAAGAAGGTCGGCGCGCTTCCACGGCATCAATGGGCCAAAGGCCATCGCGACAATCACCGGGGTGATGATCGGTACAAAGGTCGCATTAAAGAACGGTGCCCCGACGGAGATTTTTTCGCCAGTCAGGGTTTCCAGCAACAACGGATAAAGTGTGCCGAGCAACACCATGGCAGCGGCAATCGACAAAAGGACATTGTTAAAAATAAGCGCCCCTTCGCGCGAAATCGGCTGGAACAGCCCGCCCCCCTTCAATGTCGGTGCCCGCCAGGCATAAAGTGTTAGCGATCCGCCAACCGCAATGAATAGCAGGAACAGGATAAACACCCCGCGCGTCGGATCGGTGGCAAAGGCATGCACCGATGTCAGAGCACCCGACCGCACAAGGAAGGTCCCCAGAAGCGAGAAGGAAAACGCCAGGATCGCCAAAAAGATGGTCCAGCTTTTAAGTGCGTCACGCTTTTCCACCACGATGGCCGAATGCAAAAGCGCAGTCCCCGCAAGCCATGGCATGAAGGATGCGTTTTCAACCGGGTCCCAGAACCACCAGCCGCCCCAGCCAAGCTCGTAATACGCCCACCAGGAACCCAGCCCGATGCCGGCGGTCAGAAAGACCCAGGCTGCCAGCGTCCAGGGGCGCACCCAACGTGCCCAGGCCGGATCAACCCGGCCTTCAATCAGGGCTGCCACCGCAAAGGCAAAGGCGACTGAAAACCCGACATAGCCGAGATAAAGGAACGGCGGATGAATGGCGATGCCTGGGTCCTGCAGCAGCGGGTTCATGCCTTCCCCGTCAAGCGGCGGGTTCAATACGCGCTCAAACGGGTTCGAGGTCAGAACAATAAACAGGATAAAGCCAGCCCCGATCAGCCCCATCACACCCAAAACGCGCGCCAGCAATGTCGGCGGTAAATTGCGGCCAAATGCCGCAACCGCGCCGCCAAACAGGGTCAGGATCAGCACCCAAAGCAGCATCGATCCTTCGTGATTGGCCCAGACGCCTGTGATCTTGTAGATCATCGGTTTGGAGGTGTGGCTGTTTGCCAGAACGTTAAGGACCGAGAAGTCGGAACTGACATAGGCATAGGTCAGCGCAAGGAAACTTGCCGCGATCAGTGCAAAGCATGCCAAAGCCAACCGTGGTGCGACGGCCAGAAGTGCGGCGTCACGCCGCGATGCCGCCAGAAACGGTACGGTGGATTGGGCAACTGCCATCACCAATGACAGTATCAGCGCGTAATGTCCGATCTCTACAATCATATTATCGTTTCTCGTCCCTAGCAGGCTTTACAGTATCAATTATGTGCCCGGATGCGACATATAATCCCTTTAAAAAGGCTTGGAAACCTTGCGGAATATCAAATATGCGCTATTTGCTGCCCTAGGACGGGCGAAAATATGGCAATAGACATTACATATTGTACGCAAACAGGCTATAAAACGGTGGTCAGTAAGCGTATTGGTAGGCCAGAGGTTGACAACTGATGAGTCAATGTCCCGTCATTGACATAGCACAGAAAGAGACTTGGGCGCGTCGTGCAACGACGGCCTCCATTGTCATTGCTGCGACACTGATCCTGATCAAAGCTGTCGGCTGGTTCCTGACCGATTCCGTCAGCCTTTTGTCTTCCATGATTGATAGCATGCTTGATGTTGGTACCTCTGTGATCAACTTCATGGCGGTGCGGTCGGCCTGGCGTCCGGCGGATTACGATCACCGATTTGGCCATGGTAAGGCAGAACCGCTTGCTGGTCTGTTCCAATCGGCCTTCATGATTGGGGCGGCGATCCTGGTTCTGGCCGAGGCGGCATCGCGCATCACCGAACCCATGCCAATTTCCTTTGCCGTCGAAGGCCTTTGGATCATGGGCGTTTCGCTGATCATGACCATTGGTCTGGTTTTGCTTCAACGCAAGGCGGTGCGAATTTCGGGCTCAGCCGCGGTCGAGGCGGACTCGCTTCATTACAGCAGCGATATCCTGTCCAATCTGGCGGTGATGATTGCGCTGTTTGGCGGGATGTCGGGCCTTGCATGGGCCGATCCGGCGATTGGCGGGCTGGTTGCGATCTTCCTGCTGTATTCCGCGGTCAAGGTTGGTCGGACCTCGGTCAAGGTACTGATGGACGCGGAACTGCCCGAATCTGATAGCCAGCGCATCATCGAACTGACGATGAAAAACCCCGATGTCATTGGTATCCACCGTCTGCGCACCCGTTCATCGGGCGTGCATCGCTTTGCCGAGATCGAATTGATCATGGATGGCGGCATGCTGATGCGCGAATCGCACACCATCTGCCATCAGGTGATGGACAGCATCCGCGCCGAATATCCCGATCTGGATATCACCATCCATCCCGAACCGCCCGAAGACATCCACCTTGATGAATTCAGCGGCTATACCGAAGATCCCGAATTCTGGCACACCGGCCGCGCCAAACGTGCCGGCCAACATGACATCCCGGTCAATAACAGTGGCGGCGAAGTCGCGGCCATGGGGCGCTAGGCGTCAGCCGGTTTCACAGATGACCACAAAAAATGGCGGACCCTTTCGGGCCCGCCTTTGTTTTATGCAGTGTTTTTGCACTTTGCTGTGTTGAAACCTAAAGAACGGTCAACATGCTTGCGACCAGCGGATGGCGGACGATGTCCTTGTCGCGCAGCTGGACACAGGCGACATCCTCGACATTTTCAAGACGTTCGGACATTTCCGAAAGACCCGACATTTCCGGCAGAAGGTCGGTCTGGTCCGGGTCGCCGGTCAGGATCATGGTGGAGTTCCAGCCAAGGCGGGTGACCAGCATCTTGAGCTGTCCGTACGTGCAGTTCTGCGCCTCGTCAATCACCACAAAGGCGTTGTTGAGTGTGCGACCCCGCATATAGCCGATCGGTGCAATCTCGATTGTGCCGTCCGAGATATAAGTCTTGAGGCGCTTGGCACCCAGACGATCATTGAGCGCATCATAAAGCGGGCGAAGGTAGGGGGCCATTTTGGCTTCGACGTCGCCTGGCAGGAAGCCGATATTTTCCCCGGCCTCAACCGCCGGGCGGGCCAGAACGATGCGGGCGATGTCGCCGTTATCAAGGGCTTCGACCGCCTTGGACACAGCGATATAGGTCTTGCCGGTGCCGGCCGGGCCAAGGGCCATAACCAGATTGTAATTGTCGATGGCATCCATCAGGGCTGCCTGGTTTTCACTTTTCGGGCGGATGTTGCGGCGGTAGCTTTGATCGCGTTGTCCTTTCTGTTCTGTTCCGGTCTGATCCGACCCGCCAAGCGGGTGCCAATCAGCATTGTTTTCATCAAACAGTTCATGAACATTGTTATTAGACTGCTGCGGACGGTTACGACGACGTGCTGCGCGCTTACCCATGACAATCACCTCAACAAAGTGGCCAAAAAAGCAAAACGCGCCATTCCGTTATGGAAAGGCGCGCATTCAATTTTCATCTCGCGATGGAAGTGGCGGTAGGAGTTTCCGCCGGTCACAGCATGTTGCATGTGCGATCCGGGGGGCGAAAATTCTCGGTTTAAGACGCTTTTTCGCGGCACTCGGGAACTCCTCCTGCGGTCCAGTTATTGACCGTTAGTTGGAATCGTACCCCTATATGCAGTGTCTTGTCACGGCTTTTTGCGCGATTAAAGTTTCATGAATTCGGTTTATGAGTCTTTTCAGGTATTTATCCCGCATCTGCGAAGGAAGTTTTTTTCCAATCAACCGTGCGTTGGTGTCGCTGAGCGCGATGGCAGGGCGGCACTGATCACCCAGGCGAGCGTTAAAAACGCGATTGATGTCACAAGGCATCCGACCAACCCGCCATAAAGATACGCCACCCCCGAAAACACCGTTCCGGTCAAACGTCCGATGGCGTTCGACATATAATAGAACCCGACATTCATCGCGACCTTGTCGCCCTCCGCATAGGCTAGGATCAGGTAGGAATGCAGCGATGAATTGACCGCAAAGACAATCCCGAACACCAGCAACCCACCCAGAACGGCAAGTTCCGGGGCAAAGTCCTGCGTGATGGCAATAGCAATAGCAGCAGACACGGCAATAAGGGCGGCAATCCAGATTTGCGCGGTGCGGCCATCCGGTTCGCGGGTTTTGGCACGCAGCATTTTGGGCGCAATGGCCTGAATAAAGCCATATCCAATCACCCAAAGCGCCATGTAACTGCCGACCTCGATATGGCCCCAGCCAAGCTCGGACGCCAGAAACACCGGCAGGCCCACGACAAACCAGATATCGCGCGATCCAAACAAAAACAGCCGGGCGGCGGACAGCACATTGATCTTGCGATCACGCGAAAAGACATCGCGAAATTTCGGCTTCATCGCGCCTGCCGGTCCTGCCATCGCAGAGCCGAGCGATATGGCAACCGCCACAAGGGTCAGGGCAAGACCCGCTGCCATCGCCAAAAGCGCACCTGAAAAGCCAAGCCAGGACAGCAACGCACCCCCCATGAAAAAGCCCACACCCTTAAGCGCGTTCTTCGATCCGGTCAAAAGCGCGACCCAACGGAAAAGCGCCCCCTCGGCATGGGCCGGGACCAGAACCTTGATCGCCGATTTGCTCGACATCTTGGTAAGATCCTTGGCCACCCCCGATGCCGCCTGAAGCCCCATGACATAGGCGACCGAGATCGCGGGAAGCCAATCGGGGTTGGTAAATGAAAGGGCGGTCAGCGATGCAATTTGCAATGCCAACCCGGCAAACAGGGTAAAGCGCAATCCGCGTGCCTGCGCCAGCCATCCACCGACCAGATTGGTGACGATGCCTGCCACTTCATACAGGATGAACAACAGCGCGATTTCAAATGCCGAATAGCCCAGCGCATGAAAGTGCAACAGCACCAGCATACGAAGTGCCCCGTCGGTCAGGGTAAAACCCCAATAGGCCCCGGTGACCAGCGCATAGTTGCGGATTGCGGCCGACATCTTTGCTATTTCCCCAACAGGTGTTGCGCGACTTTGGCCGCCAGATCCGCCATCCGGCAGACATATCCCCACTCATTGTCATACCAGGCCAGGATTTTGACCTGCCGCTTGTCGATCACCATCGTCGATCCGGCATCGATAATCGAAGACCGGCTGTCATTGAGGTAATCGGCACTGACCAGCGGGCGTTCTTCATAGCCAAGAATACCGGCAAGATAGGTTTCAGATGCCTCTTGCATCAGGCGATTGACGGTCTCATTATCGGTGTCCTCGGCGACTTCAAACACGCAATCGGTTAGCGACGCATTCAGCAACGGGACACGTACTGCAATACCGTTCAGTTTGCCCTTGAGTTCCGGGTAAATCATTGTGATCGCGGTCGCCGACCCGGTGCTGGTCGGGATCAGCGATTGCAGGCACGACCGCGCCCGGCGCAAATCCTTGTGCGGCAGATCGACAATCGTCTGGGTGTTGGTCACATCATGAATGGTGGTGATCGATCCATGCACGATGCCAAACTTTTCATGCATGACCTTGACCACCGGTGCCAGACAGTTGGTCGTGCAGCTCGCCGCGGTCAAAAGGTGATGCTGCGTTGGGTCATAAAGATCGTCATTCACGCCGTAAACGATATTAAGCGCGCCTTCCTTGACCGGGGCGGCAACGATGACTTTTTTGACACCCTGATCGAAATAGGGCTGAAGCGTTTCGGGTGTTTTGAACTTGCCGGTGCATTCCAGAACAAGGTCGCATCCCATGCCGACCCAATCGGTTTCACCCGGCGTGGCATTTTCGCTAAAACTGATCTTGTGCGTCTGATCGATCACTACATGATCGTCTATGCAGGCAACGCCATTGCCCCAGCGGCCATGGACCGAATCAAATTCCAGCAAGTGGGCCGCGGTAACAGCCCCGCCCTTGATTTCGTTGATATGGACAAATTCAAGGTCCGGGTGACCCCATCCTGCGCGCAGAACCAGGCGGCCCATACGGCCAAAACCATTGATGCCAATGCGGATTTTGCGGCTCATATCAGGGCTCCGTTAGTTTGCAATTTTTGATGGGGTGAACCAGCCACGGGTTCGGTTGGCAATGGCGACAAGCGACAGCATCACCGGCACTTCGACCAGCACACCAACCACGGTGGCAAGGGCTGCACCCGATGAAAAGCCAAACAACCCGATGGCAGTCGCCACAGCCAGTTCAAAGAAGTTCGATGCCCCGATCATCGAAGACGGGGCGGCGATCTTGTGTTCCACACCCAGCACCTTGTTGGCGACATAGGCGATGGCGGCAATGAAATAGGTCTGCAAGATGATCGGCACCGCCAGAAGGGCAATGATCATCGGCTGGGCAATGATCTGTTGTCCCTGAAAGGCAAACAGCAAAACCAGTGTGCTGAGCAACGCAATCATCGATACGGGTTTGAGCTTGGCATCAAAGCTGTTGAACGCTGCGACCCCGCCTTTCATGACGCGGTTTCGGATGATCTGGCCAACAATCACCGGAATAACGATAAACGCCACAACCGAAATGGTCAGCGTTTCCCAAGGAATGGTGATCGCCGAAATGCCCAGCAACAAGGCCACAATCGGCGCAAAGGCAAAGATCATGATCGTGTCATTCAGCGCAACCTGGGTCAGCGTAAAGTTCGCATCCCCCTTGGTCAGGTGTGACCAGACAAACACCATTGCCGTGCAGGGGGCAGCCCCCAACAAGATCAGGCCGGCGATATAACTTTCAATCTGTGATTCGGGCAAAAGCGGACGGAATAGAAAGCCGATAAACAACCAGCCAAGGGCCGCCATGGTAAATGGCTTGATCAGCCAATTCACACCAAGCGTCACACCGATCCCGCGCCATTGGCGGCCGACTTCATGAAGCGCACCAAAATCGACCTTCATCAACATCGGCACGATCATCAGCCAGATCAGAACCGTCACCGGAAGATTGATCTCGTAGGCGGTCAGATTGCCAATCGCCTGAAACAGGCTTGGGAGCAACTCACCCAACAGGATGCCAACAATGATACTGGCCGCAACCCATACGGTGAGATAGCGTTCAAACAAACCCATGGCATTGTCTTTTTCCTTGGTGGTCATACGTCCTCGCGGTCTATGGTCTTGCCGATCTTGTCGAGTTCACTTTGAAGCGACATCCGGTCAAGCGACTTGAACGGAAGGCTGGTGAAGATCGAAATCCGGTTGCGCAGCATGCGATAGGTTTCTGCAAATGCCAGGCGTTTTTCTGCTTCGCTACCTTCGGCTTCTGCCGGATCGGGCACGCCCCAATGGGCGGTCATCGGCGAACCGGGAAAAATCGGGCAGTCTTCATTGGCCGTGGCATCACAAACCGTAAAGACGAAATCGAACTTGATATCATCCTGCCCCGAATAGGTTTCCATGTCTTTGGAGGAAAACGTCGTCATGTCATGACCCAGGCTTTCCAGAAGGTCACGCGCATAGGGATGTATTTCGCCGCGCGGGTGTGACCCTGCGCTATAGCCAAAGAAATGATCATGACCTTCTTTTTTCAGGATGGCTTCGGCCATGATGCTGCGTGCCGAATTGGCACGGCACAGGAAAAGCACGTTATAGGTACCACCAGACATGTCGTTTCATCCTCTGTAAAAGGCGTTGTGAACTAACAGCAGTCTTTGTCTGTTGCCCGAACAATCCCGCAAAGTTCCGGACGGCCATGACAGCAGTCATCGGCAAGAAACCCCAGAAGATCGCGCATGGCATCGGGAACGATCCGGTAAATGATCGACCGGCCTTCGCGGGTGCTGGTAATCAGCCCTGACTGACTAAGTGTGGTCAGGTGTGATGACATGGTGTTGTGCGGAATGGATATCTGCCGGGCCAGTTCGCCTGCGGCAATACCGTCATTCCCGGCCCGGACCAGCAAGCGGAATGCTGCCAGTCTGTGTTCCTGTGCCAGGGCGCCAAGGGCACTGATTGCGTGTTTTGTTTCCATATGTCGGGAAATATCGACATATGGAATTGCTGGCAAGTGACATTTGTATTGCAGTGATGGTCATGCCCAAGTGCGACGGTAAAAGGATATTTGAATCAGCCAGATACGGGATTTTTAGAAAATCTGTTTAAATAACTATAAATATAGTTATAATAAAAGTATGAGCGAAAAAACCATTGCACCGGCCTTTGCCGCATTGGGCCACGAAGCCCGCCTGAAAATCTACCGTCTGCTGGTCAAGGCCGGGGACGAGGGACTTAATATTGGCGATATCGGACGGGTGCTTGGCCTTCCGGCATCGACCCTTTCCCATCATCTCGGCACCTTGGTTCAGGCTGGTCTGGTCAAACAGGAAAAATTGGGCCGCGAAACCCGTAACCGGGCGGATTTCGATGTCATGCGCGATCTTGTCGGCTTCATCACCGATGAATGTTGCAGCGGTGTTGATCTTGATGTCGCCGGTGAAACGGAAAAGGCCTGTTAGGTCGGGCCTCTTTTTTTGGGTCAATATAACTAATTTTCTAGGGATATGGATATGAGTGCCCTGACATTTCAATTGCGCCGCATCGGCACTACTGCCCGACAAACAGACCGGGTTTTGCTGGCAGCCTGCATCATCCTTGCCACGATCTTTATCTTTGACGCGCCGCAATTTGTCCCAAGTTTGCAGTTCACGGCTGAGTCCTTTGTTGGCACGGCACCTTTTCTGGTGCTCTCAATCGGTATTGCCGCCTACGCGACGGCAACCGGGGCCGATAACCTGATTTCGCGTGCCTTCGCCGGGCGGCCTGTGCGGATGGTGTTTACCGCTGCGGCCTTTGGGGCGCTGTCGCCATTTTGCTCTTGCGGGGTGATCCCGCTGATTGCTGCCCTGCTTGCCATGGGGGTTCCACTGGCACCGGTCATGGCGTTTTGGCTGGCAAGTCCGGTGATTGACCCGGCGATGTTTGTTCTGACTGCGGGCACGCTTGGGACGGAATTTGCGGTGATTAAAATGATCTCGGCGATTGGTCTTGGTCTGATGGGTGGCTTTGTCACCCTATGGCTGGGGTCGCGGGGCTTCCTTGCCGATCCGTTGCGTGACGGGGTGGGCAATGGTGGCTGCGGCGGGGCCAAGGTCCGCTCGCACAAGGCGGTTGTCTGGAAATTCTGGCACGATGATGAACGGGTCAAAAAGTTCAGATCGTCTGCGATTGCCAACATGATCTTTTTGGGCAAGTGGATCGCCTTTGCCTTCCTGCTTGAAAGCATAATGGTCGCTTATGTCCCGGCCGAAAGTGTGAGTGGATTGCTTGGCGGTGACGGGATTGGCCCGATTGCGATTGCCACCCTTGTCGGGGTTCCGGCCTATTTGAATGGCTATGCCGCGCTTCCGATCATGGAAGGCCTGATTGCGCAAGGCATGCAATCGGGGGCGGCGATGGCGTTTCTCGTGGCAGGCGGTGTGTCGTCGATCCCGGCGGCGATTGCCGTTTTTGCGCTGGTCAAAAAGCCGGTCTTTGCGCTGTATCTGGTTTATGCGCTGGTCGGTTCGTTCGCAATTGGCGTTATTTCGCAAGCCTGGCTGGGTTAAACCGCCCGCTTCATGTCCGATATGATGATTTCACGGTGGCAATGACGTTAAAAATCGCTACATTGCGCGCCAAGAAATTCATATCGGATTAAAGTTGATAACCATGTCGATGATTGACAAGCAGGTATCGCGTCGCCGTACCTTCGCTATCATTGCTCACCCGGATGCGGGTAAAACCACCCTGACCGAAAAACTGCTTCTTTTCGGGGGTGCCATCCAGATGGCTGGTGCAGTGAAGGCGAAAAAGGAACAAAAGGGTGCCCGTTCGGACTTCATGAAGATCGAACAGGATCGCGGTATTTCCGTGTCCTCTGCGGTCATGACGTTCGAGTTCGAAGAAAATATCTTCAACCTGCTTGATACGCCGGGCCACGAAGACTTTTCCGAGGATACCTATCGCGTGCTTACCGCCGTTGACTCGGCTGTCATGGTGATTGACGGTGCGAAGGGCATCGAGGCCCAGACACGCAAGCTGTTTGAGGTCTGCCGTCTGCGTGACGTGCCGATCACGACGTTCGTTAACAAGCTTGACCGTGAAGCCCGTGATTCATTCGAACTGATCGATCAGATCGAACAGGATCTTGCCCTTGATGTCTCGCCGGTTACCTGGCCGATTGGCTCGGGCCGTGATTTCCATGGCTGCTACGATCTGGTCAATGATCAGCTTCTGTTCATGGAAAAAGGCGGCAACGTCGTCAAGGAAGCCATCCCGATCAAGGGGCTTGATGATCCAAAGCTTGATGAATTGATCCCGGATTACCTTCTGGAAAAGCTGCGCGAAGAAGTCGAAATGGTGCGCGAAATCTGCCCGCCATTTGATTTGCAAAGCTACCGCGAAGGGCATCTGACCCCGGTCTTCTTCGGGTCGGCAGTTAATAACTTTGGCGTGCGTGAATTGTTGCGCGGCATTGGCGAAATCGCACCGACCCCGCGCCCGCAAGAAGCGGCAACGCGCCTTGTCGAAGCGGTCGAGCCAAAGGTCGCCGGCTTCGTGTTCAAGGTACAAGCCAACATTGACCCGAACCACCGTGACCGTATTGCGTTCATTCGTCTGTGCTCTGGCCATTTCAAACGTGGCATGAAGCTTAAACATGTGCGCGCAGGCAAACTGATGGCCGTGCATAACCCGATGCTGTTCTTTGCCAATGAACGTGATATTGCCGAAGAAGCCTGGCCGGGCGACATCATCGGTATTCCGAACCACGGCACGCTGCGTATCGGCGATACCCTGACCGAGGGCGAAGACCTCCGCTTCCGCGGTGTTCCGGCCTTTGCCCCGGAACTGCTCCAGAAAGTCCGCCTTGATGATCCGCTCAAGGGCAAGCACCTTCAGCGCGCGCTTGAACAGCTTGCTGAAGAAGGCGCATCCCAGGTCTTCAAACCTATGATGGGGGCGGACTGGATCGTTGGCGTGGTCGGACAGCTTCAGTTTGAGGTTCTCAAGGAACGCATCTCGGCCGAATACGGCATCAAGGTGCATTTCGAACCGACGCCTGCCTATGCCGCCCGCTGGGTGGTGGGCGATGATCCGCTTGAAATCAAGAAATTCCGGGATGCCAACCAGTCGGCGCTGTTCGAAGACCATGACGAAACACTGGTCTTTATTGCGCGCAACGCCTGGCACCTTGAAACCACACAACGCGACTGGCCGAACCTCAAATTCGAAGCCACCCGCGAACAGAACCTGATTGCTGCGTAACTTTCGCACGCAGCCAAATGCAAAAAGCCGCCCCTGATCCGGGCGGTTTTTTCTTTGCGGGTCTTCGGCGGTTGTCTAGTTGCCGATGAAATACCGGCCGACACCGACCAGAACCATGCCCACCGCCATCGCGGCAAACAGGTTGCGCGCAAGCGCCATGGTAATCACGGTGGCGGCTGCCCCGGCAATGCCAATCGCACCTGCCGAAAGGGCGCTGGGTACCCAGACGGAAATCAAAACCGCACCGGGCAGGCGTTCCAGCACATGCGCCCAGCGGCCATGTTGCGGCAGGCGGTCTGCCATCAAAAGTCCACCCAGACGCATACCATAGGTGACCGCCGCCATGCCAAGGATGGTCAGAACGGCCTCAAGGCTGAAACTTGTCAGATCGGGGAATTGGGTCATTGGCCCGTCTCCATTGCAGTCTCCGTCGCAGGTTTGGCGGCGTTTGTGCCTTCGGGCGCGCCATAGGCATCCCGGCCTTCAACGGCAAACTCGGCCTCAAGGCTGTCATCATCCATGTCTTCGCGCCAAGTCAGGGCGGCGACAAGGACACCCGCACCCGCACCAGCCAGGATCGACCAGGTGCCGGGCAAGGTGTAATGGCCAATAACTGACCCGATCGCGGCGGCAATCCATGGCAAAAGGTCAACCTTGCCCTTCCACATGCCAATAGTCAGCGCGGCAAAGACGGCGGTAAAAGCGAAATCAAGCGCATAAACCTCCGGATCGGGAATACCCCCGCCCAGAAGGTAACCCACCGTATTGCCGGTCGCCCAGACCACGCCCAGGAAAATCCCGCCGCCCAGCAAAAAACCCGGATTGGCAAAATCCTTTTGCGTCATCGACACGGCCCAGTTTTCATCGGCGACCATATGCATGCCGGTCACCTTGACCCACAGCGGACGACCGCGAAACACCGGGCGAAGCGACGCCCCGATCAGGATATAGCGCATATTGATCACCGCCGTTGCGATGATGATGGTCGCACTCGGAATGGTTTCGCGCCAAAGATCGACCGACACGAACTGTGCCGATCCGGCAAACACGGCCAGGCTCATGAACAAAAGCTCGCCAAGCGACAATCCGCGCTGTGCGGCCAGCACCCCAAGCACCGCACCAAAGATGATGGTGCTGGGCAAAAGCGGCAGGCAGGCAAGGGCACCGCGACGGATGGTGTCCGCGTCGAAATGCCCGATCTCGGGTTGGCTCTGGGGCTGGTTTTGGGTCTGGTTCTCGGTCTGACTTTCGGCCTGTCCGGGGCGTGACATTTCCGACGTTTCCTGTGGTTGTTGGTGCCGGTTCTTTTGCGGTTGCCGGTACCTGTTTTGTCTTCAATCTGGTGGGCGAGGAGCCATTATTTCAGGCTCTATCATCGGCGATATCACATCATCGGTATTGGACGATATTGCTATTGCCGCTTTTGGGGGCGAATTCAATCCGGGGCGGCGGCAAAATCGGCGATCAGCATATCAAGGAACAGCTTGGTGATCGGATCGGGTTGTTTGCTGTCATCAAGGCTTGCCTGAAAGGTGACTTTGACCTTCAACCGATCCGGCAGCACCATGCGCATGCGCCCGGCCTCGACAAACTGCCTGGCGTAATGTTCGGGCAGATAGCCCAAAAAGGCGCCTGACAGGATCAGGCGTGCTTCGGCCTCCATGTCCGAGACGGTCGCATGCGGGCGCGAAATCGCGAATTCCTTCAAATCCCGACCCAGCCAGGATTTGCGCCCGATCAGGCGATAACGCCGGATTTCATCAATATCGATGTCCGCATCATCCAGCGCAAAAAGCGGATGGTCTGATCCGCAATAGAACCGGTGGATCTCGTCATAAAGCGGGATATAGCGCAGACCCAGAACGGTCTTTGGAAAGCTGCATATGCCGATCTGGATATTGTCGGTCACCACTTCACGCAGCAGGTCATTGGGCGGATAGGTCACAACATTCAGCGTCACATCCGGTGCGCGTTCCATAAACCGCGCAATGGTCTTTTCGATCCGCCGTGCCCCCGGATCGGTGATGGTGTTGTCGGTAAGCCCGATGGTCAGTGTACCGCTCAGCTTGTCACGCAACGCCCGCATCTTGGTTTCATATTGCGCGACCGATTTGAACAGCCGGTGGGCCTCTTCAAACACCACCTGGCCTTCGCGTGTCAGGGCAAAACCACCCCGCCCGCGTTTGCACAGCGTGAAGCCCAGCCGTGTTTCAAGGGCGGTGACATAGCTTGAAATTGTTGAAAGTGACAGATTGAGATCACTTTGCGCCGCGGCAAACCCCCCGGCCTCGACAATGGTCAGGAAGATGCGCAAAAGCTTGAGATCGGCCTGTTCCGTGATCATCGGGCGGGGTCCATGGGTAAGCGGTCATTACTTTGGGAATTACCAAAGTAAAGTTCAGAAATACGTGATTTTTAACGGTCGCGCAATTTGATCTGATCGGGCCAACAAAAACATCCGGCCATTGGTTCAGATCGTATCGAGCCGATGCGCCTCTTCAGGAGGTCCCATGTTCACCGACGACAAGCTTGCAAAACTGCGCGAAAAATACGGCAACGCCAAGGGTGCCGACATCTTTGATCCGCATTTCCGCGAAGTGGCGGCATCGCAGTTTTCCGAAAGTGGCGGGCGCAAATGGCCCTTTGCTGGCGTGCCGACTTTCCTCGATGCACCATTTTTTGCTGATGCCGAAACTGACAACTTCGCAGACCTTGACGTCGCACTCGTCGGGGTGCCGATGGATCTTGGTGTCAGCAACCGTGCCGGTGCCCGTCTTGGCCCGCGTGCGGTGCGTAATATCGAACGCATCGGTCCGTATGAGCATGTCCTTCGCATGGTGCCCGGTGCCATGGCGCGCATTGCCGATATTGGCGATGTCCCGTTCAGAAGCCGCTATTCGCTTGAAAGCTGTCACGAGGATATCGAAGCCTATTTCAGCAAGATTGTCGGGGCTGGCGTCATTCCGATTGCGGTCGGTGGCGATCATTCGATCAGCTATTCGATCCAGAAGGCGGTGGGCAAGGATCGCCCGGTTGGCATGATCCATCTTGATGCCCATTGCGATACCTGTGGGGCCTATGACGGTTCGCGATTCCATCATGGCGGCCCGTTCCGTGAAGCAGTGATGGATGGCGTCCTTGATCCCGAACGCACCATCCAGATCGGTATTCGCGGCGCGTCGGAATATGTTTGGGAATTTTCCTATGACAGCGGCATGACTGTGATCCACGCCGAAGAAGTGCCGAAAATGGGCATTGATGCCGTGATCGCCAAGGCTCGTGAAGTGGTCGGCGATGGCCCGGTCTATCTGTCCTTTGATGTTGATTGCCTTGATCCGTCTTTTGCACCGGGGACCGGCACGCCAGAGGTCGGTGGCCTCACCTCGCGCGAGGCATTGGCGATCCTGCGCGGGCTCAAGGGGCTTGATTTTGTCGGTGCCGACGTTGTCGAAGTCGCCCCGCAATATGATGCCACCACCAACACCGCCCATATCGCCGCACAGGTCCTGTTCGAAGAACTGTGTCTGGTGGTCGATGCGTTGAAACGCCGCGAAGCTGGCGCGTAAATACAACTGATGTCGCCTGCCCAGTCTATCGGTATGCCGGGCAGGCGATGTCGATTTTTGCCGGTTTAGGGATCAAGACTTGCGATAAACGCGCCGGGGCTGACACCCCACATCGCCTTGAAGTGCCGGTTCAGATGACTTTGATCGGCAAAGCCGGTGGCGGCTGCCGCATCGGCAATGCTTGCCCCGTCAAACAACAGCCGCTTGGCGCGCCGCAACCGCATGTGATTGAAATAGGTATGCGGCGGAAGCCCGGTTGCTGCGCGAAACACGCGCAACAAATGAAACCGGCTGAGCCCGGTAATCATGGCAAGATCATCAAGCGATATATTGGCATCCAGATGCGCTGCCATATAGTCAATCACCGCCCGAACGCGTTTGTCCTCTGACCCCGGCTGATAGAGATAGGGCGGGGCATCGGCATGGCGCAGCGCAAGGCGGGCGGCGCTATAAAGAAGCTGACTGTCGCGTTCCAACAAGCTGTTGCTGCCGTTGCTGCCATCGTCATTCGGGCGAAACAGTCGGTGCAGGCCTTGCAGTTGCAAATGCAATTCCGGGTCGTTGACGACACAGGACCCGAAAAACGGCAGGCCGCTGTTTTTGGGCGAAAGCTCCGTCACCAGATCGCCAAACACCTTCGGATCGATGAACATGATCTGGTATTGATAGCCATCCTCGGATGCCGGACTGCCATCATGCACCTGCATCGGGTTCATCATCAAAAGCTGCCCGCGCGCGGCGACATAATTTGTCCCGCGGGTGGTAAACCGCTCCGCCCCGTTTAGGACAGTGCCAAACGCGTAATAATCGTGGCTGTGCTTGGGGAAAGAGAAATTCTTGTAATCGGCTTCGAACATATCAATGCCGTCGGCTGCCCGCCAGTGGCGGGCAATCTCGCGGGGGCGGCCGGTCGCCGGTCGCGATGACGTCTGGCGACGCTGGGCTGCCGTGTTCTGTCGCGCAGCACTATTCATCGGGCCATTATAACGCCAAGGCCGGGTGCCAGCTTGTACAATATTGTCATCGTGACATTTTAATTGGCATCATTCCAAAAAGCCGCCGGAGGCCTTCGCAACCTCGCGACAGAGGGTCGAGTCGCGGTTGATTTTGGGAAGTCTGCTGGTTTGAAGCCCTTCGAAACGGATAATGACCTTCGTCCAATTGTATAATGCGATGTTCATATGAACATTTTCGGGTGGTCGGAACGTTGTTTTGCGCAGCGCAAATGACCATCCGGCACCTTGTTTGATCGACAAATGCGGGTTTCATCCAACTGTTACAAAACCGCGCCCTGCACACATGTATGAATCGCGCCAAACATAAATTTTGCTGTTTGGATGTCCCATGTTTCTTGATCGCATTCGTATTGGATCGCGCATCTTCGCCGGTTTCTTTGTTCTGGTTGTTCTGCTGGTTGGCCTGTCCGCCCTGTCATCAACCTATCTTCTGGGCTTTGGCGCGCATGCAGATCGCATTGCCAAAAGTACTGGTCTGGTCGGGCTTGCCAATGACTATGCGCTGCGTCTGGAACGTCTTTCCAACCAGGTCCTGTTATTTGCCCAGACGGTCGATCCGACGGATCGCGAAGGCATCACCACCATGCGCCAGGCGGCCGAGCAAAGCGGTGCGACCCTCGTCACCCAACTGCGTCAAAACGGCGATAGTGATCGCGCAGATGCGCTAGAAAGTCTCAGTGCCGATTACATCGCAACGCTGGAACCGCTTGTGCTGCGGGCGGAAAACCTGTCGGCGGCATCGGAAACCATGCTGCTTGGCGCCAATCAGCTTGGCAAATCCGCAAGCCAGCTTGAAGATTTCATCGCCAAACGCGATCCGGTGATTGCCGAGAAATACGCAGACAAGCTTGGCGCGGCCAACTTGGCTGCCATCGTCAATTCCCTGCAATTCCCGATCCTGCGCACCGCGGACTCACTAGATGCCGCCCGCACGCAGACCTCGGCCCTGACCGATCTTCAGGAAGAAATCAAAGCGTCCTTTGATGGCCTGACGCGTAACGAGAAAAAGCTGTTCTCCTACGCGATCCGCGATAACGATTTGCTGAAACAGGGTGCGAACCAGCTCGAAGCCTCCATCGCCGGGTTCCGCCAATCGATGGATGACTTCAAATCCGCCGTCCGCGAAGTCCAGACCATCACTCAGAATATCCGAACGGATGCCATGACCAATCAAACCGCCCTGGTCGAGGCCGCCCATAATCAGTCGGAAAACTCGGCCCTGACCAACATCGTGGTTGCCGCCATCGGGGTTCTGATTGCCGTCGCCCTTGCGCTTGGCATCGCAATGAGCATCCTGCGTCCGCTGCGTCGGGTGAATGGTGACATGACCCGGCTCAGTGAAAACGACACCGATATCGCCCTTGCCGATATCAAGCGCCGTGATGAATTCGGGGCGATGTCGCGCACCGTCGCGATCTTCCGCGAAAACGCGCTCAAGATCGAAAAAATGGCCGAGGAACGCATCACCCTTCAGCGTATCGAAGAAGAAAAACGTCGCGCATCCCTTGGTGCGATGGCCGAAACGATTGAGGGCGAGACCACCGGTCTTGTCAAATCAGTCAATCATCAGGTGACCCGCATGCGCGAAGCCGTGGTCGAAGTCGCGGCCGCCGCCGAACGCGTCACCGGTCAAACCGAAACCGCAACCAGTGCCGCACACGACAGCCAGTCGCACTCCAATGCCATCGGCGATGCAGCCAACCGTCTGCGCGAAGCCATCGTCTCGATCGCCAACCGGGTCGAACATCAACGCGACATCGCGCAAAGTGCCGTCGGCTCGACCGAGGAATCGGCAAAGGCCGTCGACGACCTGCGTGAAGTCGCCACCAGCATCGAACAGATTGTCGACCTGATCCGCGGCATTGCCGGACAGACCAACATGCTGGCGCTTAATGCCACCATCGAGGCGGCCCGTGCCGGTGACGCCGGCAAGGGCTTTGCCGTTGTCGCGGCAGAGGTCAAAAACCTTGCCAGTCAGACCGAACGCGCGACTGAGCAGATCACCGAACATGTCAACGCCATGGGCGCTGTTACGGATCGCTGTGTTGCCTCGATGGAGGATGTCGGGGTCACCGTGCGGTCGATGATGTCGATTTCCGAAGAGGTCGCAGGCGATGTTGAACATCAGCGCCGCGAGACTGAGGAAATTACCGGTGCCATCGCCCTTGCTGGCGATGCGGTGCGCAATGTTGCGACCGCGATCGGTGCGGTATCCGAAGACATCGAAGTCACCCGCAAGCTCAGCCTTGATCTTAATCGTCGTGCCGACGAAGTTGATCGAAATGTGACCGAGCTCACAGCATCCCTTGACCGCGCAGTGGCCTCTGCCGCTGGCAACGAAGACGCAGATGCCGCTGACGACAACGCCAACGACACCACCATATGGCACGATGATAATCTGGTGGTCTTCCCGCAAACGCAACAGCGCGGTGCCGCCTGATTTGTTGGCATAAGCCCGCCGTTTCACGGCTGAAATTCAAAATTGAACAACAAGGGCCTGCGCACCGTATAGAGGGTGTGCAGGCCCAATGCATTTGGCCAGTGCTATCGGCGCAAAACGCAGGATTTGTCAGCAGTTAAGATACAAACTGCGACGTTTCTGATACACTTTTTGTGTGGTTCTCACGGGCGGGTTGCAATATCGTTCGGGGCAACGGTATTTCATCAAAAGCATAAAGCCTACTATTCGGTACTGAATTGAAATACCGGCACTTTCCCGGCGCGGGAACAGTGTCATTTGCAGTAAGGTTGTTTGGTCAGCCCGACTTGGAAGTATCAATGTGATGGCGCGTAAATCAACGCTTCTGATCGCAGGTGTCGCACTGATTGTTGTTGCGGCCTCTGCCTATATCTTTGCCAAAGACGACATCACGGCGTTGATCACGCCCGATGCGCAACCCGCAAGCACCGGGCAGCGCGGTGGCGGCGAACGCAGTCTTCCGGTGATTGCCGAATATGCCAGCCTGATGGATGAAAAGACCGTTGTCGAAGCGGTCGGCACGGGCAAATCTGCACTAGGTGTTTCGATCTATCCAGCCGTGTCGGGCGAAGTTGCAGATGTGCTTGTACGCGCCGGTGACAAGGTGACCGAAGGACAGGTTCTTGTCATTCTGGACTCTGATCGCGAACGCCTTGCCCGCGATCTTGCCGCTGTTCAGGCCCGTGATGCCGAACAACTTCTTGCCCGCTATGAAAAGGCGCGTCCGCTGGGTGCTGTTGCCGAAAGCGAAGTCGACAGTGCCCGCACCGCCCTGGCCGAGGCCCGCATCGCCCTTGATCAGGCAGAGGTCAATCTGGCCGACCGTACCATTCTGGCCCCGTTTGACGGTATCGTCGGCATTCCGCAGATTGAGGCGGGCGACCGTGTAGACAGTTCCACTGCCATTGTGACGCTTGATAATATCGAAAGCATTCTGGTCGATTTCGAAGTTGCCGAAACCCGGTTCGACAATGTCCGTCCCGGCCAGTCTGTCCGGGTTGAAACCTGGAGCCTGCCGGGCGAAGAATTCACCGGCGTGGTTGAGTCTATTGGCAGCCGCATCGACCCCGAAAGTCGCACCTTTGCCGTGCGCGCCCGGGTGCCAAACCCCAATAGTCGCTTGCTTGCCGGGATGTCGTTTGCGGTTTATGTCGATATCGAAGGCAAACAATATCCCGCCGTTGCCGAAATCTCGGTCCTGTGGGGCGATGAAGGCACCTATGTCTGGCGGATCGATGATGAAGACAAGGTCTCGCGCGTTCCCGTCCGTGTTGTGAAAC
The DNA here is from genome assembly GCF_017922435.1 of Thalassospira sp. ER-Se-21-Dark. Classification (NCBI taxonomy): domain Bacteria; kingdom Pseudomonadati; phylum Pseudomonadota; class Alphaproteobacteria; order Rhodospirillales; family Thalassospiraceae; genus Thalassospira; species Thalassospira sp. ER-Se-21-Dark. The sequence continues at coordinate 537,100 of NZ_VDEZ01000003.1, read as the reverse complement.
GGACCAATGGCCGGATCCTTCTGGATGGCGGGATTGCCGAGGGTGATCTGGTCGTGGTGGAGGGTGTCCTTCGTTTGCGTCCGGGCCGGACTGTTTCGGCAACCATTCGCGGCGATAACCCCGCGCCTGAAAATGCGCCGTCTGAGGCGGGCGGCGTTGCCACCCGCGAAGGCGCTGGCGAGGGGTCCTGATCATGACGACAGGAACCGAAAATCACGATCATAACGATCTTGCATCGCTGAGTATCCGACGCCCTGTTCTGATCAGTGTGGTGTCGATGCTGATCATCCTGGCCGGTCTTGCCGCGATGCTGGGTGTGGAAATTCGCGAACTGCCCAATGTCGACCGCCCGACCATCACCGTGACTGCGGACTATGACGGCGCATCGCCGGAAACGGTCGATTCCGAAGTCACCGGGATCATCGAAAGTGCGGCATCGCGTGTCAGTGGCATCAAGGAAATCAGTTCGCAAAGCGAAGAGGCCAACGCCCGCATTCGCATCGAATTCTACCCGGATGTTGAAATCAACGATGCCGCCAGCGACATTCGCGAAGCCATCAGCCGCGCCGAACGCAGCCTGCCCGACGGGGTGGAAAACGTTCGTGTGGTCAAGGCCGATGCCGATGCCAGTGCGATCATGCGCATTGCCGTGGTCAGCAACAGCTTGACCGAGGAAGAACTCGCCAACATCGTCGAAGACCAGATCAGCCCGTCCTTGCTGTCGGTTCCGGGTGTGGCGGAAGTCGGGGTTAACGGGGACCGCGAACGCGTTTTGCATGTGCGCATCGACCCGCTGCGCATGGCAAGTTATGGCCTGTCGGTCCAGGATGTCGCCGACCTTCTGCGCACAGCCCAGTTTGATATTCCCGCCGGCAGTTTTGAATCATCCGATCAGAAACTGTTTGTCCGTGCCGATGCGTCCGTTTGGGAGGTCGACAGACTGAACCAGATGCTGGTGCGTGACGGTGTCCAGATGGGCGATGTCGCCGATATCTATTACGGACCGGATGATGCGACGTCCTATGTGCGCCTCAATGGGCGCACGGTGATCGGGCTGAGTATTACCCGTCAGGCACAATCCAACACGATTGCGATTTCCAATGGCGTGCGCGATGTCGTTGAACGCCTTAACGATCAATATGACGACCTGGATGTTTTCGTGAACTCCGACGATGCGGTCTTTATCGAAGGCGCGCTGTGGGAAGTGATCTTTAGTCTCGGTCTTGCCATCGCGATTGTGATCGGGGTGCTTTATCTGTTCCTCAGATCCTTTACCGCGACGCTGATCCCGACCATCACTATTCCGATTGCCCTGATCGGTACGGTTGCCGCCATCTGGGCGATGGGCTTTTCGATCAACATCCTGACCCTTCTCGCACTTGTTCTCGCAACCGGCATGATTGTCGATGACGCGATTGTTGTGCTCGAAAATATCCAGCGCCGCCGTCATCAGGGGCTGGGCTCCATGGCCGCCGCAGTGCTCGGCTCGCGCCAGGTGTTCTTTGCCGTGATCGCCACGACGCTAACGCTGATTTCGGTGTTCGTGCCGATTTCCTTCCTGCCAAGTACAGCAGGGCGTCTGTTCCGCGAATTCGGTTTTGTGCTGGCCTTTGCGGTGGCGGTGTCATCGTTTGTCGCTTTGTCGCTGTGCCCGATGCTGGCATCGCGCCTGAAACATATCGATCCGCATGATGGCAAGGCCGATGATGCGCCCAACATGCTGGAGCGTTTCGGCTTCTTCTGCGCCGGGATTTATCGCCGCATTCTCGAAGCTGCCCTTGGCAGCCCGATCATTACCGTGATGATTTGTGTCGTTGCCGGTGGGCTTGCCTTTGGTGTCTACACCAACGTGACGCAGGAATTGCTGCCTGATGAGGATCGCGGACGTATTCTTGTTTCCATGCGGGGGCCGGACGGGGTCGGCATCGACTATATGGACCGTCAGGTCGAGGCGGTTGAAGACATCCTGCGCCCGGTGGTCGAGGCCGGCGATGCCTATAACATCTACACCATTGTCGGCCTGTGGGATCCGAACCGCGCTCTTGTGATCGCCCCGCTAAAACCGTGGGAAGAACGGAGCCGCTCGCAGCAGGAAATTACCGCATCCATCCGTGGGGATTTGAATGCCCTTCCGGGTGTGCAGGCTTATGTCTGGCAGCCCAACAGTCTCGGCTTGCGCGGCGGCACGGGCGAGGGACTAGAATTTGCCCTGACCGGGACAAGCTATCGCACGCTGGCCGAAAATGCCCGCGTCATGCAGCAGGAGATCGAGGCAAACTATCCCGGCCTCACCGGCCTTCGGGTATCCTATCAAACCACCCAGCCGCAGCTTCTGGTCAATATTGATCGCAAACGCGCCTTTGATCTCGGCATCCCGATCGAAGAACTTGATACCACGCTACGTGCGATGATCGAAGGATACGAAGTCACCGAAATCAATGTCGATGACCAGAATGTGCCCATTAAACTGCGCAGTGCGCTGGGCAGCATCAATGATCCGTCGGACCTTGAAAACCTGTTCGTCACCGGCACCAATGGCCGCATCCTGCCGCTGTCTTCTGTCATCTCCTTGACCGAAGAAGCCGTTGCCTCCGAACTTGAACGCGAAGGGCAACAACGTGCTGTGACCATTTCAGCCAACCTCGCACCGGGCTATACCCTGGCCGAGGCGGTCGCGGATGTGAACACGGTCGGTGATCAGTTGCTGCCACCCGGTGTCGGCATCCTGTTCCTTGGCAATGCCGCGGCCCTTGGCGAAACAGCCAATGATGTGCAGATCACCTTCCTGATTGCGGTTCTTGTGGTGTTGCTGGTTCTGGCCGCGCAGTTCGAAAGCTTTACCTCCGCGCTTGTAGTGGTGTTGACCGTGCCGTTTGGTTTGGCCGCCGCGATCTATGCGCTGGCGCTCAGTGGCACCTCGATCAATATCTACAGCCAGATCGGGCTTGTGATGCTGGTCGGCCTGATGGCCAAGAACGGGATTCTGGTTGTCGAATTTGCTGATCAGCTCCGCGATGCCGGAAAATCCGTGCGCGAAGCGGTGCATGATGCGGCGATGGTGCGTTTGCGCCCGATCATGATGACCATGATTTCGACCGTTCTGGGGGGCTTGCCCCTTGTTCTTGGCTCAGGCGCTGGGGCCGAAGCACGCGCAGCCATTGGCTGGGTGGTGTTTGGCGGTCTTGGGTTTGCCACGGTCTTTACCCTGTTTCTGACCCCGGTATTGTATCTACTGCTCGCGCCACTGGTGTCAGCCCGCGCTGATGGTGGCAAGAAACTGCAATCCCAACTGCGCGCGGCAGAAGCAATTCCTGATCACGGCGAAGCTGCATCACATGTGGCGAATGAGCCCGGAAGTGATGGTCTTCAAGGAAGTGCGAAGTAATATGAATAATCCTCACATTTCTGCGATTTCGGGAATTGCCCTTCTAGTCGTGCTGGCTGGCTGTCAGTCTGTCGGGCCGGATTATACCGCGCCAAACTTCGACCTTGTCGGCGCCTACACCCCGGAAATCCCGGTGATTGCCGCCAATCAAAGCAAACAGGACCGCTGGTGGGAAAGCACCACCGACCCGGTTTTAAATGGTCTGATTAATGAAGGGGTCGAAAACAATATCGACCTCCAGATCGCAATCAGTCGCATCCGTGCGGCTGCGGCGACTGCACGTGGCGTTGCCGGGGCCAATGGGCCACAGGTTGGCGCATCGGTTAACGGATCGGCCAGTCGGTCGACCTCCAGCCGCGCCAATGGCGATCAGGTGACCGATATGGGCTATGGTGCTGGCCTTGATTTGTCCTGGACTGCCGATATCTGGGGCGGTCAAACCCGCGAGGAAGAAGTCGCCGAAGCCGATTATCTGCAACAGGTCTATTTGCGCGAAGATGTCTATCGCACAATGATTGCCGACATCATCCGCAACTATATCGAACTGCGCGGGGCGCAGCGGCGCTTGGCCCTTTTGCAGGACTCGCTTGATCTGCAACGCCAGACCAGCAACATCGTGCAGGTGCGTTTGCAGACCGGTCTTGGTTCCGAGCTTGATCTTTCTCGGGCACGCGCTGAGGTCGCCGATCTTGAGGCGACAGTTCCGATCCTGCAAACCACGATTGATCGTTCGATCAATGCGATTTCCATTCTGGTCGGCGCACAGCCGGGAACCCATCGTGATTTGTTGCTGGATGCATCGCCACTGCCCGAATTTCAAAGCAGCCCGCCAATTGGCATCCCAGCCGATTTGCTGCGCCGTCGGCCAGATGTGCGTGCGGCCGAGTTGGCTCTGATTTCCGCGACATCGCAAATCGGGGTGGAAACCGCAACGCTTTATCCGGAACTATCCCTTGATGGATCACTTGCCCTTGGTGTGACCGGCTATGGCACCGGCCCGATTGTGCGCACAGCGATGGCCGCTATCGGCGCATTGATTGATGCGACCCTGTATGATGGCGGCGAACGGCGTGCGAATATCACCGTTTCCGAGGAAGAGGCCGAACAAGCCTTCCTGACCTTTCGCCAGACGCTTCTGAGCGCGATTGAAGAAGTCGAAAGTGCGATTTACGGTTATGTCGGGGCGGTGGCACAGCGCGATTCCCTGATTGCATCAGTGCAATATCACCGTGAAGCCTTTGAACAGTCACGGGTGCGCTATGTACAGGGCCTGTCGGACTTTCTTGATGTGCTCGATTCCCAGCGCAGCTTGACCACATCCCTGCAATCACTGGCCGATTCCGAGACCGATCTGGAACTTGAAACCATCAATCTTTATAGCGCCGCGGGACTGAGTGTCGAGGATGTTGAACGCTATGCCAACGAGGCCGGTGTGACGCTTGTGAATGGCTAGAACCTGTTGCGGCAAAGCACATATCAGCAAACTGTGGCTTGAGTTTCGGCGCCGTTCATCCTAGGTCTTTGGCAATCTGCATTCCGGGGAAAACCATGACCGGCGATCTGTTTGCCAATGAACCACCACGCAACCTTTTGCCCTTTGATGGCGAAGTGCTGTTGCTGCGTGACATCATGGATGCTGATGAAGCCGACAAGACTTTTGATCGCCTCAAAACCACCATCGTCTGGCAACAGGAAATCGCCAAACTCCACGGCAAGGAAATCCCGGTTCCGCGTCTGACCGCATGGTATGGCGAAGTCGCCTATCGCTATAGCGGGGTGTATCACCCGGCAAGCCCGTTTCCCTCTATCGTTGCCCCGTTACGCACCTTGGCCGAAGAACTGGCAGGTGCGCGCTTTAACACCGTGTTGCTCAACCACTATCGCGATGGGCGCGATAGCGTCTCCTGGCATGCCGATGACGAGGAAGTTCTGGGCGAAAACCCGGTGATTGCCAGCCTGACCTTCGGGCAGGAACGCCGGTTTCATTTCCGCCACAAGAAAACCGGTGATCGCCTCAGCATCGATCTGCCGCATAACTCGGCCCTGATCATGTCAGGCGCGACACAGCATTGCTGGCTGCATCAATTGCCAAAGACCGCCCGACAGGTCGGACCACGGATCAACCTGACCTTCCGCAATACCCGCCCCGAAAGCCGATAAACGATCGTATCCTGACGTGGTAATGCGTTCTGGTAGTATCGTGCTGGTTCTGGCTATAGTGTCGGCAATTCAACTGGGTAACGATCACACACGACAGTTTCGGGGATAAGGCACGCATGGCAAAACGCGTAAAACTTCTGGATGTCGCCAAGGCGGCCGGGGTTTCGCAAGGGACAGCCTCCAATGCCTTTGGCAAGCCTGATCTGGTCCGCCCGGAAGTCCGCGAACGCATCTTTGAGGCCGCACGCGAACTGGGCTATCGCGGGCCGCATGTCATGGCGCGCATGCTCCGCACCGGCAAGGCGGGCGCACTTGGTGTCGTGTTCCCCGATAATCTTGAATATGCTTTTACCGATCCGGTGGCGATTGAGCTGCTGCGCGGGATCGGGCGCGAATGTGCCCGACACGGTATGAATGTCATGATCATTTCGGCCGAAAACCCCGAACAGGCGATTACGGCGGTTAATAATGCCGCGGTCGATGCCTTTCTGGTGCATTGCTATTCGGATAATAATGACATCATCAAAGCCATTCAGCGCCGTAATCAGCCGTTGATCAGCATCGATACCGACATTGCTGGCGCGGCCGGGACTGTGGTGCTCGATGACTTTTCAGCAGCGAAAAATGCGGCCCAGCATTTGCTCGATTGCGGCGCCTCGAAATTCGCCATTCTGTCGCTTCAGGCAACCGAGCACGATCACTTCGGCCCGATGAGCCCCAACCGACTGGGCGCCGCCAGCCACCGGGTGGTGCGCGAACGCCTGGCGGGGTATCACGCGGCGCTTGAGGCCGCCGGTATTACGGCCAGTGATGTTGTCCATATCGAATGCGACAACCAGTCCGAACAAAGTGCGCAAATGACGATAGAGCTTCTGTCAAACCATCCCGAAATCAACGGCATTCTCGCCATGTCGGACGTGATTGCCATCGGCGCGATTGATGCCGCGCGTGCCATCGGGCGCAACGTGCCGGGCAATCTTAAGGTCATTGGCATTGACGGTATTGTCGCTGGCGAACGCACCGACCCGCCACTCACCACCATGCATCAGGATTCGGTGGAAAAAGGCCGGCTTGCCGCCGAAATGGCGCTATCAGATGAACCAGGCAAAACCATCACCCTTCAAACCAGCCTGTTGCTGCGCGGGTCTAGTCAGGCCCCGAGCTAGGCGAGCTCGGCATAGCGATAACAATCCGTCGTGTGGTCCATCACGATGCCGGTGGCCTGCAGGAAGGAATAGATGATCGTGGTGCCGACGAATTTCATGCCGCGTTTTTTCAGGTCTTTGGATATCTTGTCGCTTAGTTCGGTGCTGACCGGGACATTCCTCATACTATTAAAATGGTTGATGATCGGCTTGCCATCGACGAAGGCCCAGATATAGGAATCGAAGCTTCCGAACTCTTTTTGGATAGCGATGAATGTTTGCGCATTTTGAATAGACGCCGCGACTTTTAATTTATTTCGAATAATCCCGGGATCGGCCAGAAGCGATTCTTTCTTGGCATCATCATAGGCTGCGACCTTATTTACATCGAAATTGTCATAAGCCGCGCGATAGGTCTCGCGCCGGGCCAGAATGGTCAGCCAACTCAGGCCCGCCTGCGCACCTTCAAGGATCAGCATTTCAAAGAAATGTCGGTCATCATGCACCGGCACACCCCATTCCGTATCGTGATAATCGACATAGAACGGCTTGTCGGCATGGGTCAAAGCCCAGCCACAGCGGGGGTTGTCTGTGTTTGACATGATTTTCCTCCTTCAATCCCGGCATTCTGACGTTGAAGCGTGTCTGTATTCAAGGCGTAATCCGGGTGGGACTGACATCTCCTGACAGTTTCTGGCAGGGCATTTGGCAGGCGTGTTCGTGAGCATGATCACAAAGCGATGAAAACTTCCCCTCATTTGCGGCAAAATCAACGCTGTGTGCTTGCGTTAGCGGCCATTGCCGACTAGGTTTTGCTGCGTGCAAACATCTTTCCGGGCCCAATGTATCTGTGCGCCCGGCGATTGTAAGGAGCGGCGATGCTGGCGATTTTTTGGCTTATTGACACTGTGGTAGGTATCTACATTTTCATGCTGATTGCATCTGCAATCCTGTCATGGCTTGTGGCGTTCAACGTGATCAATACCAGCAACCGGTTTGTTTATTTGGTTGGTGATTTCCTGTATCGGGTTACCGAACCGGTATTGCGCCCGATCCGGCGGATCATGCCCGATCTTGGCGGCATCGATATTTCGCCGATCATCCTGATCCTGATTTTGCAGTTCGCCAACATGCTGATCCAGACCGATGTCCGGATGGCGCTTGTCGGCTATTGATGTCTCATTTCGCCTAGTAAAATGTCTCATTTAGACAATGTCTGATCACGCGCCCGTGTTACGGTCCGAGCCATCAGGGGTTCGACTGTTTGTCAGGCTGACGCCAAAGGCATCGCGCAATGCGATTGGTGATGTCGTGGTCGATGCCAACGGGCAGGAGCAGCTAAAGGTGTCGGTGACGGCGGTGCCGGAAAACGGCAAGGCCAATCAGGCGCTGATAAAACTTTTGGCAAAAGCGGCCAAATGTCCTAAATCGTCGGTCAGGATTGTTTCCGGGCAAACCGATCGCACCAAAACGCTGCTGATCGACGGAAATCCCGAAGAGCTGATGGCGAAAATATCCCAACTCACGGGGCGGACAGACATATGAGTGACGCGAAAATCATCGACGGCAAGGCATTCGCAGCCAAACTGCGCACCGACATCACAGCCGAAGTATCAAAGCTTAAAACCGAACATGGCGTAACACCGGGTCTGGCCGTCATTCTGGTCGGCGAAGATCCGGCCAGTCAGGTCTATGTCCGCAACAAGGGCAAACAAACCCTTGAATGCGGCATGAATTCCTATGAGCACAAGCTCCCGGCCGAAACCAGCGAAGAAGACCTGCTGGCCCTGATCGCCAAGCTGAATGCCGATGAAAATGTCCATGGCATCCTGTGTCAGCTTCCGGTGCCCAAGCACATTAACGAGCAGGCCATTCTGGCCGCCATCGACCCGGCCAAGGATGTTGACGGTTTCCACGTTGTGAATGCCGGCGCACTGGCAACGGGCGGCGAAGGTTTCGCACCCTGCACGCCGTATGGCTGCCTGATGTTGCTCAAAGACACCCTTGGGGATCTGTCGGGCAAACGTGCGGTCGTGGTTGGCCGTTCGAACATCGTTGGCAAGCCGATGGCGCAGCTTCTGCTGAAAGAAAGCTGCACGGTCACCATCGCCCATTCGCGTACCCGCGACCTGCCTGAGGAAGTCCGTCGTGCCGATATCGTGGTTGCCGCCGTTGGCCGCCCGAACATGATCAAGGGTGACTGGATCGCCCCGGGTGCCACCGTGATTGATGTTGGCATCAACCGCGTTGAAGGTGCTGAAGGCAAAATGAAGCTGGTCGGTGATGTCGAGTTTGAAACCGCATCCAAGGTTGCCGGTGCCATCACCCCGGTTCCGGGCGGTGTCGGTCCGATGACCATTGCCTGCCTGCTCAACAACACGCTGATTTCGGCCTGCCGCGCCAATGGCCTTGATGTGCCGAACCTTGGGTTTGACAGCTAATACTCGAAGATATCTATTAAAAGGCGGCTTTAGGCCGCCTTTCTTATTTCGGGGGTTAGATGAAGCAGTCTCGAACAATTGTAATCTGGATTGTTTTTGGGATCATTTTGGTCGGGCTGACCATTTACGATTCCCGCAGAAGTAAAAGCGTTCATCAGATTTTCCAGCACGTATGCCTTGATGCCATTGGCGATGGCAAAGAAATGGAAAAGGCTGTTAGCACCGTGCTGTGGAAGTACAAGTTGCTTCAAGACCCGCCGCTAAGAGAACATGTGATCCGCGGTCCTGTCATCCTTCAAACAAGGTATTATGGAATCCCCTCAGGAGGTCGCCTGATGACATCACAGGACGGCAGTTATTGCCAAATCTTCGTTGGTGAAGACGAAGGTATGGATGTTTTGGAAGGCGTCGCCAATTTCGATGAGATGGAGTTTCTCCGAGACAACGTAAACGCCAATGGTTTTCGGCGTGCGGTCATCCGGATGAAGGAAAGTGGTGCTATTGTGAACTTGGTTGAAGGCAGTGCGGCAGACTTCCTGCATATCATGACACCGGAGCTTTACATGCGCCAACGTGCATTTGATGATCCAGAAGTGGCGGTTGATAATTAGCTAGCACCTAACTATAGAGGCCAAACCCATAAAAGCATCGGCACGCCAACCGCGACGACGATGATCTCAATCGGCAGGCCGAGGCGCCAGTAGTCGCTAAAGCGGAAGCCGCCGGGGCCGAGGATAAGCGTGTTGTTCTGATGGCCGATCGGGGTCAGGAAGGCGCAGGAGGCGCCAATTGCAACCGCCATCAGGAACGGGTCGGAGCTGGCATCGAGTTGGGCGGCGCTGCCAATTGCAATCGGGCACATGACAGCGGCGGTTGCGGCATTGTTCATGAAGTCCGAGAGCGTCATGGTGACAACAAGGATCAGGGCAAGGGCAACTGGCGCGCTTCCTTGTGCGACCGTATCGAGCAGGAAGCGCGCAATCAGATCGGCACTGCCGGTACTTTCCATGGCATTGGCGACCGGGATCAGGGCGGCCAGCAACACCACCACCGGCCAGTCGACCGCATCATAAAGGGTGCGCGGCGAGACCACACCCACCAGCAAAGTGGCAAGCACGCCAAGGGCAAACGAAATGGCGGCAGGCAGGATGCCAAAGGCCGCAAGCGCAATGGCAACGGCCATGATGGCGGTTGCCTTGAAGGCCTGTGTCTTGTCGCCAAGGTTGAGCGACCGTTCGGCGAGCGGCGCGCAGCCCAGACGATTACCGAATTCGTGAATGGCAGCAGGCGTGCCTTGCATCAAAAGCACGTCCCCGGCCTGCATTTTCATGGTGCGCAAGCGTGACATCGAACGTTGTCCCTGGCGGGACAGGGCCAGCAAGTTGATGCCATAGCGACTGCGAATGCGGATATCGGCCGCAGATCGCCCGATGAAGGAGGCGTTCGGCAGGACCACGACTTCGATCAGGGAGATATCGTCGGACTGAAGGGCCCTTTTCTTTGCATCAGAGTCCTTTTTCTCCGATTTGGAGGCGTCATCCTGTTCGGCGTCAGCCTTTGGTGCGTCACCGGATTTTTCGGCTGCTTTTTGCGCCTTTTGGGCGCGGACCTGTTCCTTGGCTTCTTCCTTTTGTTCGGCGTTGGCTTCTTCGCTACGCAGTTCGGCTTCCAGGGTCAGTTCAAGGCCGGAAAGGGCACTTGCCAGTCCTTCGGGTTCGGCTTCGATCAGCAGGATGTCGTCTTGTTGCAGTTCGCGATAGGGGCTTGGTGCCGGAATGCGGCGTTCGTTGCGGATCAGGCCAATCACCTGCGCGTCCGACTTTTCAAGCTCGTCATTGATTTCACGCATGAACATGCCGATGGCCTTGCTGCCCTCGGTAATGCGGGCCTCGGTCAAATAGGATCCGGTCTCGAACCCTTCTGCCCCGGCGCGTTGGCGGGTTGGCACCAGAAAGCGGCCCAGCAGAATGACGAACAGCAGTCCGGCAAGGGCGATGGCAACGCCGACCGGGCTATAATCAAACATCGAAAAGCCTGCCCCGTTTACCTTGGCCCGAAAGCCCGAAACGATCAGGTTTGGGGGCGTACCGATAAGTGTCGTCATGCCGCCAAGGATCGATCCGAACGCAAGTGGCATCAGGATTTTTCCCGGTGGCAGGTTTTGTTTGTTGGCAATCTGAATGCCAATCGGCATCAAAAGGGCCAGTGCCCCGACATTGTTCATGAAGGCTGAGAGGATGGCGGCCAGAAGACTGAGTGCGGCCATGGTGACAAACGGCCCGGCCGTTTGCGGCAGGACGGTACGCGACAGGGTATCAACCGCCCCTGACCTTTGCAGGGCTGATGACAGGATCAGGATGCAGGCGACCGTTATGACGGCGGGGTGACCAAAGCCGACAAAGGCCCCGTCGGTCGGAACCAACCCCAGAACCACACAGACCAGAAGGGATGCCATCGCCACCATGTCGTGGCGCCAGCGGCCCCACAGAAACAGCACGACGGTGCCAAGCAGCACGGCCAGAATCATGATTTGCGGGGTGGTCATTCGGGCTGTCCTGTTTGTTGGGGCGCTTTTGTCGCGATCAGGAATGAAGCCTATGAGGGTGGCGGTTTGCGGTCAAGTTCGCCAGCAGTGGTAACTGCAAAATCATCCTGCCAGAATTGTCAGGAGCGTGTGTTAGCATGCACCTGTTTTTATTCGATTTTCCAAGTGTGTCCTGATGCCGATTGACAGTGCTGCCACCCCGTCCCCGACCGTTTCGATATCTGCCAAACAGGCGCGTAACCTGGCACTTGTCGGGCAGGGCTTTGCCGCCAATCCCGACCGGGATGTGACCAAGCGCCAGATCCTTAAAACCATCCGGGCGACCAATATGTTGCAGGTCGACAGTGTCAATGTTCTGACACGGGCGCATTACATGCCGATCTTTTCGCGGTTGGGCATTTATGACCCGAAGATGCTTGATGAAATGGTCTGGGGGACGGGGCGCCAGCGCAAGCTGTTTGAATATTGGGGCCACGAAGCATCGATGATCCCGGTTGAGGATTATCCGCTTTATCGTTGGCGGATGCGTGATGCCGAGCGGGGCATGGGCACGTGGGGACGGATCGCGCGGGTTCAGCGCGAACAGCCTGACCTGATTGACAACATCCTGCGCCATATTGACCAAGAGGGCGCGGTTGCGGCCAGTTCCCTTGAGACCGAGGGGCGTAGCAGCGAGAAGTGGTGGGGCTGGTCGAACACCAAAACCGCGATGGAATATCTGTTCTGGAGCGGGCAGGTGATGGCGCGCAAACGGCGCAGCAGTTTCGAGCGCGAATATGATTTGCCGCATCGGATCATTGGCGACGCAGCACACGAACCCGACCGGGATCGGCAGGATGCGATGTGCGACCTGATCTGCAAGGGGATTGCCGCCATGGGGGTGGCCGCCGAGATTGATTTGCGCAAATATTTCCGTCTGCCAACAGATGAAACCAAAGCCTGTCTGGCGCGACTGGTCGAGGAGGGCCGGTTACTGCAGGCCGACGTCGAAGGCTGGAAACAGCCGGGTTATCTGTGCCCGACTGTCAATCCGCGGTCACGTGCCAAGCCGACATGCCTGATGGTGCCGTTTGATCCGGTGATGTGGGAACGTGATCGGGTGGAGCGGATATTTGGCTTTAACTACCGGATCGAGATTTATGTGCCGGCCGAGAAACGCCAATACGGCTATTACGTTTTGCCATTCATGTTAAATGGCGAATTTGTTGCGCGGGTGGATTTGAAATCAGATCGGCAGGCCGGGGTGCTCAGAGTGCAGAGTGCGCATCTTGAAGACCATGTGAGGGCCGCCGATGTTGCCGGACCATTGATGGAAAATCTGCAACGCTTGGCCGTCTTTCTGGGACTGAACGGGGTCGAGGTGATGCCCGCCAATGACTTTTCGAAGTATCTAGGGTCAGTACCCTGCCAGTTTGGGTAAAAGGTAAACGGGGCGCAGGTCCCACATCCGCGCCCCGTCTATCCGTCGAACTGGCTGACCACAAAAGCTTCAGGACAATGTGTGGTCAAATTGTTGCACCTGGCCTTACCAGCAGGTGTAACCCCCATCTGCCAGAACGATGGACCCGGTCATCAGGCTGGAAGCATCAGAGGCAAGGAACAGGACAACCGATCCGATTTCCTCGGTCAGGCCAAGACGGGCCATCGGGGTGCCGTTGATCCATGCGTCATACATTTCCGGCTTGGATTTTACGAATTCATTGAGCGGGGTTGCGATATAGGTCGGTGCGACCGCATTGACGCGCACGCCACGGTTGCCCCATTCGGCCGCCAGCGACTTGGTCAGGTGGTGGACCGCTGCCTTGGAGGCATTGTAATAGGCCTGTTCCTGCGGCTTGTTGACGATGAAGCCAGACATGGAACCGACATTGACGATGACGCCGTTTTTCTTTTCAAGCATCTGCTTGCCGAATTCACGGCAGCACCAGAAGGTGCCGTTCAGGTTGACGTCAATGACATTGAGCCAATGTTCATCGGTGACGGTTTCTGCCGGGGTTTCCGAACGCGCGATACCGGCATTGTTGACCAGAATATCAACGCCGCCCTGCTTGGCCATTTTTTCGGCACTTGCACGGACCTGATCGGTGTTGGTGACATCCATGATGTCGATATCAGCCGAATAACCTTTGGATTTCAGGTAATCGCGGCCTTCTTCGGCAACACCTTCGCTGATGTCGCCGATGATGACATGGGCGCCGGCCTCTGCCAGAGCTTCGCAGCAGGACAGGCCGATGGCACGACCGCCGCCAGTGACATAGGCCCGACGGCCCGTAAGATCGAACTTTTTCAGATACATTTTGGACTCACAAGTGGCTTGGTTGGTAAGACGGGATCGCAATGTTTGTGGGACATCGCGATCCGGTTTTTGCACGTATCAGGATTTGGCCAGCGCCAGCCCTTGGGCATCAAAGCGATGGATGCGATCCTGTTCCGGGGTCAGGAAAATCTTGTCATGTTCGCCAAGCGGGATTTCCCCGGTGGCACGGACCGTCATCGGACCGAGACTGTCGGCTTCGACATGAAGATATGTTTCGGCACCAAGGTGTTCGGCGATCTTGACGGTTGCCGGGATTTCACCCTTTTCGGTGCTGACCGCGAAGTGTTCCGGGCGAATGCCGATTTCGTGGCAATCGTATTTTTTGGCAAGCTCCCCGCCCAGGAAGTTCATTTTCGGTGACCCGATAAAGCCCGCGACAAACTTGTTTGTCGGGTTGTTGTAAAGTTCCATCGGCTTGCCGACCTGTTCAACACGGCCCGCCTGAAGGACCACGATCTTGTCGGCCATGGTCATGGCTTCGACCTGATCGTGGGTCACGTAGATCATGGTGGTTTTCAGTTCCTGATGCAGACCGGTGATTTCAAGCCGCATGTTCACACGCAGCGCCGCATCAAGGTTGGACAGCGGTTCGTCAAACAGGAAGGCTGCCGGGTTACGGACAATCGCACGGCCAATGGCAACACGTTGACGTTGACCACCCGAAAGTGCGCCCGGGCGACGTTCAAGATAGTCGGTCAGGTTCAGGATCTTGGCCGCGCTTTGCACTTTCTCTTCGATAACTTCCTTGCTTTCACCGGCCATTTTCAGGCCAAAGGCAATGTTGTTATAGACGGTCATATGCGGGTAAAGCGCATAGGACTGAAAGACCATGGACAGGCCGCGTTTGGCCGGGGCCTCGTTGGCGACATCGGTTCCGTTGATCAGGATTTTGCCATCGGTGACGTCTTCAAGGCCAGCAATCAGTCGCAGAAGCGTTGATTTGCCACAGCCCGACGGACCGACGAAAACCACGAATTCACCGTCATTGATATCAAGATCGACACCGGGAATAACATCGAGTGTGCCGAAGGTTTTCTTGACTTTTTCCAGTCGGATAGCACCCATTTTGGTGTTCCTTCTTTCCAGATTGCTATCAGGCTGCGGTTACTTGACCGCGCCGAATGTCAGACCACGAACCAGCTGTTTCTGAGAGAACCAGCCAATCACGAGAATTGGGGCAACCGCGAGCGTCGATGCGGCTGAAAGCTTCGCCCAGAACAGGCCCTCGGGGCTCGAATAGGAGGCGATGAAGGCTGTCAGCGGGGCTGCATCGGACGTTGTCAGGTTGAGCGTCCAGAAGGCTTCGTTCCATGCCAGAATGATGTTGAGCAGCATGGTCGATGCGATGCCGGGAACCGCCATTGGCAACAGCACAAAGATGATTTCCTTGGGCAGGGTTGCGCCATCCATGCGGGCCGCTTCGAGGATGTCGGTCGGGATTTCCTTGAAATAGGTGTAGAGCATCCAGACCATGATCGGCAGGTTCATCAAAAACAGAACCATGATCAGACCAAAGCGGGTATCAAGCAGTCCCCAATCGCGGAACACCAGATAGATCGGGACCAGAACGCCGACCGGCGGCATCATCTTGGTCGACAGCATCCACAGAAGGGCGTCCTTTGTCCGCTTGGTCGGGTTAAAGGCCATTGCCCATGCGCAGGTCACGGCAAAGACCAGACCGACCAGGGTGGAGCCGACCGCGAGGATCACCGAGTTCATGGCGAACTTGAAATAGTTCGAGCGTTGCTGGACCTCGGCATAGTTTTCCAGTGTCCAGTCGAACGAGATGAAGCTTGGCGGGATGGACACCGCTTCGAGTTCGGTCTTGAAACTGGTCAGCACCATCCAGAAGATCGGGAAGAAGATCAGAAGACCCACGATCCACGCGAAGACCGAGAAGCTGACATAGCCAAGGGGTGTTTGTTTGCTTTCCATGTTGTGCCCCTATTTGTCCAGGTTCTTGCCGATGAGGCGGATCAGGAAGATCGCCACGATATTGGCCAGAATGACCGCGACAATGCCGCCGGCAGATGCGCCACCAACATCGAACTGCAACAGCGCCTGCGTATAGACAAGGAAGGCGATGTTGGTCGTTGCCAGGCCCGGGCCACCACCGGTGGTGACAAAGATCTCGGCAAAGACGGTAAGCAGGAAGATGGTTTCGATCAGAACGACCACCGTGATCGCACGGCTAAGGTGCGGCAGGGTGATATAAAAGAAGATCGCGACCGGACCGGCACCGTCCATCTGGGCGGCTTCTTTTTGATCGCGGTCAAGCGATTGCAGGGCAGTCAACAGGATCAAAACGGCAAAGGGCAACCATTGCCAGGACACCATGATGATGATCGAGGTCAGTGGTGCATTGGTAAACCAGTCAATCGCAGGCAGCCCGAACAGGCTGGCGATCCAGGCAAACATGCCTGACACCGGATCCATCAAAAGGTTCTTCCAGACCAGCGCATTCACGGTTGGCATGATGAAGAACGGTGCAATCACCAGCAGGCGCAAGACACCGCGCCCGAAGATCGGCTGATCAAGCATCAGACCCAGAAGGATGCCACCCACCACCGTGATGACCAGAACAGACCCGACCAGCAAAAGGGTATTGGTAAGGGACGCGAAGAACGCCGGATCTGTCAGGAAGAATTCGTAGTTAAGTGTACCGATCCACTCTTCCATTCCCGGCGACAACAGGTTGTAGCGCAGGAAGGAGAAGTAAATCGTCATGCCCAGCGGGACGGCCATCCACAAGAACAGGACGATGATCGACGGTGCGGACATGATACGCCCGGTAAGGGTCGAGGCCCGTGTCGACATGATGTGCTCCCCGAAATTGTCGTTTCGATCCGTGACTTTAAGGGAAAAAAAGGGTGGTGTGTTTTACAACCACCACCCAAGTTTCTCTCAGGTCAAGGAGGTTCAGACCGGACATCGCATCAAGGGCGGAAGTCCGGTCTGGGTAGTGTATCAGTAGTAACCGGCCTTGCGCATGGTGCGATCAGTGCTGGACTGAGCGGCCGAAAGGGCCTCTTCAACACTCATCTGACCTGCAAGGGCTGCGGAGAACTGCTGACCGACCGTGGTGCCGATACCCTGGAATTCAGGGATTGCAGCGAACTGAACACCAACATACGGCTTCGGTTCCAGGGTCGAGTTGATCGGGTCTGCGCTGTCGATCGCCAGAAGGGTCTCGTCTGCGAACGGTGCCGCTTCAAGATATTTCGGGTTTTCATAAAGCGACATACGGGTGCCCGGCGGTACGTTTGCCCAACCTTCTTTGGAGGCAACCAGTTCCAGATAGGCTTTCGAGGTCGCCCAGGAGATGAACTTCTGAGCTGCTTCTACTTTCTGGGAACCCATCGGAATGCCAAGGTTCCATGCCCAGAGCCAGTTGGCGCCGGTGCAGGTTACAGCGCACGGTGCTTCGGTGAAGCCGACCTTGTCTGCAACTTTGGATTCTTTGGGGTTGGTCACGAAGGATGCCGCAACGGTGGCGTCAATCCACATGCCGCACTTGCCGGAGTTGAACAGCGAAAGGTTTTCGTTAAAGCCGTTCGAGGTCGCACCGGGAGGGCCGTAGTTACCAAGGACGTTGGTGTACATGTCGAGGGCATTTTTCCACTCGGCACTGTCGAAGGTCGGGTTCCAGTTCTCGTCGAACAGACGTGCACCAAAGGCATTGCCCATGGTGGTGATCAGCGCCATGTTTTCACCCCAACCGGCCTTGCCACGCAGGCAAATGCCATAGACACCTTCGTCAGGCTTGTGGAGTTTCTTGGCGATTTCAAGGGTCTGGTCCCAGGTCAGGCGGCCGTTGATTTCAATACCGGCAGCTTCGAACAGGTCGGTGCGGTACATCATCATCGAGCTTTCGCCGTAGAACGGTGCAGCATAAAGCTGGCCATCGTTGGAAACGGCAGAGCGGATGGCAGGCATCAGGTCATCGACGTCATAGTCGGAACCAAGATTATCAAGCGGTGCGAGCCAGCCTTTTTCAGCCCAGATCGGCACTTCGTAGGTACCAATGGTCATGACGTCATACTGACCGCCTTTGGTGGCGATGTCAGTGGTAACGCGCTGACGCAGGGTGTTTTCCTCAAGCGTGACCCACTCAAGGGAAATGTCAGGATTCTTGGAGGTGAAATCATCCGTCAGCTTCTGCATGCGGATCATGTCACCGTTGTTGACGGTAGCGATGGTCAGTTTCGTTTCGGCATTGGCGTGTGCAACACCGCCTGCCAGCAGCGCACAAAGCGCTACTCCCATTACGCGTTTCATATTTCCTCCCAAAGGACTATTTACCCGCTGAGCAACTTCGGTTGCCCACATTGATCATTTGTTCAGGTAATGAGCATTCACTCAATTTCGCTATTGCTTGTCAAACAAAATCGTTTTTGCGGCGCACAAAGAAACGCCCTGCCGACATGGGTGGCAGGGCGCAGAACTATTTGCTGTGTGGGTGAAAAATGCCGCGTGCTAGCGCAGCAAACTTTCCGCAGTGGCTTCGTCAGTAATCAGCGTTGAAATCAATTGGCCACGCATCGCACCGCGAATCGCGGCGACTTTTTTCGCGCCCTTGGCGACCGCAATGGTGTTGGTTGCGGGCTGTACAGCCGGCGCACTGGTGACACAGTGATTGACCGGATGATTGAGGATATTGCCGTCCTGATCAAACGACCAACTGATCACTTCACCGATGCCGCCACTTTCGCGCAGTGACACCAGCTCATCTTTCGAGATAAAGCCGTCAATATGCAGCGGTGCATCATCGCCCAGATGCCCGACCCCGATAAAGCGGATGTCGGCTTCGCGCGCGAGTTTGAGGATATTGTCCATCGGGGGCTGTTGCTGCATGCGTTCGCGCGTCTGCGGATCGGCGATGATCACCGGGATCGGTAAAGGGTAATGCGGCGCACGGGTGCGGTCGGCAAGATCCGTCACCGCATCATAGAAACTCGCCGCCCCGTCATGGGCGATGGTGCCGACCAGGGAGACGATCTTGTGATGATAGGCATCAATACGCCCGATTTCATCGACCATGGCGCGCATGGCGCGCCCGGTACCGAGTGCGATGATTTTGGGTTCGGTGGAATGCAGCGCACGTTCGAGATAGTTTGCCGCCGCCTGCGCCATGCCAAACATCGCATCGGGTGCCGCCGGATCGGTTGGCACCACATCGCAACCGGCAATGCCATAGGTCTCGCAGATCGCCTTGCCCAGTTCCATGCAGCGCGCAATCGGGTGATCAAGGCGAACCTTTACCAGTCCCTCGCTGACGGCTGCAGACACCAGACGCTGTGCGGTCGGGCGTGACACGCCAAGCTTCTGGGCGATTTCATCTTGCGTGTTGCCAGCACAGTAATAAAGCCAGCCAGCGCGGGCTGCTTCATCGAGGCGGGCCGCTTCCTTGCGGGTGCGTTTGACCATCTCATTCCCCGGACTTTTTGATCCGTTGCCAAAAGGCGAACAGGTATTTTTTGATTTTGAAAATTTATCTTCTTTTTCCCTAGCGCCTTTTTTTGCCTCTGACCAGCATCTTGCCGGGATATGGAACGACAAAACCCGCCCATGACAGGCGGGTTTTGCTTGAAATCTGTTGCGGATCCAAGGGATCGCTTATTTCTTTGGCAGGAATTCTGCGACCAGTTTCTCGGCAATCTGAACCGCGTTCAGGGCAGCACCCTTGCGCAGGTTGTCGCCAACACACCACAGCGACAGGCCGTTTGCGACCGTCGGGTCCTTGCGCACGCGCGAAACAAAGACATTGTCTTCGCCCTGGACTTCCTGCGGGGTGACATAGCCTTCGTCCTGACGGTAATCGACAACCGAAACACCGGGGAAGTTTTTCATCGCCTTGCGGGCTTCGTCGACCGTGATCGGTTTTTCGAACTCGATATTGACCGCTTCGCCGTGGCCGACAAAGACCGGAACGCGCACGCAGGTGGCGTGGACTGCGATTTCCGGCGCAAGAATTTTGCGGGTCTCGACCGACATTTTCCATTCTTCGCGGGTCGCGCCATCATCCATGAAATTGTCGATATGCGGGATGACGTTAAAGGCGATCTGTTTGGTGAATTCCTCCTTCTTGGGCGGATCATTCACATAGATGCCTTTGGTCTGGTTAAACAGCTCGTCCATGGCGGCACGACCGGCACCCGACACCGACTGATAGGTCGCAACAACGATGCGTTTGATCGTTGCGATGTCATGAAGCGGCTTAAGGGCCAGAACCATCTGAATGGTCGAGCAGTTCGGGTTGGCGATGATGTTCTTTTTGGCGTATCCGGCCAGCGCATCGCCATTGACCTCGGGCACGACCAGCGGAACACCCGGTTCCATGCGCCAATAGCTGGAATTGTCGATGACAACGCAGCCTGCTTCGGCAGCCTTGGGGGCCAGTTTCTTGGCGGTTTCACCACCGGCCGAGAACAGGGCGATATCGGCCTTTGAGAAATCAAAGGTTGCGGCATCGAGAACGCTGATCTCGTCATCTTCGCCATAGCCCACGGTGCGCCCGATGGATTTCGACGATGCCAGCGCAAAGATTTCGTCTGCCGGGAATTTGCGTTCGGCAAGGGTGTTAAGCATCTCGCGCCCGACATTTCCGGTCGCGCCGACAACGGCGATTTTGTAGCCCATCAGGGTGCCTCTTTCAGTCTTGTCGGCATGGTGGTCACAATGGTGCCGGAACGGAAAAACCCCGTGCGACAACGGATGACGCAGCGACCATGCCTTTGGGTAATGTCTGATAATCTGCGGCGAGATGTAAGGGTTTCTCGGCGATTGCGCAAGCATGTCGTTGCCAATGTGATCATGATTACTACTTGAGATCGCAGAAAAATCTGGCAGAATTACCAAAGGGGTTCATGTAGCGAACCTGAAATCAGAAACGTTTTGCATCTTGCCAGGTTGATTTCTGAATTTCTGCCTGGTTGGCGTCCACGCCACCGATGTGACCACCTGACGATCCTCCGGACGGCCAGACAAAACGATCCTGATCACGGGTTCAATACAGATATGCGGTGTTGCCGCATATGGGGCGATCACTATTCCGACTTTTGAAAAAAGGACGGCCAATGACGTACCCGATGAGTTTGGATTGGACACAGAAAAAGGTTCTCGATTTCTTTCGGGAACATGTCACGCGCGGGACTTTGGTATTCCGTGTGGATGACAAGCACGAAATCGTGCTGGGAGATGGATCAGAACCGCGGGCGGGTATGACCGTCCCGGACTGGACCAACACACTTAAAATGGCACTGAGCCCGGACCCGGGCTTTGGCGAAGCCTTCATGCATGGCGGGTTCGACCTTGTGAACTGCGAGATGGAGGACCTGATCAAGGTGCTGCGTCTTAATTTCGAAGGCGGGCATTCGACCAGCGGGTTTGGCAGTTTTATTGAAAAGCTGCAGGCGCTGAAATTCCAGATCGGGCAGTTTACATCGGTCCGGGCCGCGTCGCACCGCGTGCGCCATCACTATGATATCGGCAATGATCTTTACACCCGGTTCCTTGATCCGGAGATGCAATATTCATGTGCATTCTGGGATGACGGGGCCCAGACCCTTGAAGAAGCCCAGCACCGGAAAATGAGCCTGACCACCCAGCGTCTCAAGATCAATGAGCCGGGCCTGCGTGTGGTCGATATCGGTTGTGGCTGGGGCGGGTTAAGCCGCTTTATCCATCGTGAGACCGGGGCAGAGGTGCATGGCATCACGCTTTCGACCGAACAATATAACTGGGCGCAGGAAAAGCGTTCGGAGATGGGCGGCAATATGAAGGCGGGGCTTGATTACCACCTGCTGGATTACCGCTTGTTTGCCGATGCCAACGCCGGGAAGTATGACCGCGTTGTATCGGTCGGCATGTTTGAGCATGTTGGTCGTCATCAGTTCAAAACCTATTTCGAAAAGGTCAGTGAGCTTCTGAAGGCCGGCGGGCGGGCTGTGATCCATACCATCATCAAGCCGCGGGCTGAGTTTACCTCGCCATGGATTGATAAGTATATCTTCCCGGGCGGGTACATTCCGGCGGTACACGAAGTGATCGAGGCCGCCGAACATGCCAACCTGACGGTAGAGGCCTCAAACTTCCATGCCGGTCGCAACTATGCCCAGACGCTTATTGCGTGGCGCGATCGGTTCCGTAAAGTCGCCGATGAACTTGACCCGGAAAAGTACGACGAAGAATTCAAACGCATGTGGGAGTTTTATCTGGCTGGATGCATCAATGCCTTTGACGCGGGCGAGGGCGGCGGCGGAATGCGGGTCGGCCAGTTCGTCTTTACCAAGCCGGGCTTTGAATATGCCTGAGGATCGCAATGATAGAGGGCGGGGAACGATGGTTTCCCGCCCTGTTTGTTTTCTGCTTGCCGCTTCCCATATTCAATAAAGAGCCGTGCGACCCTGTTGCGGTGAAATGCACCGCATGACTGCAAATCAAAATCATAACAAAGAAGATCAAAGACGTGCCTGCAAACCAAGCCACATCGCGTGATGGACCGGCACGACAGATGTGAAAAGCGGAAAACCGGTCATTCTGTCGGGAGGAAACGACATGTTTGAAATGATCAGCCGGGATGACGCGACCCGCGCCAGAGGCGGTGATACGGCACTTGCCCCGCATATCGGACAGCCAGAGGACTATGTCCGGGCCTTGGCCGAAATAGAAATGTCGAGCTGCGAACGTGATATGCTGCGTGCGCACGCCAAAGCCACGGGACGCAAGATTACCGGGCTGAAGCTGGCCGAGACGGTCGGGCATTTCGGATGCCGCATCGGGAATAAGAAGTATGGTCGGCTTGCCGCCAAGATCGCGGCCGCAGCAGACCTTCCGATGTGCAAGAGTGATGTCAGTGATTATCTGGCGGCGATATTCACCCTTGCCGAGGGAACGCAAAGCGATGGCGAGGACTGGACATGGGTGATGCATGACAATGTCGCCCGCGCGCTTGCGGATGCGGGTATCGTCTGAAATCCCTGATTGCTGATTTCATAAATTTCGAATTTTGCGGGCGGGTCGTGTAACGCGGGCCGCCCGTGTTTCGTCCTTGTGGGCAGAGGGGGAATTTTTCCCCCGTTTACCTTCGTGTCACCAAGGAGAATTGCCATGACCCGCTTTGCCTTTCATGAAGTCAGTCCGAAACTGTTCCAGGCCCAGTTTGACCTTGCCACCAAGCTTGGCGAAAACCCGCTGATTGCGCCGGTCCTGCGTGACCTTATTGAATGTCGGGTGTCGCAGATCAATGGCTGTGCCTATTGTGTTCGGATGCATTCCGACAGCTTTGCCAAACATGGCGGGGATCCGGTCAAGCTTGCGATGTTGCCGGTTTGGCAGGGTGCCGAAGGGTTCAACGAGGCAGAGCGTGCGGCACTGGCATGGGCCGAATGCCTGACCCGGGCAGAATGCCAAGTCACGATTTCGAAATGCCATCGCGTGCTTCTTGATCATTTCGAGGAAGCCGAGATTTCGGAGCTGACCTGCATCATTGCCACGATGAATGCGTGGAACCGGTTGGGCATCGCGCAGCATGAATTTGCATGATCGTCGCAAGCTTCCTGACGGAGGCGTAAAAACCCCTTACAATCGGAGACACACAGCGATACGGGATTTCCCCGTATCGCTTCACGCGTTTGGTGGGACATCTGTGGCAGATCGGATTTTTGAACAACACAGGGCACGGTTGACCGCGTTGGCTTATCGTATGCTGGGCAGTCACGCCGATGCCGAGGATGCGGTTCAGGATGTCTGGTTGCGGTGGCGCAATCAGGATCTTGAGACGATCAATGACGCCACCGGCTGGCTTGTCCGGGTGTGCAGCAATATCTGCCTCGATGTTTTGAAATCCGCCCGGCGACAGCGCGAAAACTATGTCGGTCACTGGCTGCCTGAGCCGTGGTTGCAGCCCGAACAACCCAGAGCCGAAACGCAACTGATCGAACAGGACGGCCTCGGGCAGGCTTATATGTTGATGCTTGAACGTCTTGCTCCGGTGGAGCGTGTGGCGCTTGTGCTGCATGAAGTTTTTGACTGGATGCATGACGATATAGCCCCGCTGATCGAACGCACGCCGAACAATACCCGTCAGATCCTGTTCCGCGCCCGCCGCAAGATGCAGCGCGACAGTGATCGCGATGCGACGCCCGAACCAAATGCAACGGCGTGTGACCGGGATCGGCTGGATGCGTTTGTCACGGCCATCGGGACGAGTGACGTTGGCCGGTTGCTAGATCTGCTGGCACCTGACGTGATTTTGCATTCCGATGGTGGCGGCAAGGCACTGGCGACGGCAAATCCGCTGTTTGGCGCCGATCATGTGTCGCGGTTCTTTCTTGGTGTCTGGGGCAAGCGCAGTCCGGGTGAGCGTATCTTTGGTGTCACGATCAAGGATCAATGCTGGATCCTTATGGCCGAGGACGGTGTTGTGGCCACCGCACTCTGCGCGACCGAACGCGACGGGAAGATTGTCGATCTGTTTGTTCATCGAAACCCGGACAAGCTGGCGCTGTTTTCCGGCATTCTTGCCGACGCCGTCGAGATCACCCATTAATGCAAAAAGGCCGGATAACTATCCGGCCTTTTTAATATCGGGATCGCTTTAAACGATCAGACGAGCTTGTCGAGTTCGCTGATCAGCGACTCACCCATAACCGTGGTCGAGACCTTGGCCATGCCCGGCTGCATAATGTCGCCGGTACGCAGGCCGCCCTTAAGGACGTTTTGTACTGCGTCTTCGATCAGGGTGGCATCGTCGCCCATGTCAAACGAATAACGCAGCATCATGGCGAAGGACAGGATGGTTGCCAGCGGGTTGGCGATGTCCTGACCGGCGATGTCTGGGGCGGAGCCGTGTACCGGCTCGTAAAGCGCCTTGCGCGCACCGTTTGAATCTGCCGCACCAAGGGATGCAGACGGCAGCATGCCGAGAGACCCGGTCAGCATGGCGGCACAATCGGAAAGAATGTCGCCAAACATGTTGGTGGTGACCATCACGTCAAACTGTTTCGGATTACGCACCAGCTGCATGGCGGCGTTATCGACATACATGTGGCTCAGTTCGACTTCCGGGAAGTCCTTGGCAACACGTTCGACAACTTCGCGCCACAGAACGGTGGATTCCAGAACGTTCGCCTTATCGACAGAGCACAGGCGCTTGTTACGTTTCATTGCCATGTCAAAGGCAACGCGCGCGATGCGTTCGACTTCCGGCTCGGAATAGACCAGCGTGTTGAAGCCGTGACGGACACCGTCGCGTTCTTCGATGCCGCGCGGCTGACCGAAATAGATGCCACCGGTCAGTTCACGCAGGATCATGATATCAAGACCCTTAACGACGTCTTCTTTAAGCGTCGATGCACCAACAAGGGCGTCAAACACCAGTGCCGGACGCAGGTTGGCGAACAGGCCCATTTCTTTACGGATCTTGAGCAAGCCACGTTCCGGTTTGATGTCGAACGGCATGTCGTCCCATTTCGGACCACCAACAGCACCCAGCAAAACAGCGTCGGCTGCCATTGCATCCGCAAGCGTTTCGTCGGTCAGCGGGTTTTTATGGGCATCAATGGATGCGCCGCCGATCAGACCTTCGGTGATTTCGAAATTCACGCTGCGCTTTTTTGCCATCCAGTCCATGACGCGCTGAACCTGACGCATGACTTCCGGGCCAATTCCGTCGCCTGGCAGCATCAGTACTTTTTTGGTGGTGCTCATAAATGCTTCCTTCCCATATTTTTTGGGGCCGCTCACCCCGTAACGATCAGAAAACGGGCGGCAAACCGATGTTTGCCGCCCGTTTTTGCAATTACAGCGACAGCCAGGGCTGCGATGCAGCGCGCTTGGCTTCGAAATCGTTGATGGCATCGGCCTTCTGCAGGGTCAGGCCAATGTCGTCGAGGCCATTCAGCAGGCAATGCTTGCGGAATTCTTCGACTTCAAACTTGATGCAGCCGCCGTCCGGACCGGTGATTTCCTGATTTTCAAGATCAACGGTGACGGTAGCATTGGCACCGCGTTCTGCATCGGCCATCAGCTTGTCGACATCTTCCTGCGGCAGACGGATCGGAAGGATGCCGTTCTTAAAGCAGTTGTTATAGAAAATGTCGGCAAAGCTTGGTGCGATCACGCAGCGAATGCCGAAATCAAGCAGCGACCAGGGCGCGTGTTCACGCGAGGAACCACAGCCGAAATTGTCACCCGATACAAGGATCTTGGCATTGCGATAGGCCGGTTTGTTCAGAACGAAATCCGGAATTTCGTTGCCGTTATCGTCGTAACGCATTTCATCAAACAGGTTCTTGCCAAGGCCCGAACGTTTGATGGTTTTGAGGAACTGTTTGGGAATGATCATGTCGGTATCGACATTGATCATCGGCAGCGGTGCTGCAACACCGGTGAGCTTGGTGAATTTTTCCATTATCTTATCCCTTGCTTCCAGTTTCCCAGGCCAGACCGAGTGCTTCGATCAATTCTTCGGTCGCGTCGAGTTCCTGGGCCACGAAGTCCGGCAGGTTGATGCCGGTCAGTTGCGGCAGGAGGTGCTCAAGCACCGGTGCGCGGCCCAGACGAGGGGCACTTTCGCGGAAATTGATCAATGTGTGATCGGCCATGGGGAACCTTCCTTAACCGAGTTTGCGAATGTCGGTCAGATGACCGGTGATCGCAGCCGCAGCTGCCATGGCCGGGCTGACGAGGTGGGTACGACCACCACGGCCCTGACGGCCTTCGAAGTTACGGTTCGAGGTCGAAGCGCAACGCTCGCCCGGTTCCAGACGGTCCGGGTTCATCGCCAGACACATCGAGCAGCCCGGCTCACGCCAGTCAAAGCCTGCTTCGATGAAGATTTCATGCAGACCTTCTGCCTCTGCCTGTTCTTTCACAAGGCCGGAGCCCGGAACGATCATGGCATTGACGGTTTCGGCAACCTTGCGGCCCTTGGCGACTTCGGCAACAGCACGCAGGTCTTCGATACGACCATTGGTGCAAGAACCGATAAAGACGCGGTCGATCTTGATTTCCTCGATCGGGGTGCCAGCGGTCAGACCCATATATTCCAGCGAACGGGCAATGGCCTTTTGCTTGCCAGCATCCTTGCCGTCAGACGGGAACGGAACGGTGCCGGTAACCGGAACGACGTCTTCCGGGCTGGTGCCCCAGGTAACCTGCGGGACGATTTCGGCGGCATCGATTTCGACAATCTTGTCGTAATGTGCACCTTCGTCAGACGGCAGGGTCTTCCAGTATTCAACAGCCTGCTCGAACGCGGCACCTTTCGGGGCCATCGGGCGGCCCTTGATATATTCAAAGGTTTTCTCGTCCGGGGCGATCAGGCCAGCGCGTGCGCCGCCTTCGATCGACATGTTGCAGACCGTCATGCGGCCTTCAACCGACAGCGAACGGATGGCCGAGCCAGCATATTCGATGACATAGCCGGTACCGCCAGCAGTGCCGATACGACCGATGATCGCCAGGGTGATGTCCTTGGCGGTCACGCCCGGATGCAGATCGCCTTCGACCTTGACCAGCATGTTTTTGGCCGGCTTCTGAACCAGCGTCTGGGTGGCCAGAACGTGTTCAACTTCGGACGTACCGATACCGAATGCCAGCGCGCCAAATGCGCCGTGGGTCGAGGTGTGGCTGTCACCACAAACCATGGTCACACCGGGAAGGGTAAAGCCTTCTTCCGGGCCGACAATGTGCACGATGCCCTGACGGAGATCGTTCATCGGGAAATAGTGAATGCCGGTATCCTTGGCGTTCTGATCAAGGGTTTCAACCTGAATGCGGCTGTCTTCTTCCTTGATGCCTTCGGAACGGTCAGAGGTCGGAACGTTGTGATCCGGCACGGCGAGCGTCAATTCCGGATGGCGCACTTTGCGGCCTGAATTGCGCAGACCTTCGAAGGCCTGCGGGCTGGTCACTTCGTGGACGAGATGACGGTCAATATAAAGCAGGCAGGTACCATCATCCTGCGTGTCGACCACATGGCTTTCCCAAATCTTGTCAAAAAGGGTTTTAGGTTGACCCATCTCGACCTCCTCATAATACATCGATCTTTTGAGCAGCAACGATCAAGCCGCTGGGTGCGGTTCTGAATGGGACGAAGATCGCGGCAATACCTGCTTTTGACGGCGGGTGGGGCTTGGCGTTTCTCCGGCGCAACCGGCTTTATCCGGTTTGCGAAATTTTATTATCCAGAACCACGCGGGTTTGTTCGTTTTTGCCGCGGGAGTGCCTTTATACACGCCACCTTCCAAATCGCAAGGTATCGGGCGCGTGTTTTTGAATGATGCACACTTTTAAATAGAGTGCGCCATTTTGCAGCATCCCAGAGTAGCCAAATCAGCGTTTAACGATATAGGTAAGGGATATCTGATATAATGAAAGCTGATAAATTTATCGTCGGATTTCTGCGGAACTGCATTGTTTGAGGTTAAATCTGGCGATTCGCTATAATGCAACCACTGAGTGTATTTGTTGATTTTTGATCTCGCCCGGACCAGGGGCTGGAAACGAAAACGGGCCCACCCGAAGGTGAGCCCGTCTTTGTTCTGATGCTGAGAACAGCGAAGACTTACTTCTTCTTGCGTTCTTCGGCGGTCAGTTTGCCTTTGTGGCCGGTGGTCTGCTCGGCGATACGTGCAGATTTACCGGTACGACCACGAAGGTAGTAGAGTTTCGCGCGACGTACGTCACCGCGGCGAACGACTTCGATTTTGTCGATGGCCGGGGAGTACGACTGGAAGATACGCTCAACGCCTTCGCCCGATGCGATTTTACGCACGGTGAAGGAAGAGTTCAGGCCGCGGTTCTTACGCGCAATGCATACGCCTTCGAACTGCTGGATACGCTCACGGGTACCTTCAACGACTTTCAGGTGTACACGGACGGTATCACCTGCATCGAATTCCGGAACTTCGCGCTGCGCAACGATTTTGTCGAGCTGCTCTTTCTCGAGCTGCTGGATGATGTTGGTCATGGTTTAACCCTCTTTGATGTTCCCGTTTGCCACGTACCGGTCCCAAAGGTCCGGGCGTCGCGCGCGGGTAATTTCTTCTGCCTGAGCATGCCGCCAGGCTTGTACCTTGGCATGATGTCCGGAAAGCAAGATCTCCGGCACTTCACGCCCGTTCCAGTTGGCCGGGCGCGTGTAATGCGGATATTCAAGCAACCCGGTTTCAAAGCTTTCCTCGTCGACAGACTCGGTCTTGTTGACCGTTCCCTCGATGAGGCGAATGCACGATTCAATCAGGACCATGGCCGGCAGTTCGCCGCCCATGAGGATGTAATCACCGATGCTGATTTCCTCGGCCTCGTGTTCATCCAGAACCCGTTGGTCGATACCTTCGTAACGACCGCAAAGCAGGATGGCACCCGGGCCTGCTGCCAATTCGCGGCAGCGTTTCTGGTTCAGCACTTTTCCCCGCGGGCTGAGATAAATCAGCGGCAACTGCGGTGCAGAGCCACGCAATTCACGCAGGGCGGCGTCGACAATATCCGGGCGCATGACCATGCCGGCCCCGCCCCCGAAGGGATTGTCGTCTACAGTGCGGTGGCGGTCGGTTGCATGATCGCGGATGTCTTTGACATCAAGCGACCAAATCCCGTTTTCAAGCGCCTTGCCAGCCAAAGACTGACCAAGCACACCCGGAAACATTTCCGGGAACAGGGTTGCAACTTTTGCCTGCCACACAGACATCGATCAGGCCTCCTTCCCGCTGCCGGTCGCGGTTTCCGCGCCTACTGCATCGGCAGTAACGGCATCAGAATCGCGGTCGGCCTGAGAGTCCTTGCGGGGTTTGTTCGGACGACGGTTACGATTACCGGGTCCGTCCTCATCCTGCAGTAGCCCCTCGGGCGGATTTACCACCATCTTGCGTTCCGAAAGAATGACCTCGGGCACGACTTCCTTGGTGAAGGGAAGAACAACGACCTTGTTCTTGGCTTCTTCAAGCGCGACTTCGATTACGTCGCCAGCGCCAAAATCAGCCACACCCCGTACTGTGCCAAAAACCGAACCATCAATGTGGAACGCTTTCAGACCGACAAGGTCAGCAAGGTAGAATTCATCTTCTTCAACCGTGTCAGGCAGTGCAGCACGCGGTACATGCAGCTTGGTGCCCCGCAGCCGTTCGGCAGCGTCCCGGTCGTCCACACCTTCGATCTTGGCGATCAACTGGTCGCGGACATGTCCGACAGGAGACAGCTTGTATTTCACGCGTCCCTTGGCGTCGAACAACGGGCCGTAACCGACAAGGTTATCCGGATCGACGGTATAGCTTTTGACGCGCACGGCACCACGCACCCCGTGCGGGGCGGTGATCATGCCGACGCAGACATAAGCTTCGTCGTTTTTGGATTTGCGGGTATCAGCCATTTCGGTTCACAAGTTTCCGGTATCTGATCAAAGCGTGCCTTCAGCGATTACTCGCCTGCAGCTTCTTCTTCAGCAGGTGCTGCTGCTTCGGCAGCGGCTTCCGCAGCAGCGGCAGCAGCAGCTTCGGCTTTCTCAGCTTTCTCACGAAGACGTTCCTGAGCTTTCGCTTTCGGAGCAGACTTCTGCGGCTGTTCGGTCGGTTTGAACGCGTCAGCAAGGCCAGCTTTGCCCAGGAAACGTGCAACACGATCGGTCGGCTGTGCGCCAACGGACAGCCAGTATTTGATGCGCTCTTCTTTGAAGGTTACGCGGTTGTCAGCATCCTTCGGGAGCATCGGGTCGTAGGTACCGACGCGCTCGATGAAGCTGCCGTCACGCGGGGCACGAACGTCAGCAACTACGATACGGTAGTACGGACGCTTCTTGGCACCGCCACGGGAAAGACGAATCTTGACAGCCATTCGGATAAGTTCCTTTCAGCTTGGGTTTGTAGTCTTCTAAATCATGACCCCGAGGGGCCTATTCACTTGGTCTTTGATCCGGCTTTGTGGGCCGGTTTTGGTTCCTAAGAGGAATTCTTGAAGAACCCATTTCAGAACCGGGGGCTTGGCTATTTCTTTTTGCCGAACCCCGGGAATCCCGGAGGCAAGCCACCGCCGCCTCCCAATCCCGGCAACCCGGGCGGCAAACCGCCCCCGCCACCGGTAAATCCTTTTGGCAAGTTGTTGAGGTCGGGCATATCGCCGCCCTCAAGCATTGCCGGGTCCATTTTCGGCATGCCACCAAACAGACCCTTTTTGCCCATCTTGCCCATCTTTTTGATCATGGTGGACATGGTCTGGTACTGCTTCAGAAGCTTGTTCACGTCCTGAACGCTCAGACCACAGCCAGCGGCAATACGCTTTTTGCGCGATGCCTTGATCAGGGCCGGGTTTTCACGTTCTTTCGGCGTCATCGACAGGATGATCGCTTCCTGGTGGGTCAGAAGTTTGGGATCAAGCTTGGTCTGCGACATCTGTTTTTTCAGCGCGCCCATGCCCGGCAGCATCCCCATGATGCCGGAAAGATCACCCATTTTCTGAAGCTGTTTGAGCTGTGCCAGAAGGTCGTTCAGGTCAAACTGACCCTTGCGCAGCTTCTTGGCCATTTTCTCGGCGTCTTCGGCCTTGATGTTTTCGGCAGCCTTTTCAACCAGGCTGACGACATCGCCCATGCCAAGAATACGGTTGGCGATACGATCAGGATGGAAGGCTTCCATCTCGTCGATTTTTTCGCCGATACCGATCATCTTGATCGGGCAGCCGGTGATCTGACGCATCGAAAGGGCGGCACCACCACGGGCATCACCATCCACACGGGTCAGAACGATACCGGTGATGCCGACCTTGTCGGCAAATTCCTTGGCAACGTTTACCGAGTCCTGACCGGTCATCGCATCGGTGACCAGAAGAGTCTCGACCGGGTTGACCGCATCACGGATCTGGGCGACTTCGCTCATCAGTTCCATGTCGATATGCAGACGACCGGCGGTATCAAGGATGACCGCGTCATAGCCTTCCTTGCGGCCGGTATCCATCGCGCGTTTGGCAATCGAAACCGGTTTTTCGCCCATGACGATCGGCAGAATGCCAAGACCGTTATCGTCGGCCAGCACTTTCAGCTGCTGCTGGGCGGCCGGACGATAGATATCAAGCGATGCCAGAAGGACTTTCTTGTTGCGCTTTTTGGTCAGGTTCAGCGCGATCTTGGCGGAACTGGTGGTTTTACCCGAACCCTGCAGACCGACCATCAGGATCGGAACCGGCGGGGTGGAAGCGAGATTGATTTCCTCGCCTTCGCCCAGCATGTTTTTCAGTTCGTCATGGACGATCTTGACGACCATCTGGCCCGGGGTGACCGAGCGCAGAACATCGGCACCAACTGCACGTTCGGTGGCGTTGGAGATAAAGGTTTTAACGACCGGAAGTGCCACGTCCGCCTCAAGCAGGGCGACGCGTACTTCGCGCATGGCTTCCTTGACGTCGGATTCTTTCAGCGCGCCACGTTTGCGCAGCTTATCGAGAACCCCGCCAAGGCGATCGCTTAGTCCTTCAAACATTCCAAATCCCGTCTGTGTTGCTGGTGTTTCCACCGTGTGCGCACAAAAAACTAAAACCCAGTGCTCGAAACTCGAGGACTGGGGGAGTCACCTCTTGGGCGACCTTTGGTGGGGAGGGTTTATTGGATCAGGGTGTGGGAGTCAAGCGCAATCGGGCGCAAAAGCGCGTTATTCTGCGCTTTTCATCCTGTTTGGCGCGCAATCGGCGATTCCGCCACTGTGCCCGGGTGTTTAACCGGCAGTCATGCCCGGTTCATGCCCAGAGTTACGCCGGCTCAATCGCGTGATTGTCAATCAGACGCGCTTTGCCAAGCTGGGCGGCAACAAAGATTCGGGCCGATTTTGTCACCGTATCGCTGATCAGTTCCAGTGTATTGGCATCGCGGACTTCAAGGTAATCAATCGGATCAAACCCGGCAGACAGGATATCTTCGCGCCCCTTGGCCAGAAGCGGGCCCAATTCGGCACCCTTGGCGGCCTTGGCAGTGATGTCACCCAAGACCTTGTTGAGTGTCGGGGCAATCGCACGTTCGTCGGGTGTCAGATAGCGGTTGCGCGATGACATCGCCAGACCGTCATCTTCACGCAGGATCTTCGCCCCGATGATCTCGACCGGGATGTTCAGATCTGCGCTGAAACGCCGGATGATCATCAGTTGCTGATAGTCTTTCTGACCGAAAATCGCACAATCGGGCAGGGCCTGAAGCAGCAATTTGGTGACAACCTGTGCCACGCCATCAAAGTGGCCGGGGCGGGCCGCCCCACACAGTACATCGGTCATCGCGCCATCCACCGAGACCTTGGTGGCAAAGCCGTCGGGATACATTTCCTCGACCGAGGGGGCAAAGCACAGCTCCACCCCGGCGTCATCGAGCAGTTTCTGATCGGCGGGCAAGGTGCGGGGATAGGCACCGAAATCCTCGTTCGGGGCGAACTGGGTCGGATTGACGAAAATCGAAACAATCACCCGATCTGCGTGTTCACGGGCAAGGTGTGTCAGGCTGATATGGCCATCATGAAGCGCGCCCATGGTCGGAACCAGGGCGACACGCAGGCCTTCGGCGCGCCAGTTGGCAACAGTCGCGCGCAGATCAGCGACAGTGTGAACAGTCGTAAGGGACATCGTTTTCGTCGTATCGAAGATTGCTGAAAATCGCGGCGGTCTGGATCAGACCGCGCGCAACTTACCTTTTTTCGCTAACCCAAAGCAATGTTCATCCGTCGGGAACTGACGGGTGCGCACTTCGTCGGCGTATTGGCCGACGGCCTCGGATACCGCATCGCCAAGATTGGCGTAGCGTTTGACGAATTTGGGCGTGAAGTCGGAAAACAGGCCAAGCATGTCTTCGGTGACAAGAACCTGCCCATCACAGGCGACCGAGGCACCAATGCCGATGGTCGGGATGTCGATGGCCTCGGTGATCTGACGTGCGACGGGTTCAACCGTGCCTTCGACGACAACCGAAAAGGCACCGGCCTTGGCAACCGCCTTGGCATCAGCAACGGTTTTGCGTGCGGTTTCTTCGTCACGGCCCTGAC
This sequence comes from Thalassospira sp. ER-Se-21-Dark, assembly GCF_017922435.1. Taxonomy (NCBI): domain Bacteria; kingdom Pseudomonadati; phylum Pseudomonadota; class Alphaproteobacteria; order Rhodospirillales; family Thalassospiraceae; genus Thalassospira; species Thalassospira sp. ER-Se-21-Dark. Next base: position 503,098 of record NZ_VDEZ01000003.1, on the reverse strand, counting down.
TTTTGAAGCCACCCATGGTGTTGACCTGTTGGGGCATCAGGCCGATATGAGCCATGACCGGCACGCCGCGCATGGTCAGGAATTCGATGGTTTCGGCAAGTTCGGCACCGCCTTCAAGCTTAACAGCGGCACAGCCGGTTTCAGCCAGAATGTGGGATGCGGTGCGGAACGCCTGTTCCTTGGATTCCTGATAGCTGCCAAACGGCAGATCAACAACAACACAGGCATTCTTTGATCCGCGCATCACGGCCTTGCCATGGTTGACCATCATATCGACGGTCACGGCAAGCGTGCTTTCCATGCCATAGACAACCATTCCCAGTGAATCACCGACCAGAAGCAGGTCGCAATGTTCATCAAGGCGTTGCGCCATCGGCGCGGTATAGGCCGTCAGGCAGACAATCGGATCTTTGCCCTTGCGGGCACGGAGTTCTGGGACGGAGGTCCGGCCCATCTTTTTGCTGGTGGCACTCATGACGTTTCTCCCCCGGTACAACCGGATTTCGCTGCCCGATCTTTGTCGAGCGTGCGGTCATGTTTACAATATCATGACCGCGATCGGGAAACCTTTTTTGCAATCGCGAAATAGGCAATTCGGCCAATAACCGGGATTCCGGGCGTGGTTTGGCTGATGGTTCGAAGTATCAGCGTCCTAAAATGCTATTGGCCGATTACAGGCACGCAGAAATCACAGACCTTCGGCAAGATCTTCAAGCATGTCGAGACCGACCGCCTCGATATGGCGGTTATCCTTGAGCGTGATCGTTGCTTCCTTGCGCAACTGGGTCAGGGTGCGTGACACGGTTTCAATGGTCAGACCCAGATAGTCTGCAATGTCGGAACGGCTCATGGGCACGTTGATGGTCTCGCTGCTTTCGCCGCGATGTTCCTGACGGCGGGCCAGCATCAAAAGGAAGGATGCGACCTTTTCCTTGGCGGTCTTGCGGCCAAGCAGAAGCATCTGATCCTGTGCGGCGGCCAGTTCATCGACCGCCATGCCCAGCATGCGTTTTTCAAGATGCGGAAACTTGTCGAACAGTTTTTCCAGCTTCTGGCGCGGGAACCGACATGCTGTTACCGGTTCAATCGCCTCGGCGGTGTAGCTGTAATTGGCATTCAGTGCGAGGCCAAGAAAGTCACCTGCAAACAGGAAACCGGTGATCTGACGGCGGCCATCGCCGAGCAATTTATACAGCTTTACAGAGCCGGATGTGACGTTGAAGACGTAATCGGCGTCTTCTGCCTCGTGGAAAATCGTGGTGTGCGGGTCATAATGTGCATGCGTAAGCAATTGACGCAGCTGATCATGTTCATCGCCATGCAATGCGGAGCAAAAAGTTAAGTCCTTGATAGAACAGGCTTCGCAGATTTGGGGGCGGACTGCCATCGTAGACTCCGATGCTGGTGACCCGGTAGGCGGATTGTAAACAAATCTATCCGATGAGATAGCCTTGTTTCAAGCAATTCTAACTATCGCCTTGATGGAACTTCTTTGAGTTCCCCGGAGGCGTGACGTCATCGTCATCAAACAGAATGCGATTTGCCGCACCTTCCATATCGTCAAACTGCCCGGAACGCAACGACCACAAGAAGGCCCCAAGGCCAAGAAGCCCCAGAAACAATGCAATCGGGATCAGGAGAAGGAGGTTGCTCATGGCATTATATCCCTGCCTGCTGCGACAACGTGGTCGCCGGTTTGATGCCGACCCCGTCAGACTTGCCCGATTTTGCATGTAAACGCAAGGCATTGGCGATCACAATCAGGGATGACGATGACATGGCGATTGCCGCAAAAAGCGGGGTGACAAACCCTGATACCGCCAGCGGGATCGTGATCACGTTATAAGCAAAGGAAAGGGCAAAATTTTGACGGACAAGTCGATCAGCCTTGCGCGCGACATCAATTGCCTCGATCACGGCGCCAAGCCGATCCCCCTGAAACACGATATCAGCCGCATTTTGCGAAATTTCGGCGGCGGTTGCCGGGGACATTGAGGCATGGGCGGCGGCAAGGGCCGGTGCGTCGTTGATACCATCGCCGACCATCAAATCATGGTTGCCGCGATCAGCGCGGGCCTGAATATGGTTGGCCTTTTCGGTTGGCGACATCCGTGCCATCCAGCTGGTAATGCCGAGTGTTTCGGCAAGCTGGCGCACGGTGCTTTCGCGGTCACCTGACAACAGGGTCATCTCAAAGCCACGCGTGCGCAGGGTGTCGATCACTTCTGGTGCGTCGCTGCGCATCGTATCGCGGAAGACAAACCGGGTCGGGGCAATGCCCGGCTCAGACAGCCACAATTCCGGTCCGGTAATATCGGATGGCACATCGGCGTTTTCGGCAACATCGCAGAAAGCACGGCTCCCAAGGCGAATCGGGCCCGCGGGACCCTGCATCATCAGGCCAAGGCCAGCTTGTTCGGTAACATTGGTTTGTGGGGTCACGTTTCCAGCGGCACGCACCAGTGCGCGGGATAACGGATGATTGCTGTTGGCGGCCATGCCGGCGGCCAGCATCAATTTGTCTTGCTGTGGTTCGCCGACCAGTTCAGGTTTGCCTGTGGTCAATGTGCCGGTCTTATCGAAAATGATGCCGGTAATCTTGGTCAGTCGTTCAAGGGCGGTCGCCGATTTGACAAGAATACCCGCACGCAACAGACGCCCGGTCGCAATGACCTGAACCACAGGGACTGCAAGGGCCAGCGCGCACGGGCAGGTAATAATCAGAACCGCGATGGCGTTCATCAGCGCATCCTGCCAGCCAATCCCACCAATCAGCCACCAGCCGATAAAGGTCGCCAGCGACAGGGTATGAACAACCGGCGCGTAGGCCTTTGCCACCCGATCAGCAATGGCGACATATCTGGCACGGCCCTGTTCGGCATTTTCCATCAGGCGCACGATTTCGGACAGCAACGTATTGCCACCAGTCGCGGTGACTTCGATACGAAGCGGCGCGGAAATATTGGTGGTTCCAGCAAATACGGTGGTGCCCGGACGGGTCAGGACGGGGATGCTTTCGCCGGTGATGATGCTGGTATCGACATCAGATTGGCCGTCGATCACCTTGCCATCGATGCCGATCCGTTCACCGGCCGCAGCCAGAACGATCATGCCCGGTGTGGCCTTTTGCGGTGCGATCAGGCGCCGCGTGCCATCAGGTTCAATCACGGTGATCGAGCGGGCATTTAGCGATAGAAGATGTTCAGCCGCCGAGCGAGCCTGCCCGCGTGCGCGACCATCAAGATAGCGCCCGATCAGCAGGAAGAACAAAAGGGTAATCGCACTGTCAAAATAGGCATGCGGTTCGCCGCGGATGGTTTGTGCCAAACTCATGCCCAGTGCCAGAATGACGCCCAGACTGATCGGCACATCCATATTGACGCGGCGATTGCGAATGGCGCCAAGGGCGGATCGATAAAACGGCAATCCGGCATAGGCGGCGGCAGGCAGCGCGATCAGGGCCGATATCCAGTGAAATAGATCGCGGGTCGCCCCGCCCATGCCCTGAAAATATCCGGCCCAGACCGAGACCGACAGCAACATCACGTTACCTGCCGCAAACCCGGCAACCGCCAGACAGCGCAGCAATTCCTTGTTGCGTGATGTTGTTGCCTGTTCAAGGGCGGCCGGATCAAACGGGATCAGGCGATAACCCATCTGCATCACCGGGCGAATGATGTCTTCGATATCGGAAACATCGCCTTGCCAGGTCAGGCGCAGGCGGCGTGTCGTCATATTGACGCGGGCCTGCAATACGGCACTGTTTCGTTGCAACAGGGTTTCGATCAGCCAGACACAGGCCGCGCAATGGATGCCATCGACCATCAGGTTCAGATGATGATGACCGTCGTTATCGGTGCTGGCCAGTTCGGTGAAATCAAAGCTTGCGATTTCATCTTCGTCCGGGCGAAGGGCCCGGACCTTGGGATCGATTGCGCGTCGGTTGTAATAGGATGTCAGCCCCATTTCGCCCAATAGCTCAAAGGCGCCAGCACACCCGGCACAACAAAAGTCGGGTGCGGCAGGTGACATGGCTGTCACCGGCTCGCCACAATGGCGACAGGGCTGAAGGGCGACGTTCATGGATTTACGACGACATACTCGACAGTTTGATAATCATCTCCCATCGCGTTGGCGATGGTGCGCAATTGCCAACGACCATAAACCGGGAAGGCAGCACTTGCACGATATTCACCCGGTGCGATTTCGGCCATCGCGATGGTGGTATCAAGATCATCACGGTCTGCCCGCGACATCACAATGGACATTTTTGCCCCGGTGATCGGGTTAGAATCTTTGTCGCGGAACAGAACGGTGATGGTGCCGTTTTGATCAATGACACCATCGACACTAAGCTTGCTGCGCCAGCCAAGTTCTTCCTGACGGGCGGCCCCGGAAATGGCCGCGTTATAATTGTTGCCCTCTTCGAAGGCGTGCTTGGTCACAAGGCCATTCCAGCTGGTCATCGAAAAGGTGATCAGCGAGATATTGGCAATCAGCATGACGGCGAAGCCGCCGACAAAATACCACGGGATCCAGCGATCCGACTTGCGCGGGCCATTCTGATCTGTGGAAGGTGATGTCATCTGCATTGCCATATCTTGTCTCCTGAACTGAAACGCTTTTGCGATCAGCGGTCGTTTTCCGGACCGGCGAACACTGTATCATATGTTTCGGTGTTACCGGTTTCCTTATCGGTCACCGTGAATTCAAACGGTGTCGATTTACCATCAAGTGTTTGGGGATCAGCCGCCACAAAGACACGGAAACTGCCGACCCGGTCGGGGGCCACGTCCAGATCATAGGTGCCGTCCTGGTTCGGGGTCAGGCCGATGATCTGGAAGTCAGTTGCGTCAATCCCCTCAAGCGACAGAACATAGGTTTTTTCTGACTGTTCCTTGTTGAGAACCTTAAGGGTATAGCCGTTGCGCACGTCACCATCAGACAGGGCAACGAACAGCGGGTTACGGTCGCGCAGAACATTGAGTTCAAGTACCGAACGGTTGGCAAGACCAAACATCATGACGGAAGCGACGAGCACCAGAAGCACCGCATAGATTATCGTTCTGGGGCGAATGATGCGTACACGTGTGGCTTTGCCCTGAGCGCGCAGTTGGCTGTTCTGGACCGAGTCGAACCGAACCAGATCGCGCGGGAAGCCGACCTTGTCCATCATCTCGTTGCAGGCATCGATGCACAGCCCGCAACCAATGCACTCCATTTGCAGGCCATCGCGGATATCGATACCGGTCGGGCAAACGTTCACACAGGCGTGGCAGTCGATGCAGTGGCCGGTTTCGGGCACTTCGCCGCGCATAAGGTTTTTACGTTTGATCGGACCACGCGTTTCCCCGCGCCAGCTTTCATAGGTGACGATCATGCTTTCATCATCAAGCATGGCGGACTGGAAACGCGGCCACGGGCACATATAGGTGCAAACCTGTTCACGTGCCCAACCTGCCAGAAGGTAGGTCGAACCCGTCAGGAACGCGATGGTGACATAAGTGCCAAAGGTGGCATTGGCGGTGAAGATATCGACCATCACGGTCGGGGCATCGTGGAAATAAAGGACAAAAGCACCACCGGTTGCCATGGAAATGACGATCCATGCCAGATGCGTTGCACTTATTTTCCAGATTTTTTCCAGCGTCCATTTCGATTTGTCGAGGCGGACACGCGCGTTGCGGTCACCCTGAATATAGCGTTCCACCAGCATGAACAGATCCGTCCAGACCGTTTGCGGGCAGGCATAACCGCACCAGATACGCCCGAACAGGGACGTTGCAAGAAACAGCCCGACAGCGGCCATGATCAGGATGCCGGTAATGTAATAGACTTCCTGCGGCCAGATTTCGATAAAGAAGAAATAGGCACGCCCCAGATCCATATCGATCAGAACGGCCTGATCAGGCGCGCTTGGTCCTCGGTCCCAACGCAACCATGGCACGACCCAGTAAATGCCGAGAAGTGCAATCAGCGCAAACCACTTCAGATTCCGGAAACGTCCTGAGACGCGCTTCGGATAGACTTTGTCGCGCTTTTTATAAAGCGGGACTTCATCGTAATCACCTTCGTCGACGATGTGCGGGACGTTTTTGGGTTCGATATCTGGTTGCTGCAAAGTGGACATGGCCATGTTCGCTACCTGGTTGTTGCTCTGAACCTTGCGACTGCTCTCTGTGCGGGGCGAACCCGCCAGTCGCTTTGAAGGTTGGTCTGTCAGGAGAACTCGGGTTTCTGGCAGCTTTGCAGAGCAAACTCTAATTATTCAAATCTCAGGCAGAAAATACGAGAGACCCGGCTTGTCCACCATGACACATGTCAATTTATTAGCCGATATTGGTATGAATTGTTGGGGGTGAGCTGCCCGGCAAAGAAAAAGGCCCGCGATTACAAATCACGGGCCTTTTGGGAAAAGTTGTATTTGAACGTGGACTTACTGGCCGCCACCGAGCGAGTGGACATAAACCGTCAGCATTTTGATGGTTTCTTCGTCCAGACGGCCTTCCCATGCTGGCATGACGCCGCGACGGGAATTCATGACCGTTTCGGTGATGGTTTCTTTCGAACCACCATAGAGCCAGATGGCATCCGTCAGGTTCGGTGCACCGAGATCCTGAATGCCTTTGGCATCGTCACCGTGGCAAGAAGCGCAGTTTTCCTCAAAAACGACCGCTCCGCGATCGGCCGCAGCGGCGTCAGTTGCACGGTCCGTGAAGGACAGAACATATTGAACCACATCGTCGATCTGGTCGCGTTCAAGCAGTTCGTCACGCCCAAATGCCGGCATATCATTGAAGCGGGTATCTTCATTGGCATCCCAGCGCACACCGACATGCAGTGTCTGGTTGATGGCATCAAGCGTCCCGCCCCAAAGCCACGCATCGTCCTGAAGCGACGGGAAGCCCGGGTTACCCGAACCACCGGTGCCATGGCACGGTGCGCAGTTATCGGCGAAAACGGCCTTGCCGCCAGCCATGGAGAAGTTCAGAAGTTCGCTGTCATTGGCGATTTCCGATACATCCAGGGCAGCCAGACGTTCCATGTAAGGTGCACGTTCGGCCGCAACACTGGCCATGGTTTCGTGCAGTTCGGTACGGTTGGTGGTGCCAAACATACCTTTGAGATAGTCATTGGCAGTCGGCCAGGACGGGTAAACCACCCAGTAACCAACAGACCAGATGACGGTGATCCAGAAGACATAGACCCACCAGGACGGCAGCGGAGTATTGAGTTCCTTGATGCCATCCCATTCATGACCGGTGGTATCTGTGCCGGATACCTGATCTTTCTCGACTTTTGTCGACATTGCTCTGTTCTCCCCTCAATCCTGATCCCGGAAGGGGATCTGCGCATGCGATTCCATGTCCTTGTTGCGCTTTTTGCTTGGCCACATGACCCAGGCAATAATTGCGCCGAACAGCAGCATCAGCCACAGACCCCACAGAGGGCGGAAAAAGTCAGCGAGTTGCGTAAAGAATTCCATGACGATCCCCTTGCATTAGCGCAGGTTCATCTGCGGGTTGTAGGTGGTGAAGTCGACCATCCGGCCCAGGACCTGCAGGTACGCAACAAGCGCATCCATTTCGGTCAGTTCTGCCGGGTTGCCGTCAAAGTCACCTGTTGCCGCATTCGGATAGCGCGCGAGGAAATCATCGTCATAGGCCGCATCCTCGCTGGCCTGCAGATACAGGTCTGCCTTGGCTGCCTCGATCATCTCGTCTGTGTAGGGGACACCTACCATCTTGAGGGTCTCGAGATGTGCCTGAGCGTCATCGAAATTCAGTTTGCGTTCCGCCAGGAACGGATAACCCGGCATGATCGATTCCGGCACAACAGCGCGCGGGTCAATCAGGTGGGCCACATGCCATGCGTTGGAATATTTTCCGCCGACACGTGCCAGATCCGGACCGGTTCGTTTTGACCCCCACTGGAACGGATGGTCATACATCGATTCTGCTGCAAGGCTGTAATGGCCATAACGTTCGACCTCGTCACGGAACGGACGGATCTGCTGGGAATGGCAGTTATAGCAACCTTCACGGAGATAGATGTTACGACCGGCCTGTTCGAGTGGCGAATAGGGACGGACACCTTCCACTTTCTCAATGGTCTGTTCCATCGTGAACAACGGTACAATTTCAACGATACCGCCGATGATGATGGTCAGGAAAATACCAAGGATCAGAAAGAAGACGTTCTTTTCTACGATATGGTGTTTTTTAAGAAGCATCTCTGGTTCCCCCCTTATTCGGCTGCAACGGGTGCAGGTGTGCCGATTGGTGCTTCGTTACGGAGGTCACCCTTGATGGTCTTGTAGATGTTCCAGACCATCAGCAGCGAACCCAGCAAGAACAGCAGGCCACCGGTTGCACGAATGATGTAGTAGGGATGCATTGCCTCGACAGTTTCGATGAAGGAATACTGCAGGAAGCCAAGGTCGTCATAGGCGCGCCACATCAGGCCCTGCATGATCCCCGAAACCCACATCGAGGTGATGTAAAGAACGATCCCGATGGTGCCGAGCCAGAAGTGATGAGCCACAAGGCGCATCGAATACAGGCGTTCACGGTGCCAAAGGACCGGGATCAGGAAGTAGATCGCACCGAAAGATACGAAGGCAACCCAGCCAAGAGCACCGGAATGCACGTGACCAATGGTCCAGTCGGTATAGTGCGACAGGCCGTTGACCGCCTTGATCGACATGACCGGGCCTTCGAAGGTTGACATGCCGTAGAAACCGACAGCCGCCACCATGAAGCGCAGAACCGGGTCCGTGCGCAGTTTGTCCCAGGCGCCCGAAAGCGTCATCAGACCGTTGATCATCCCGCCCCATGACGGCATCCACAGCATGATCGAGAAGGTCATGCCAAGGGTCTGTGCCCAGTCAGGAAGTGCGGTGTAGTGCAGGTGGTGCGGACCAGCCCAGATATACAGGAAGATCAGCGCCCAGAAGTGGATGATCGACAGGCGATAGGAATAAACCGGACGTTCGGCACGTTTCGGAATGAAGTAGTACATCATGCCGAGGAAGCCAGCCGTCAGGAAGAAGCCCACAGCGTTATGGCCGTACCACCACTGGGTCAATGCATCCTGCACGCCCGAGAACATCGAATAGGACTTCGTGCCCATGAACGAGACCGGAATGGCAAGGTTGTTGCCAAGATGGAGCATCGCAATGGTCACGATAAAGGCCAGATAGAACCAGTTCGCGACGTAAATGTGCGGCTCGGTACGTTTCAAAAGGGTGCCGACAAACATTGCCAGATAGCAAACCCAGACGATCGTGATCCAGATATCAACGAACCATTCCGGTTCGGCATATTCACGACCCTGGGTCACACCGGTGACATAACCGATGGCCGCCATCACGATGAACAGCTGGTACCCCCAGAACACGAACGCCGGAAGTGCGCGGCCGCCATAAAGCGGTGCGCGGCAGGTACGCTGCACGACATAGAATGACGTTGCCAGAAGCGCGTTACCGCCAAAGGCAAAGATCACTGCCGAAGTGTGCAGCGGACGCAGTCGTCCGAAGTTCAGAAATTCTGTATCAAAATTGAGAACCGGAAATGCGAGCTGCCATGCAATGACATCGCCCACCAAAAATCCGACTACTCCCCAAAATACGGTCGCAAGTGCGGCCCAGCGCACAACGTCCATATTATAATTGACAGCAACTGAAGGCGATGCTGCCTGTGCCATGCTCCCCTGGCTCATGCTTGACTCCCGTTCAAGGTGGTCGGGTGAACTGCCCAAAACCCTCTCGGGCAGTTTCAATAGTCCCGATGAACCGACGACCTTCTTGATCTTCGGTCCACCTGCACAAAAAGCCCCACCCAAAATGCACCTTGTCTGAAAGTCAGGGCGCGTTATTCCGGGCGAGGTTTCCCAATTCGTTCGGCGAGTATGCGGACAGTTCATCCAAAAGCCATTGACCTACGTCAATCTCGGCTTGCAAACCCGTCAGAAATTCAATCGGCGGAAACGTATTGGCCCTTCGGCTGGGTACTTCTGTACTGGCTGTGTTTATGCGCGCCAAACCCTCAAAAGGTGTTGATGCACATCAAGGTGGGGCCGATTTATTTCCGGCATGATCTGCTAAATTCCAGAGGGCAGGATCATGTCAGAAGCCTATAAGTCACTTCCACTTACAGCACAGACAGCGGATATGACATATCCGCTGGTTCAGATGTTGAAAGTCGACATGTCTTTTGACCGTTGGCGTGCATTCGTCGATCAGTATTGCATGCCGGTTAACAAGGATTCCGTTGGTGCAGGCACCGACGGTGATGACATCCTCTGGCAACGTGAGCGCGGCATCATCGTGATCGCCAACGAGCGTGGCTATATCCATGGACTGTTTTCGTATTATGTCCGCGATGACATGACCGATGGCGTTGTCTTGCATGTCGACAATGTGATGGCGGTTGAAATCGTGTCGGGCGACTATGTCCTTGATGCCATGCGCGATGCCATGAGCCGACTTGCCCGCGTGCATGCGTGTAGCAATGTCTATGTCTCGCTTGGTGAACCGGATGAACGTCTCAGGGCCTATTTTTCCCGGGCCGGTTATGCGCCAAGCAAGGTGCGCTATTGTGCGCCGACAACCCCGCGACTTTCTGCCTGATTTATCCTTTTTCGGATGCGCGACAGTGCGATTGGCGTAATGCCGATAAAGCTTGCGATCTGTGCCTGTGTCAGGCGCGGGACAATATGGGCGTAATCTTCAAGAAACCCCTGATATCGATCCTGGGCGGACAGGCACAGGAATTCGTATTCGCGCTTTTCCTTGCGCATGCTGACCTGTTCGTTGAAATCAAAAAAGATCGCCATCAGGTCCGGTGAACGTGCGGCAAGTTTGCGCAAGCCGTCATAGGGCACGGACGTAATTTCGCAGTCCTCAAGACATGTGATGGCAAAGTGGCTGGGCTCGCCCAGGATCTGGCAACGCCTTGCTCCCATGATCGCATTTTCCGCAAAGAAGCTTTTGATCCATTCCTTGCCCTCGAATGTGACATAGGACATCTGTGCAAGGCCTTTGCGCAGAAAAATCACATCGCCGCAAACCTCACCCTGTTTGATGATCTGGCTGCCTTTGGCGTGGGTTGTGGTCCGTATCTTTGGTGCCAGATCCGGATCAGCCCTGAGCTGTTCGATCAAATCGTAAATGTTCATGCCCAATAAACCCGGGTTAATGCCAGTCCCACTGCGTAATGGCCAACTGTCGCTGATCTGAACACCAGACTACGCGGATGGGAAGCCAATATGAACACACAATCAGGAACTGTCCTTATTACCGGGGCAACATCGGGAATCGGACGCGAATTGCTGGGCATTTATCATGCGCAGGGTTTTAACGTGATCGCGCATGGCCGGTCCGAGGTGAAGCTTCATGACCTGAAAGACCACTATGCGGGTTTGCAAACGGTGTGCGCAGATCTGGCCTATCCTGCATCCGTTGATGCGATGATGGCCGATATTTTGCGCGATGTTCCGCGCCTTGACCTTGTGATCAATAACGCCGCGGTACAAGAAAGGGGCGTTTTGACAGATGTGGAATTCAGCGCGTCTCTGGCGGATCGGGAAATTGCGATTAACCTGCAGGCGCCCATCCGCATATGTCATGCGGTGATCAAGGCATGGACAGAACAGGGCCATACCGGCACGCCGCAACGGGCCGGGGTCTGGAGTCGCATCGTAAATGTGTCTTCCGGGCTGGCCTTTTTTCCCAAGACGGGCAGTGCGATTTATTGCGCCAGCAAAGCTGCGCTTCACAGCTTTTCCCAAAGCCTGCGTTACCAACTTATTGCCGCAGACCTGCCGATTGCCATCAGCGAGGTGTTCTTGCCGGTGGTCGACACCCCCATGACCGCAAGCCGCGACATTGCCAAGATCCCCGCACAGCAGGCCGCCCTTGCCATTCATGACGGCATTCTTGCCGGGCAGGATGAAATCTATGTCGGCAAGGCACGGTTGATCCCGGTGGTCACCCGGTTGTCGCCGTCCCTGATGAAGTCAATTTTGCGCAAGGGGTAGGCAATCATGAAAGATCTTCTGAAAACCGGACTGGTGCTTGCGACCTGCTTTGCTGCGACCTTCGGGATATTGATCGCAACCGGGCTTTTGCAACGCGATGATGTCGTGCGCTGGCTGGAATATGCCGAGCAAATTGATGCGTGGCTTGTCGCGACGATTGTCATTGCGCTTTTGGTGGCGGATTTGTTCATTGCTGTACCGACGATGACGGTTACCGTGTTGGCGGGATATTTCCTGGGGCCACTTGGCGGCGCATTGGCCGCTGGAACCGGTATGATCACCGCTGGTGCGATGGGATATGGGATCAGCACGAAATTTGGCCGTTCGGTTCTGCGTCGAATCATCTCCGATGAAGAGCGTCTCAGCGAGATGGAGGAGGTCTTTTCACGTTATGGCCTGATTGTCTTGATGATTTGCCGTGCAATGCCGATCCTGCCCGAAGTGTCATGCTGTCTGGCCGGCGTGACCCGGATGCGATTTGTGAAGTTCGGCTTTGGCTATCTGATCGGCACGGTTCCATACGTGATTGTGTGTGCCTGGCTCGGCGCGCAAAGTTCGGCCGCTGATCCGATGCCTGCCATTTGGGGGGCTGCGACAGTTTCGGTTGTCATGTGGTTATGCTGGTTTTTCCTGATCCGTCATCACAGACGGTCGCATCGCCGGGTTTGATCGGGGCGAGGTTGCGCGACACTGTGAATAACCCACATATGGACGTGCTTTGGAATCACGACTATAAGGCGGGTATGAACGGTATTCCTTTTGTCAAAATGCATGGTTTGGGAAATGATTTCGTTGTCTTTGACGGACGACGCGATCCCGCTGTGCTTGATCTTGATGACGCGACCGCTGCCCGTATTGCCGATCGCAAAACCGGGGTCGGTTGCGATCAGTTGATCGTCATCGAACCGGCCCGCGATGATCTGGCCGATGCCTTTATGCGCATCCGTAACAATGATGGCGGCGAGGTGCAGGCGTGTGGCAATGCGACCCGCTGTGTGGCCAATATCGTCATGGGCGAACTTGGCCGCAAAGACGTGATCATTGAAACCGTTGTCGGTTTGCTGGATGCCAATGGTCTGGCCGATGGCCGTGTCACAGTTGATATGGGGCAGGTCAAACTCGATTGGCGTGATATTCCGCTGTCCGATGCTGTCGATACCAATCATATTCCGCTTTCACTCGGCCCGCTTTCAGATGCGGTGGGTGTCAATGTTGGCAACCCGCATGGTGTTTTCTTTGTTGATGACGCCGAGTCGATTGATATCGAGAAATTCGGTCCGGTGCTTGAACATCACGAAATGTTCCCGGAACGCGCCAATATCGAAGTTTGCAGCATCATTGATGAAAACAAGATCCGCATGCGCGTTTGGGAACGCGGTGTCGGCGTGACCCGTGCGTGTGGGACAGGTGCCTGTGCGGCTGGTGTTGCGGCTGCACGCCGCGGCCTGACCAGTCGCAAGGTCGAAGTAATCCTTGATGGTGGGCCACTGACCATTGAATGGCTGCCTGACGATCATGTGTTGATGACCGGCCCGGTCGCGACCAGTTTTTCTGGCTTTTTGCACGCGTCCCTTCTGGGAAACCATTGATCAGGTTTTCCTGATTGGTCTTTTGACCGGTTTGATCTGGCCTTGCGTCGGATGAGGTGATCGGGCAAAACAAGGCGCATCAGGATTTGGTTCAATCCATGTCGGGACACCCAATCCCGTCTTTTGTGAAACTCAAAAGCAGGTTCAGATAATGGCTGACTTCAATACGCTTGACGGTGTCAATGTCGCTGGCAAGCGCGTTTTGCTGCGCGCTGATCTTAACGTTCCGATGAAGGATGGTGTTGTTGGCGATACGACTCGTATCGACCGCACCGTACCGGGCCTGATCGAACTGGCCGATGCCGGGGCGAAACTGGTGGTGATTACGCATTTCGGTCGTCCCAAAGGTGCGCGCGTCCCGGAAATGAGCCTGAAACCGGTTGCCGATGCCCTTGCAAAGCAGCTTGGCCGTCCGGTGAAGTTTGCGGATGATTGCATCGGTGATGCGGCGGCAAGCGTGGTCAACAGCCTGAAAGACGGCGAAATCGCGCTTCTGGAAAACCTGCGTTACCACGCCGAAGAAGAAAAGAACGACCCGGCCTTTGTCACTGAGCTGGCAAAGCTTGGCGATATGTATGTCAATGACGCGTTTTCCTGCGCGCACCGCGCACACGCCTCGACCGAGGGTCTGGCACGCGCGCTTCCGGCCTATGCCGGTCGTTTGATGCAGGCTGAGCTTGAAGCGCTTGGCAATGCGCTGGAAGCGCCAAAACATCCGGTGATGGCGATTGTTGGCGGTGCGAAGATTTCCACCAAGCTTGATCTGCTGGGCAACCTTGTTGCCAAGGTCGATCAGCTGGTGATTGGCGGTGGCATGGCCAACACCTTCCTGGCAGCCAAGGGTGTCAATGTTGGCAAGTCACTGTGCGAGCATGACCTGCTTGATACCGCGCGTGAGATTTTCAAAAAGGCCGAAGCTGCCAATTGCGAAATCGTCCTGCCGGTCGATGGTTTGGTGGCCAAGGAATTTGCCGCCAATGCGCCGTATGATGTTTGTGATATCAACGACGTCGCGGCAGAGGGCATGATCCTTGATGCCGGTCCGGCAACCATCGAAGACCTGAACAAGCGTCTCGAGACTTGTGAAACGCTGGTCTGGAACGGCCCGTTGGGTGCGTTTGAAATTACCCCGTTTGACACGGCAACCGTTTCGGTCGCCCAGCATGCAGCAGAACTGACCAAGGCCGGCAAGCTTCTGTCGGTTGCGGGCGGTGGCGACACGGTCGCAGCCCTGCGTCATGCCGATTCTGATCAGGCATTTTCCTATGTCTCGACCGCAGGTGGTGCGTTCCTGGAATGGCTGGAAGGCAAGACCCTTCCGGGTGTGGCGGCCCTTCGCGCCAGCTAAGCCGTTTGGTTTGAGTACAAAACAACAAACCCCGCCAAGTTGGCGGGGTTTTCTTTTGCGGCGGGCTTTGAAAGCCTAGTCCTTTTTGACGTCAGGCAGGCTGTTCTGGGCCGTGCTTTGCATGATTTCATCGCGTTCGGTCAGGAACCCTGCATAGCCGTTTTCCATCATGGCTCCGCCCAGTTCGATATAGACGGTGAACAGACGCGATAAGGTATCGGCCTCGTCCGTATCCAGAACGGACAACAATTCACCCGATCTGGCTTGCCCGGTTTCGAAATGCTCCCATGCATGTTCGAGCAGGATTTTACCGAGATAATCGAGATCACCATATTTGCCCTGACCGATGGCATTGCGGATTTCACCAAGGGTGATGTCAGCAGCGATCAGGACTTCTGAGGGGATGGTGACAAGGCGGTCGGGGCCTTTGATGTCTTCGGGCAGGTCGCGCAGGATGTGGATGATATAGCAAAAGATAGCCATGTCCCGCGCGTGATAGAGCGGCGGATTGGTCAGTGGCGAGGTATAGCCGATCTCTGCGTCATATCGGGCCGACAACAGATAAACAAAAATCGATGCCGGTGCCGCGGTTGCCCCTTCGCAATAGGCGATAAAATCGTCCCATTCGTCCATCGGTTCTTCGGCGATGTCACGATGAAGCGCGTCAGCCAGTTCGATCCATGGATCTGCGGGAAGGTCGCTGCGTCCCAAGGTCAAGCGCAGGGCCTGATAGACCTCAGCCGACAAAGGGCCGTTTTCGGGCAGCGGATTATCCAGATCTGCCTTGGCGGCGATGACCTGTGCTTGCCATTGATGAATGGTTTGCAGGACAAATTCGCGTTGGGCATCGCGCTCGGCATCGGGAAGTTCAAGGAACCCGTCATCGACGATATCGTCGATCACCCGCATTGATGCATAGGCTGCCAGAAAGAAACGCTGCCGTTCGGGCGAAAGGCGCATTGCGGCACGATACAGATTGGCATTCTTTGCAGCTGCCAGTTCGTTGCAGGCATCGAATGGTGGTCCAAGTACAGCCTGTTCAGGAGGGAGCGAATGGCTCATGCGTGTCTGGATGTCCCGTTGGTTTGCTTTCAAACAGTCATACAGCACTGCCAGCGCTGCGCAACATCCGAATTGGGAATTGTCAGGGGCGTTGGCATACGGTGCGCGATTGCAATATCAGAACTGGATCCGGTATCTGGCCGTCAGCCCCAACATGGCATCAATGCCATCAAGTAGACCGTCACTGGGGCTCGTTGTGGTCAAATCACGTGAAACCGAGCCATGCAGACCGATCCAGATATCTTCGAGCGGCATGTAGGACAGGGAGCCAGCAAGTCCGGCATCGTTGGTCAAGCCTGTGCCGGTAAAACCGAACCTTGAACGCGCACGATGTTGCATACCGAATGCATCGGTCTGGTAAACACCGAAATTGCCCGGCGTCGCGGCATCAAGATCAAGGAACGGTCCGACGGTAAAACCGACATCAGGAGACGGTGAATAGCCAAACCCGATTTGCGCATTCATGCCGTGATCAGAACGCGGCGTGCCACCAAATTCAAGCCAGTACTGTGCCGGATTGTGAGGATCTGTTGCATCGGGACCAAGTGTCAGGCCATAGCGCGCCGACGGGGTAAAACTGCGATCAAAGCCGGTTGGGTTTGAGGATGAAATGCCGCCGGGGCCAAATGCGCTGCCGCCCGGGATCAACGTGACGCCAGTTTGCGATGTTGGTTCAGTTTGAAGCGATTGGGCAAAAGCCGAGGCGTTCTGAACCAGACCCGCATGCAGCAAAGCCGTCAGAAATATCCATATCCGGTGTCTTTTTGCCCAATTTGGCCAATGCAGCTTTTTCATGTCGCCTGTGCCCACAGGTGATCAAACAACCACAGCAATCGAGGCAACAGCCAGACTGCGTCCTTTGCCGGACGCTTGAATGGTTTGATTTTGTCGGTCCCAACCAACAACCGTTGAACCCCTGCTGCGTTCTTGGCGCGCAGCAAACTTCATCGGGTTCTTGACGGACGGGGGTTTTCAGGCGTGACTTGATCCTGCGATTTACCGGGGATTGCCGGTCAGGATGTGCTCGTGCTCAGAAAGTCCCGAATTGCGTCGATTTGCGCTTTATCATTTAAGTGGGGTGCGTGCCCGCAGTTCGCCACTGCAAAAACTGGCATTTGTGGTTTTTTCTGCTTCATTTTATCGACGATGGATTTCGGAATCAGATCGGACTGTTCGCCACTGATCAGCATGACCGGGCAGGGCAGGGCTTCAAATTCGGCCCAGGCATCAAAGTTATCAATATGTTCGGCAAAAACGCGCATCACTTGCGGGTCGTAATGCATCATGAAATTGCCATTGGGCAGGCGACGTACGGAACGCGATGCCAAAAAGGCCCAAGTCGCATCATCGGCCACGCCGAAGGATGCATAAACCAGCCGAACAAGCTGTTCGACCTCGTCGATGGTTTCAAATTCCGGGGACGCCCCGACATAGGATTTGATGCGGGCAACCGCAGCAGGATCAAGTTCGGGGCCAATGTCATTAAGCACCAGCCGTTCGATACGTCCGGCAACTTCGGTTGTGGCGTAAAGGCCAATCAGGCCACCCATGGATGTGCCGATCCAGTCGCAGGTATCAATGTTGAAATGATCGAGCAGTTCAAACATCTGCGCGACATAGAAGGGCACGGTGTATTCCGTGTCCGGGTCGCTGGCCCAACCGGAAAATCCCCGCCCGATCATTGATGGACAGAGGACATAATATTTGTCGGTGAAATGCGGCGCGACATGGTCAAAGTCATCGGCCAGCCGGGCAAGCCCGTGCATCATCAAAAGCGGTCGATTGGCCGGATTTCCCCACGCCCTGACATGGACTTCATAGCCACAGCATTTGACGAAATGTTCGCGAAAATCGGCCATGGGGTGCTCCTTGTCAGGGATGTATTGTTCGGATCATCAGGCGGACTTCTTGCGGGCGATCATGAACAGGCGATTGAACGGAAACAGGGTACGTCCGTCATCGCGTGACGGATAGACCTGATTAAGCCGTTCCTTGTATTTCGCAGTGAATTTTGCGCGCGCTTCATCATCAGGCAGGGCATCCATGACGGGACGCAGGATGGTTGAACTGGTCCAGTTATAGACCGCATCTGGCCCGGTCAGCACGTGACAATATTGCGTCTGCCAAAGGTCGACTTCGTCACATGCAGGTGTCAGCACATCGAAATAATCACCCGGGCGCATGATGCGGGCCGCATGCATCGCGGTTGCCACTTCCTTGCGCCAGTCCATGCCCGCTTCGCCGATCAACTGGTGGCTGGGTGCCAGGAAATTGTTCGGCACCTGAATGGCGATGATGCCGCCGGGGCGAAGATGTTCAAGAAGGCGCGGAAACAGCTTTGAGTGATCGGGCACCCAGTGCAGGGCCGCATTGGAAAACAGCAGATCAACGGGCGCGTCCGGTTGCCAGTCGGCGATGTCGGCCTTTTGCCAGGTGATGTTTTCATCCCGCTTGCGCGCGGTTTCAAGCATCTCGTCTGACGAATCAACACCTGTGATACGTGGTCCGGCAGGATCGCTTGAGCCATATGCATCGGCAAGTATGGCTGTTACCGAACCCGGGCCACAGCCAAGGTCGACAATATGATGCGGTGAAAATCCGCTTGCCGGTTTGGGCAAACGCGAAATCAGATCGATGGCCGGTCGCAGGCGTTCATTGCCAAACAAACCGTAGCGGGCGGGATCCCAGTGTGTATTGCTCATGGGGAAAGTCTTATCGCGTTTCGGATGTCATTTGAAGCATCGAGGAGAGGTGCAGACAAAAACAAGCGCCCCAGACCAGAGGTTGGGGCGCATAAATCCGATGACACATCAAAAACAGCGATCAGTGATCGGACGCTTCGAGCTGGTCATAATGGCCCTTGATCAGATGGAACATGAACAGTACGGCACCAATGAACATCGCAAGTCCGACGAAGTAGGAATAACCGTCCTGCGAACCTGACGCGTAAAACAGGCCGAAAAGACCGACCACGATGGTCAGAACACCAAAGATCAACCGATCCATACCCATGTTGGAACTCCTCTAAGCCGAATGTTTGTTATTCAAATTTATCGAAAACTGTACTGCGATCAAACCGCAAACATCGTCTTATGCCTGACCCTTTTCGCGAATTCTTTGCGGTATGTCATGAAACTCGGCGGCAATTTGTAAATAAACCGGCCTTTTGAACGGCACGATAAGGTCCGGCAGGGTCGCCAGATCGTTCCAGCGCCAGCTGTCAAATTCCGGATCCGGGACATCAATATTGATGTGTTTGTCCTTGCCGGTAAAGCGCATGGCGAACCATTTTTGTTTCTGGCCGCGATACTTGCCCTTGAACGCCTTGCCAATCAGGTGTTCGGGCAGATCATAGGTCAGCCAGTTCGGTGTTTCGGAAATGATTTCGGCCTTGTCGGTGCCGATTTCTTCCTTGAGTTCGCGCATGGCGGCTTCAATCGGCGTTTCGCCATCATCAATACCGCCTTGTGGCAGTTGCCAGGCGCCTTCAAACCCGAAACGGTTCCCCATCCAGACCAATCCGTCTGCGTTAAACAGGGCAATACCGACGCATGGCCGATACGGAAGATCATCTGCCGTGACTTTGTCTGCGTTCGGGGTGTCGGACTTCTTTGCCATGACTGCTCCTGACTGACAGGGCCGGGGTACCGGCATCTGTCATTAGTTCTCGATTGTGTTGGCGGGTTCGTCGGGCTCCGCAGGATCGGCAGGTTCCGAAAGTGCTTCTTCCTGCTCTGCCTGTTCGGCCATGACCTCACGTTCGCGTTCTTCGGCTTCAAGACGGGCGGCCTCTGCCTCGTCGGCAGATTGCGGCGTGACCTGCTGGCCTGATACGGCACTGACCGGGACCAGAACGACCCCCTGGCGTTTCAGGCGGAAGGCCCAGTTGCGTAGTCGCTGGATCGTCACCGGGTAGGATTGCGCGATCCCGACGGCTACGCCATTGCGTTTGGCGATCTCGACCAGTTCGGCCAGTCGCCTGTCAATGTGGCGGCGGCTTGGTGTGTCATCAATGATGACATTGCTGATCGCATTCGGTGTTCCATCGTTTGCCGCCAGTTGCGCGCCATAGCTGGCGACACCGCTTCCGGTGCCTTCGACATACATAAGACCAGTACGCGAAATGAATTCGATCACCGGGCGAATGGCGCTATCGAGGCTGCCGAATTTCGACCCCTGACGGCTGACCAGACCGGCATAGCCTGGGAAACGTGCCAACAACCATTCCAGACGGACAAGGTTTTCACCCTCTGAGAGGGATGTCAAAAGTGCGCGCGGTCCGGGGTCTGACAGCGGGAAGTCTGCCGGTTCCATAGGAAGTTCAAGGAAAACCTCGTGGCCCATGGCGCGCGCTTCGCGGGCAACCGTTTGCAAATCGCGGGCATAGGGCGAAATCGCCAGTGAAATGTTCAGCGGCAGATCATTGATGGCCGCGTCGGTGCGTTCTTCGTTCAGGCCAACCCCGGTCAGCATGACGGCGACAACCGGGGTACCTTCGGGCAGTTCGAACGGGCGCTTGTAGGCTTCAAACGGTGTGGTGCCATCATCGCCGATACGCGGGATGCGGCCAAAACTGCCTTCCTCGTCAAGACCGGGCAGCGGGGCCGGGCGCAAGGGATCGGGTTCGATCGGTTCGTCGAACGATCCTTCTTCCTCGATCAGGGCGGCGAGTTCTTCTGGTGTCGGGGCGCCATCACCGGTGCCATCGGTTGTGCCCGGTGTTCCGATCAGGTCGGAAACGCCATCAAGGTTGCCGGCAATGTCTTCGGCCGACTGACCTTGGCCATTCGCACCATTTGCTGCCTCCATCGCGGCGCGATCGCGATCCTGAATGTCCTTAACACCGCGCGCGATTTCTTCTTGGAGTTCGCGTTCGGTGCCCGGAACCGTGATCGTGGCTTCCGGCCCGCCAGCATGAAACAGCCGCCAGCCGGTTTCCGGATCAAGCACCGGGATCATCGCGACCGCTGTTGCGCAAAATGGCGACAGGAACAGGGTAATGATCAGCAGTTTCGAAAGCCAGCTACGCCGTGATTTCGGTCGCTTTGGCATTCGTTTGAACTGCACTTCGATCGGCAGTTCATTAAAGGGCAAGTCATCGAGATTGACGTTGTCTTCATCGTCGTCGGCGTCAGTCATCCCGTCGCCAAGGTCGTCGGCCAAATCACTGGCCATGTCCTCGTCGATGTCACCGTTCTTTTTCTTTCGGAACGGCAGGGAATTTAGGATTTTCCTGAACACGCGCAACTAGTCTCTCACGATGCCGGGTCCAACCTTACCCATTCGGACGCGGGCCAAACAGCGAAATACCCCGGATCATGTCAAGCGCACGCGACAGCTGATAATCATCAATCGCCAGCTGTTCGGCCTCGTCACGGCGGGAATTTGCATCCTGTTCCGCATCTGTGATGCCTTCGTCCTCGTTGCGAAGGGCGCCACTAAGCGATGCTTCGGAGCGACGGGTATCCGCCTCGATGCTTTCGACGCGTGCCTGCGGAACAATGATGTCCGGCACAATGCCGACTTCCTGAATGGATTTGCCTGACGGCGTGTAATAGCGCGCCGTGGTCAGACGAAGTGCCACGTTTCCGGGCATCGGCAGGATGGTCTGGACCGATCCCTTGCCAAAGCTTCGCGTACCCATAATGACCGCACGGCGGTGATCCTGAAGCGCGCCTGCAACGATTTCGGAAGCCGAAGCAGAGCCATCATTGATCAGAACAACAATCGGCAAACCTTCGCTGAGGTCACCGCTGCGTGCATTGTAACGTTCGGTGTTTTCGGTATCACGCGGACGGGTCGATACGATTTCACCCTTATCAAGGAAGGCATCGGAAACCGAAATCGCCTGATCAAGCAAACCGCCCGGGTTGTTGCGCAGGTCAATCACCAGACCCTTGATTTCAGGACCGATTTCTTCGCGCATGTCAGCAATGGCGCGCTGCAGGCCGCTGGCGGTCTGTTCGTTGAACTTGGTGATACGGATATAGCCGATATCGTCTTTCGGTTCGGCGCGGACCGACTGGATCTTGATCACCGCACGGGTCAGGGTCACGTCAAATGGTGCCTGTTCACCCTTGCGAATGATGGTCAGAACGATGTCGGTATTGACCTTGCCGCGCATCATCTCAACCGCGTCATTCAGCGTCATGCCGCGAATGGCGGTGCCATCGATATGCGTAATGAAGTCGCCCGGCTGAAGGCCTGCCTTTTCGGCGGGCGTGTCATAGATCGGGGCGATGACTTTGACAAAGCCGTCTTCCATGGTGACTTCGATGCCAAGACCACCGAATTCGCCGCGGGTATCGACCTGCATTTCCTCGAAATTATCCATATTCAGATATGAGGAGTGCGGATCAAGCGATGTCAGCATGCCGTTGATGGCCGCTTCGATCAGTTTTTTGTCATCGACGTCTTCGACATATTTGCTTTTGACCTGTTCGAACACATCGCCAAACAGGTTGAGCAGCCGATAGGTCTCAGCCGAGGAGGTTGAAGATTGCGCCAAAACTGGCGACGCAAGGCCGATAGTCATGCCGGTCGCGAGTGCGAGTACTGCCAATCGTGAGGTTTTCATCCACTTACCTTGCCGTTTTTCGAGGCCAGCCATGGAAGCGGATTGATTGCTTCCCCGTTCTGGCGCATCTCCAGATATAGTTTTGGCGAAGTTTCACCCATAATACCAACAGGTTCGCCCGCCAATAGATATTGTCCTACCACACTGTCCAGCCGATCAAAACCGGCGATAAGGCTATGGTATCCTTCGCCGTGTTCGATAATCAAGAGCCGGCCATATCCGCGGAACGGACCTGCAAAGACAACTTTGCCGTCAAAAGGTGAGACAACCTGCGCATTTGCGCGTGTGCTGATCTCAATTCCCTTGGACCTGTTTACGGTCAAACCATCCGGGCCGCGTGATTTTTCACCAAAAAGTGTAACCACTTTACCACTGGCGGGCATGCGGAGGTTGCCTTGTGCCAGTGTGATCGAGCTGCCAACAGCGAATTCTTCGTCGCTGGTGTCGTTGCCGCCGGTCTTGCCCGCATCAGATTTGCTTTCGGGCGGCGGTGGCGGTGTGTTTTTGGCAATTGTTGTCGCACCAAGCGTGTCTGCATCCGGTTCGGTACGTGTCGCAACACGAACTTCCGGACGGGCGCGCGGGCGTGGCAGCCCTTCGGCACGATTTTCCAGATTACGCAAAAGCTCGCCCAGTGATTTGGCTTCATCGGCAAGTGCACTTACCGCCTTGGCGGCTTCTTCGGCTTCGGCCTCTGTCTGGGCGCGTAGGCGGCGCTTTTCATCCAGAAGGGCGGCAAGAGATGCGCGTTCTTGTTGCAATTCCTGGGTGGCAGCGGCCAATTCGCTGCGCCGATTGCGAATATCTTCGCGCAGCGTGGCAATTTCGCCCAGTTCCTTGCGCAAATCGCGGGCGTGCTGTTCGACACCGGGCAGGGCGGCCTTAAGTAACACTGCCGAACGCAACGTATCCTGCGGAGATGTCGGGAGGGCAATAACCGCTTCGGGCGGGGTGGTCGACAGGCGCTGCAGGGCCATGAGGATGCGGGCATATTGCCCGGCCTTGTCTTCGAGGCTGGTGGCTGCGACCTTTTCACGTGCTTCAAGCGTTTCGAGCTGATCTTCCAGCTCGGTCAGCGTCGTTTCAAGGCGCTGGGTGCGTCTGGCGACAGATATCGCCTCGGACTGAAGGGCTTGTTCCTCGGTCCAGAGTTCCCGTGATTTGCGCGACAGGAACTCTTCCTGCTTTTGCTGTTCGGAAAGCTGGTTTTCAAGTTGATCAAGTTGCTGATCAACCTTTTGCAGCGATTGGGCAAAAGAAGGCGCAGCCCCGCCTGCAGCAAAAACCGCAAAAGCGATCAGCGCAGGCAGGGCGATCTCATAAGCTAACTTAGCTCGCAAGAAGCGCGTCATTCTGTTTCAGGCCCTTAAGCAAGGGTTTACCAGTCATTTCTGCCGGTTGCGGCACGCCAAGCAATTGCAGCAAGGTCGGTGCGACATCGGCCAAACGACCATCTTCCAATGTTACCCCTTCCGGACCGTTAACAAGGATGGTCGGAACGAGATTAAGTGTATGTGCCGTGTGCGGTTCACCGGTTTCCGGATCGACCATCACTTCGCAGTTGCCGTGATCAGCAGTAACAAAGGCAACGCCACCGACAGACTTGATCGCATCAATCACCTTGCCAAGGCAGGTATCAACCGCCTCGGCGGCCTTCATCGCGGCTTCAAGGATGCCGCTATGGCCGACCATGTCGGGGTTGGCAAAGTTCAGGATGATGGTGTCGTATTTTTCCGACTTGATGGCGGCGACCAGTTTTTCGGTGACTTCCGGTGCCGACATTTCCGGCTGCAGGTCATAGGTCGCGACTTTGGGGGAGGCGACCAGAATGCGGTCCTCGCCCTCGAATACCTGTTCTTCGCCGCCGTTAAAGAAGAACGAAACATGCGGGTATTTTTCGGTCTCGGCGATGCGAAGCTGCTTCATACCTGCCTTGGAAACCACTTCGCCAAAGATGTTTGGCAGGGTCTGCGGCGGATAGATCGCATCCATGTATTTGGCATGTTCGGACGAATATTCGACCATCCCGGCCTGAACGGCGAACTTGACCGGCGTGCGGCGATCAAAGCCGTCAAATTCCGGTGCGCAAAGGGCGGCAAGGATTTCACGTGCGCGATCCGCCCGGAAATTGGTCATCAGAAGGCCGTCGCCGTCCTTCATGCCGTCATAATCGCCAATCACGGTTGGCAGAACGAATTCATCGGTGGTGCCGGCTTCATAGGCGTTGGCAATCGCAGCCTCCGCACTGTCAGCACCGCGGCCATCGGCGTAATTCTTGCCCTGAACCATGGTGAAATAGGCCTGGCTTACGCGTTCCCAGCGATTGTCGCGGTCCATGGCGTAATAACGGCCGGTGACGGTGGCGATTTCAACATCAGCATCGCCGATCAGGGCGCGGAATTTCTCAAGGAACTTGGCGGCACTTTTCGGTGCGGTATCACGGCCATCAAGATAGGCGTGAATTTTTACCGGCACACCGGCACTCGCAATGATCTTGGCTAGGGCAGCCATGTGGGCCTGATGGGAATGCACCCCGCCTTCGGACAGAAGACCCGCGATATGGCAAACGCCCTTGGAATCGGAAAGTTTGGCGATGATCTTTTTGACGGTGTCGGTATCGGCGATGGTGCCGGTTTTGACGGCCTCGTCAATTTTGGGCAGTTCCTGCATGACCACACGGCCAGCACCCAGGTTCATGTGGCCGACTTCCGAATTGCCCATCTGACCTTCGGGCAGGCCAACATCCAGACCGCAGGCCTTGAGGAACCCGGTTGGATTGTTGGCGTAAAGGTCATCCCAGACAGGCGTGTTGGCAAGGGCGACAGCGTTGTCCTTGCTTTCTTCGCGATAACCCCAGCCGTCCAGAATGCACAGCACCACAGGGCGCGGGCGCTTTACGGAATTCGATACAGTCACGTTCATAAACCCCACAGATAAAGGAAAAGGCTGAATGTCCCGTAAATATGGTGACTTACGGGCTCTTTCGCTATCAATCCCGCCATGCGGACAGGGTGGGTCAGTCTTCGCGCACGACAGGTACATCAATTACCCGGGCAATTTAGCACGATTACCGTTGCTTAACAGCATCTGCCGCAGAAAATTTTGCAGATGCAAACCAGTTCTTTTGACAGTGTCTAAAGACGCAGATAGTGTTCAATCTGACGGTGAACCTCTGAGGTGGCAGAAATGTTATCTCGCACCGTGACGGGAGAGTTCGGATATCACGCGATTTGCATGATGTACGGCGCCGAAGGAGCAATGCCTCATAAACACTCTCAGGCAGATGGACCGTCACGGAAGAGGCTCTGGAGAGAGAAACCAAAAAGCGCCTGGGAGAAAGCGCTGGTCAGGTTTCCACCGAAGGATGAACGCCCCAAGCCGATCTTGATCGGGCAGGGCGGATAATCTCAGGTCAAGGGACAGAGGGGGCAAAAACACCGGTTCGTAAACAGCGCGAAAACAAGCGCGTTATTGAGCCGTGAAGGAGGCCCTTGATGACAAATCCCGCGACCGATCCCTCTTCGGGATCGCAAAAGAAATCCCAACATGACGTCAACCTTTCGGTTGTCGACCTTTACACGATTGGTATCGGTCCTTCGAGTTCGCATACGGTTGGCCCGATGCGTGCGGGATATCGTTTCTGCCTTGAGCTTGAGGCGCGCAATCTTTTGCAAAAGACCGGCAGTGTTGTGGTTGATCTTTATGGGTCGCTTGCCCTGACCGGCAAGGGGCACGCAACCGATACTGCGGTGATCATGGGCCTGAATGGCAAGCGCCCGCGCAATATTGATCCTGATGATATTGTGCCGACTGTGAAGGCGATTGATGAAACCAGTCAGTTGCAGCTTTACGGGCAGTATCCGGTTGCGTTTAACCGCGATACCAATCTGGTGTTTCATTTCACCGAAACCCTGACGCAGCATCCCAATGGCATGCGCATTACTGCCTTTGACCACGATGGCGTGAAAATCCATAC
This sequence comes from Thalassospira sp. ER-Se-21-Dark, assembly GCF_017922435.1. Lineage (NCBI taxonomy): Bacteria > Pseudomonadati > Pseudomonadota > Alphaproteobacteria > Rhodospirillales > Thalassospiraceae > Thalassospira > Thalassospira sp. ER-Se-21-Dark. The sequence goes on along the minus strand of NZ_VDEZ01000003.1, from coordinate 476,507 downwards.
CCAGGAATATTTCTCGGTCGGGGGTGGCTTTATCGTTTCCAGTGACGATCACGGTGCGGAATATTCCGGCGATAACATCACCTTGCCATTTCCGTTTTCGTCCGCCGATGAACTGATGGAAATCTGCAAGCGCGAGGGGCGCTCCATCGCGGAAATCATGATGGAGAACGAGCAAAGCTGGCGCAGCTCTGATGAAACCATCGCTTTTGTTGATCGCGTTCACGACGCGATGATGAACTGCATTGACCGTGGCATCAAAACCGACGGTATCTTGCCCGGTGGCCTGAATGTTAAACGCCGGGCATCAAACCTTTACAAGGAACTGACCGAAAAGCCCGAAGCCGGCCTGCGAGATCCGCTAACAGTGATTGACTGGGTTAATCTTTATGCCCTTGCCGTGAACGAAGAAAACGCCGCAGGTGGTCGGGTTGTGACCGCACCAACGAACGGGGCGGCCGGTGTTATTCCCGCGGTTCTGCGTTATTACGAGAAGTTTGGTGCCAACGCCAATCAGCACAAAATTCGTGAATTCCTTTTAACTGCGGCGGCCATCGGATCGATCTATAAAAAGCGCGCCTCAATCTCGGCGGCCGAAGTTGGCTGTCAGGGCGAGGTCGGTGTTGCCTGTTCAATGGCGGCTGGCGCGCTGTGTGCCGTGCTGGGTGGAACGCCCGAACAGGTCGAAAACGCTGCCGAGATCGGGATGGAACATAACCTTGGCCTGACCTGCGATCCGATTGGCGGTCTGGTGCAGGTGCCCTGCATCGAACGCAACACCATGGGTGCGGTCAAGGCGATCAATGCGGCACGTCTGGCATTGCGCGGTGACGGACAGCATACCGTGTCGCTTGATAAGGTGATCGAGACCATGCGTCAGACGGGACTCGACATGCAAAGCAAGTACAAGGAAACCAGCCAGGGCGGTCTTGCGGTCAATGTCAACGTGGTCGAGTGCTGATCCCAACTCTTAAGAATAGGGCGGAAAACCGGGCTTTTGGGTATCTGATATGTAAATTATACGGTTTTCTGTTCTTGTTTCTTGCGACTTGCGGTTGGTGTTTTGCTATGATTTGCCGACTAAAAATAGGGGCAAAGACCCCAATATCGGTTGGACATAGACATGAGCAAAAAACTGTTCCGCATTTACATCGCGGTCAGTCTAGATGGCTTCATTGCGCGTGCTAATGGTGCGGTGGACTGGTTGGGGGAATATGACCCGGCCGAGTTCGGCTTTGATGACTTTCTGGACTCCGTCGGTACGCTGATCATCGGGCGAAACACCTTTGATCAGGTGATGGAATTTGGCGACTGGCCCTATGAGGCCCGCCGCACAATCGTTTTGACTTCACGCGACCTGCCCAAAGATCGGCCTGCCAATACCGAGGCCTATGGCGGGAGTATCATCGAACTGGTCGATCAATTGCGCGACCGGCGGTCAGCGGACGGTGACATCTGGGTCGTCGGCGGGGGCAGTGTGGTGACACAGTTCCTGTTTGGCGGTTTTGCCGATCAGCTTGATATCTTTACGATCCCGGAAGTGCTGGGCTCTGGAATATCGTTGTTCGGGCGTGACGCCGGGGGCATCAAACCCCGTCTTCTGGCGTCCGAGCGATACAATTCCGGTGTTGTGCGCAGCCAGTACGGTTTGGCCTAAGCCCGAAAATAAACGAGCCCGCATCTGGTGAACCGGATGCGGGCTTTGTGTTTCTGTGCGATTTTGGCGCAGGATGAAGGCTTAGATCTCTTCAAGTGCCTCAAGCGATTCCGGCAGGATCTGACCACCATCGACCACGATCTGCTGGCCGGTGATATAGGCCGCTTCATCGGATGCAAAGAACAGGGCGGCATTGGCGATATCCTCGACACTGCCCAGACGTTTCAGCGGGATCGAGTTTGCCATCGAGCTCAGATAATCCTCGCCAAGATCGGCCAGTCCCTCTGTCATGATATTGCCGGGCATGACGGCATTGATTGTCGTGTTATAGCGCGACAATTCCATGGCGGCGGTCTTGATAAAGCCAAGCTGGCCGGCCTTTGACGCGCCATAGTGCGACCATCCGGGATAACCGGTAACCGGCCCGGTGATCGAGGACGTGATCACCACGCGACCCTTGCCGAGTTTTTCGAAATAGGGAATGCAGGCCTTCACGCACAAGAAGCTGCTTTTAAGGTTGGTCGACATCACCTGATCCCAGTCATCCGCCGTCATATCGACCATCTTGACCTGTGGAAAGATTCCGGCATTGGCGCACAGGATATCAATCCCGTCAAAGGTCTTGGCCGTGTAGTCGGCAAGCGCGGAAACCTGATCAAAATCCGAGACATCACACAGGAACATATCGGCGGTGCCCCCGGCAGCCTTGATTTCATCCACCGTCGCGGCCGCGTCCTTTTCGGTGCGGGCGGCGATCATGACCTTGGTGCCCTTGCTGGCAAATACCTTGGCGATGCCCTTGCCAATGCCCTTTGAGCCACCGGTGATGATGACGCTTTTGCCGGAAATCGAAGTCAGCATGGTCGATCCTTTCGTGAAGTCATTGGGCAATGCGCCAGCTTTGCGGTGTGCTGCGGATTGCCGGTTCCGTGATTGTGCGCTGCGTTATGTTTTCTCGATGATTGGTCGAAATATTCCGTGATGCAACAAAAAATGTTGCAAGTTACACATTTCGTGCCGCATTATTCACAAAATAGCATTGAGGCGGTCGTGGAACGGGGCGCAACATCCGTTTCGAGGCGTTCAGAGATAGCGACAGGAGGCATCAATTGGGCGGCATTTACGATGACAACATGATTGATGTCCTAAAAGAGGGCGCCATATCAGTGCTGCCCGGTTGGGGCATGGAGCCGGATGCCGAGGTGTCTCTTCTGACCGTTTCGGAAAATGCGACCTTTTTGGCAACCGATCCAAATAGCGGAGCAAAACTGATTCTGCGCGTTCATCGGCCGGGCTATCACACCCGTGCGGAAATCGAGTCTGAGCTCGCCTGGATCAATGCCCTTCGGGCCAGTGACATCGTCGACACACCCAAGCCACGCATGCGCAGTGACGGGTCACTGGTTGCCGAGTTTGATCAGGGCGGGGTCAGTCGCCATGTGGTCGCGTTTGATTTCATGCGTGGCGCCGAACCCTCTGCTGATGAGGCGCTGGTTGATGGATTTTTCAAGCTGGGCGCGATCAGTGCGCGCCTGCATGGTCATGCGCGGCAATGGACGCGATCGGTTAATTTTGTGCGCAAAAGCTGGACGTTCGATACCACCCTTGGCGCCAATCCGCATTGGGGGGATTGGCGGGACGCAACGGGCCTTGATGACGATGGTCTGGCGTTGCTTGAACGTCTATGCAGCCATCTTGATCAGAAGCTTGCGTCTTTCGGGATGGGCAATGATCGATATGGTCTGATCCACGCCGATTTGCGTTTGGCAAACCTTCTGGTCGATGGCGACCGGCTGGGTGTGATTGATTTCGATGACTGCGGTTTTGGCTGGTTTGGTTATGACTTTGCAGCAGCGATCAGCTTTATCGAACTTGATCCGATTGTCCCGGCACTGAAAGAGGCCTGGGTCGAAGGATACCGGACCGTAGCCCCGTTTTCGGCCAGTGACGCGGCGATGCTTGATAGCTTTGTGATGCTGCGTCGCCTGCTTTTGACTGCCTGGATCGCAAGTCATCCGGAAACACCGACCGCGCAGGAAATGGGCACGGGCTTTACCGCCGGGACCCTGCAAATGGCGCAGGATTATCTGACAGCCGAGAATGCGAAATGAAGCCTGTGCGCCCTATCCTTGATATGAACGCCTATGATGGCAAAACGTCTTTCGCGCAGACCAAGGAGGGCGATGACCTTTTGTCGCGCCGCACCCGGAACTTTGGCGCGGCATCGGTTCTGTTTTACCGCGATCCGATTGAAATGGTGTCGGGATCAGGCTGCTGGATGACGGCGGCGGATGGCACCAGCTATCTGGATTTCTATAACAATGTGCCCTCGGTCGGGCATTGCCATCCGCGTGTGGTGGCCGCCATGGCCGAGCAGGCCGCGAAGCTTAATATCAACAGTCGTTATCTGCACCAAACGACCGAGGAATATCTCGATCGTCTGAAGGCGACATTTCCGAATTACCTTGAAAACATCGTCCTGACCTGCAGTGGCAGCGAGGCAAATGACCTTGCGTTGCGCATTGCCCAGCGTGCGACGGGTGCCAGTGGTTTTATCGTGACTGAGTCCGCCTATCACGGCAACACGGCAGCGGTGACCGACATTTCGCCATCTGCATTCAAACGGGGCAACCTGCCCGATCACGTCATTGCCATTCCAGCCCCCAGCAAGCTTACCTACGGCGATGATATCGCTGCTGGTTTTGCAGATGAGGTCAACAAGGCCGCACTGGTTTTGCAGGATCGCGGTTATGGGGTAGCAGCCCTGATCGCCGACAGCATTTTTTCGAGTGACGGTGTGTTTTCCAACCCGCGTGGTTTCCTGCGTCTTGCGGTCGCGATTGTCCATCGGGCAGGCGGGCTGTTTATTGCCGATGAAGTGCAGCCGGGATTTGGCAGAACCGGCGATGCCTTTTGGGGCTTTGCCCGACACGATGTCGAACCCGATATCGTCAGCATGGGCAAACCGATGGGCAATGGTTTTCCGATGGCGGGCATTGCCGTGCGTCCGGAATTGCTCAGCGCATTTTGCGACGATGTCGGATATTTCAACACCTTTGCCGCAAGCCCGGTGGCATCGGCGACGGGCTTGGCCGTTTTGAATGTTATCCGCGATGAAAACGTTCAGACCAATGCAGCACTTTGTGGCAAATCATTGCGCGAAGGGTTGCTACATCTGGCCGATATTGATGGCCGCATCAGCGATGTACGCGGGGCTGGCCTGTTTATCGGTGTTGATCTGTCACCCGATGGCGACCCGAAAAATACCAGCGGGCAACTGGTCAGTGATATCATTAATGCCATGCGCGAGAACCGGGTTCTGATCGGGGCGGCCGGGAAATACGGCCAGACATTGAAAATCCGCCCGCCGCTTTGCCTGAAATCGTCCGAGGTCGATTTCTTTATCGAGGCGCTGGCGAAGTCGCTGCGCGCCTGTCGCTAAGCGCCCGGACCGCGATTTAGGGATCAGTTGCGCGTCGCGGCCTTGATCATACAGCCGCCGGCACGGATGGTTTCATCAAGAACCCCCATTGGGCTTTCATCCGTGACCAGAATATCGACCGACGTCCAGTCGCAATAGCGCGCCGGGAAGGCCTGATTGAACTTGGTGTGATCAGCAACGATCATGCTCCGCGTGGCACGTTCCATCATGACGGAATAAACGTCAGCTGCCTCAATAAGGGCATCGCTTGCCCCGTCACCATCAAGGCCACTGGCCCCCAGAATGGCCCATTCCACCCGATAGTTTTCAAGAAACCGCACGGTCTGCGCGCCATGCATCGCACCTTCCTGTGCGTGATAAAGACCCGGCGCCATGATCACCCGGATCGTCGGGTTGATGGCAAGTACGGTGGCAACGCCAAACGAATGGGTGATGACGGTGAGATCCGTCATGGTCACTGCCAGTCGTTTGGCGACATGAACCGTCGTGGCCCCGGATCCGATCATGATATGGCGCGCACCGGCCAGAACCGGGACGGATTGCTTGGCGATGCTTTCGCGTTCGGCAATGTGAAGTTGATGGCGTTCATTCAGGCCCGGTTCGCTGGCCTGACGGCGGACAGCACCGCCATAGGTACGGTTGATCAGCCCTTGCGACGTCAGTTCGTCAAAGTCGCGTCGAATGGTTTCATTCGAGACATTCAAACGTTCGGCCAGATCCGCGATCCGCAATGACGGTTCGAGGTCCAGTTCGCCAAGAATGCGTTGTTGTCGAAGGGATTTCTTGTTTGCTGCCATGGCGCGATGATAGTGCCCGGACCATCATCGCGCCAGCCGTTTTAAGCAATCCGTCAATCAGAATTCAGCCCGTATTTGCGGCAATGGGCGTGGTAGCTGCTGGCCAGTTCGTCCGCCCCGATCAGATTACCGGCTTCGTCCTTGTAGGTCAGATGATGTTCAATCGGCTGACCCTGCCAAAGCTTTTCAATCTCGGCCCGTTTCGGCGTCTTGCGGAAATCGGCAATGAAGTCGTTGATGGCGCAAAGCAGCGGATAGGACGCAGGTTCCGCTGCGACCGCCGCGACATAGAAGAACGGGTGCGGCAGGATCGGTTTGGGCAGAACTTCCAGACGACCATGCCAAGGGCTTTGCGGGTTCTTCGACGCCCAGTAAAACACAGGATGGTCGCCGGCAAAGGCATCAATCGCTCCGTCGGCAACCGCATCATGCACACGCGAAATATCGCCATAGGCGATCATGTTCGAAAGCTTGGCAATACCACCGTGTTTGTTTTCATTATCCGCCCAGCGAAGACCAACATCTTCAAGCACGGCAAGGGCGGCGGGGTCATTAACCGTGCCCAGTACCTTGCCCTCAAGATCGGCAATGGTGTTGATCGATGTGTTGTCCGGCCGGCGGATCAGCGAAAAGTTCAGATAGGTGTAGGTATCTGAAAACGCGACACCCTTATAAAAATCGTTGGGCGGCAAGGCGCACCAGACAACATCGGCGGGTGGTTGTCCGGCCTTTTTGCCAACAAACAGAAGTTCGGTCAAAAGATCCCACGGATGTTCAATGAACTCGCACTCAACGCCGATGGATTTGGCAAAGGCCTTGGCATAGTCGATATCAATACCATGCAGCGGGCCACCTTTTTGCGGGCGGAACGATGCCCCGACCAGTGCCGGGTCAATGGCGATGCGGATTTTGCCGCGCGCCTTGATATCGGCAAGGCGGTCATAGGCCGGGTCTTCGGGAATGTAACTGGCGGCCAGAAACTGCGAAAGCTTGGTCGATACGTTTGCTGTATCGGTGGTGCAGTTTGAAAGTTTGGCGATTTCGCCCGATGCCCAACTAACCTTGCTGCGTGTGCGGGCCGATGAGTCTTTGCTGGCATCGAGCAGTTCAAACACGACCTGATTGTGGCCGCTGATATGTTCAAGGCGTCCCGACATCTGGGCAAAGCGATCCTTAAGCCCGCCAAGCGCCTCTTCGATTTCACCACCCAGGCTATCAAGGTCATTGCCGATATTGCCCATGCTTTCGCGCAAGGATTTGGTGACATCGGACAGATCAATCAGATCGACGGCCTCATTGGTGCGCTGCATGGTGCTTTGCGCCAGATTGCCAACCTCCTTGGCAACAACTGCAAAGCCGCGCCCATGTTCGCCGGCGCGGGCGGCCTCGATCGTGGCGTTAAGGGCGAGCAACTTGATCCCCTTGCCGATATCTTCAATCGCACTCAGAACCTTTGCCGCACCTTCGGCCTTGGTTTCCAGGTCCTGACTGATCTTTTCAAGATCGCCACGAATGGCATCGGTTTTCGACGAGACCGTTGCGCGCGTGCTTTCCTGCACATCGTTGGCAGTATGGGTGCTTTCTTCGATTTCGCGTCGTGTCTGTTCAAGGCCGGTGCGCAGATTGTTGGATCGCACATCGATCTCGCGCATCAGGCTGTCTTGGGTTTCGCCCGCCGTATTGGCGAATTTCAAAAGGTTTTCAATGTAATCAAGGGCCGTGGAAATACCGCGCATCAGCCCGTCAAGTTGGTCGGCTTGTGGTGGTGGGGCATCCGCCTGCATGGGCTGTGTGTCTGATGACTGTTGCAGCTCGTCCTGATCGACCAGGTCCGCACGCGGTGCCAAGATGGTTTCTTCCATTTTTCAAAGCCTCACCACTGCCACTGAATTTTGTGAATTTTTATTTCTTATAAGGAAACTCTATCGTCGGGTGGAAAATGTTGCAAGGCAGCATGTTATGAAAGTTGATAACAGGTGCTGTGATGCCTTGAAGTTGCAATGCTTTTCAAATCTTGCAGGGCGCCTTGCACCGGCACACCAGAATTTTGTGTTGCGTTGCAATGTCTAGTGATCGGCGATGCCGAACTTGCGGCAATGGGCGTGATACAGGGTTGCCAGTTCATCGGCCCCGACCAGGTTTCCGACCTCGTCCTTGTAGGTCAGGTGATGTTCAAGCGCTTGGCCCTGCCACAGTTTTTCGATGTCGGCGCGCGCAGACGTGCCACGGAATTCGGCAATGAATTCGTTGATCGCACACAGCAATTTCCAGGATGCCGGTTCGGCGGCCACGGCGGCAGTATAGTAATAAGGCAGCGGCAGGATATTACCCGGCAGGACTTCAATGCGGCCATGCCATGGGCTTTCCGGGTTATTTGCCGCCCAGTGGAAGATCGGCTGATCAACCGCAAAGGCATCAACGGCCCCGTCGGCCAAGGCATCATGCAGGCGTGTCTGGTCGCTATAGGCAATCAGGTTGGAAAGCTTGGCGACGCCGCCCGGCTTGCTTTCATTATCCGCCCAGCGCAGCCCCTGTTCTTCAAGAACCTGAAACGCCACAGGATCATTGATGATGCCCAACACCTTGCCATCAAGGTCCGAAAGGCGATTGATCGCCGTATTCCCGGCCCGCCGACAAAGCGCAAAGTTGAGATACGTGTAGGTATCTGAATAAGCGACACCCTTGTAAAAGTCGCTGGGGGGCAGGGCACTCCAGACCACATCGGCGGTCGGTGCACCGGGCTTTGCGCCAACAAAAAGAAGCTCTGTCAGAAGATCCCAGGGATGTTCAACGAATTCACAGTCAACGCCCAGCCACTTGGCAAGTGCCCTTGCATAATCTGCATCAAGGCCGCGCAACGGATCATTTGGCTTCAGGCGGAATGACAGCCCGACAAAGGCCGGTTCAATGGCGATGCGGATTTTGCGGCGCGCCTTGATATCGGCCAGTCGGTCATATGTCGGATCATCATGCAGGTGATGGGACTTCAAAAACTGCGCAAGGTTGTCTTTCGCCAATGTCGCATCCGAAAGGCTTGTGCTCAGTGCCTTGGTATCATTATGCGCCCAGGTGACCTTGCCGCGTGTGCGGGCCGATGCATCCTTGCTGCCCGCCAGCAATTCAAACACCACCTGATTGTGCTCGGAAATGTCAGCCAGTCGTTCCGACATGTTGGCAAAGCGTTCCTGAAGGGTCGTCAGGGATCCTTCGATTTCATTGCCAAGGCTATCAAGGTCATTACCGATACTGGCCATGCTTTCACGCAGCGCCTTGGTAACATCCGAAAGATCAATCAGATCGACCGCCTCGTGGGTGCGCTGCATGGTGCTTTGCGCCAGATTGCCGACTTCCTTGGCAACAACGGCAAATCCACGGCCATGATCACCGGCACGCGCCGCCTCGATCGCGGCGTTAAGTGCCAAAAGCTTGATGCCCTTGCCGATATCCTCAATCGCGCTCAGGACCTTGCTGGCACCTTCGGCCTTGGTTTCCAGTTCGGCGCTGATGCGTTCAAGGTCGGTTCGGATAGCGTCGGTCTTTGCGGCCACTGTGGCGCGGGTGGCTTCCTGAACGTCATGGGCAACAGAGGTGCTGTTTTCGATCTCGCGCCCGGTATCATCAAGCCCTGCACGCAGATTGTTTGATCTCACGTCAATTTCGCGCATCAGGCTGTCCTGGGTTTCGCCCGCCGTATTGGCAAATTCCAGAAGATGCTGGATGTAATCCAGTGCGGTGGAGATCCCGCGCATCAGGTCTTCGATGCCAGCACTGGTTTGGGCGACCTTGTGTGCAGTTTCTCCGTCCCGCGTAGCCAAAACGGTTTGTTCCATATTCAACGCCTTACCATTGCCCAAGAGTCATTCTTTGATTTTGGGAATATTTTTTTCTTGTGGGGAATGTTAGCGGCGCTGTTTGCATGTTGCAAGGCAGCATGGGCTAAAACGAGAAAATATCTTTATTTTCTCGGGCATAAGTTGAGCCACGGTATAGGGTGCCTTGCACTGCAGGTAGGGCCTGCCCCTATCTGTATGCCGCAATGCGGCATTATTCGCGGTGATAGGGATGATTGGTCTGAATGGCGTGGGCGCGAAACAGCTGTTCGGCAATCAGGGCGCGGACCAGCATATGCGGCCATGTGGCCTTGCCCAGCGACCAAAGCGTATTGGCCCGTGCTTTCAGGGCTGCGCCATGCCCGTCCGCCCCGCCAATGGCAAAGGTGATATTGCCAGCATATTGATCCATCCAGCCTTCAAGCTTTTGCGAAAACTCGATCGATCCATATTCCTTGCCGCGCTCATCCAGCGCGATCAGGAAGGCATTTTCCGGAATGACACCAAGCAGAAGTTCTGCTTCGCGGTCTTTAAGCTGATTGGGCGGGAGTTTCTTTTTTTCTTCGACTTCGCGCAGCACAAAGGGCCAGCGCAGTCGGGCGGCGTAATGGTCAAAAAGATCTTTCTCGGGGCCGGCTTTCATCCGTCCCACCGCAGCAAGGGTGATTTGCATGTCGCCGATCCAGACCGTTACGCAAGATATCTGTTTGGCGCCGTTACCCGCCTTGGGCAGGCGCCAAACAGCGCGGGCTGTTAGTACAGCCGCGCTGCCTGCTGTTTCAGAGCCGGGTTTTCAACGCCCCACATCTCTTCGATGTTGTAAAAGGCACGAACTTCCGGACGGAAAAGATGAACGATGACATCGCCCGTATCGACCAGAACCCAGTCACCCTGTTCCTTGCCTTCGGCCAATGCACGGCCCTGACCGGCATCCTTGATGGCTTCGACAAGGTGTTCGGCCATGGATGCGACCCGGCGCGATGACGAGCCGGTTGCGATGATCATGTGATCGGCAAGGGAGGTTTTATCGGTCAGATCAATGGTAACAAGGTCTTCGGCCTTGTCATCTTCGAGCGTTCTCTGGATCAGCGAAAGCATTTCGCCGGAGGTCAGAGTCTGTTTTGCGGTACCTATGGTCGCCACCTTAATGTTTCGCGCGAAGGCCGGACTTCACCAGCCAAATACATCGCTGCGATGCTTACACCTGCCATCTGCCTTCGGCGCGAATTGCGGTCGAAGAGGCCGGATGGCGCTTGATTGGCAGGTATACCCAGGCCGGAACATCCAGATCGGCCAGCAAACCCGCCCTGTCCATGGGAATACGCCAGCGTTCCATACGGCGCGCGGCGGTTCCGGACAATGCCCTGTTAGAATACCCTTCACGGTCGAGAACCGCAATGGGAGCACGTAAAATCAACCTTTCCCACCATTTCCATTTATGGAACTGGGCCAGGTTGTCTGCTCCCATCAGCCAAACGAACTTTGTTCGGGTAAAACGGCGTTGCAAGGCTGCAAGAGTGTCGGCCGTATAGCGGGTTCCAAGCTCGGTTTCAATTGCAGAAACAACAATGCGGGGATGCTTTGCCATCATCAGTGCCGAATCAAAGCGGTCGGCAAGGTCCGCCATGCCGGTCGATGACTTAAGCGGGTTTTGCGGCGACACCAGCCACCAGACCGCATCAAGCTGTAGGCGTTTCAACGCTTCGAGCGATATATGAAGGTGACCTTCATGGGCGGGATTGAACGACCCGCCCAACAGGCCGACCCGTGGCGGGGCCGCATGTGATCTGGGGGCAGATGACGTCATGGACGGGTCTGACCGTTACCACGAACAATGTATTTATAGCTGGTCAGCTGTTCGACTCCGACCGGACCGCGTGCATGCAGCTTGCCGGTCGAAATGCCGATCTCGGCCCCCATGCCAAATTCGCCACCATCGGCGAACTGGGTTGACGCGTTAACGATGACGATCCCGGAATCCACCCCGTTCAGGAAGGTGGCCGTCGCGGTGGCGTTTTCGGCAACGATGGCATCGGTATGGTGCGATCCGAACGTGTTGATGTGATCAACCGCCTCTTGCACGCCCGACACAACCTTGATCGACACAATCGCATCAAGATATTCGGTGACCCAATCGTCGGCCGTGGCCGGTTTGATGCGACCATCAATCGCCTGTGCGGTTTCATCCCCGCGAAGTTCGCAGCCCTTGGCAACCAGTGCCTCGGAAATGCGGGGCAACAGACGGCCTGCGACCGAACTATCGATCAGGATGGTTTCCGTCGCGCCACAAATCCCGACACGGCGCATCTTGGCATTCACAACAATGTCGACCGCCTTTTGCGGATCGGCACTGGCATGGACATAGGTGTGGCAAAGCCCTTCCAGATGCTTGAACAGTGGAATGCGGCTTTCATCCGTGATGCGCGCAATCAGCGACTTGCCCCCGCGCGGAACGATGACATCAATGTAATCCGACAGTTTCAGCATTTCGCCAACTGCGGCACGATCCGTCACCGGGATCATCTGAAGGGCATTTTCGGGAAGGCCTGCTTCCCGGATGCCAGCCACCATGCAGTCAAAGATCGCACGCGATGAGTGAAAGCTTTCAGACCCACCGCGCAGGATGGCGGCATTTCCCGATTTGATACACATCGCACCGGCATCGGCCGTCACATTCGGGCGACTTTCATAGATGATGCCAATCACGCCAAGCGGGACAGATACGCGCGCGATATCAAGGCCGTTATGTTCCGGGCTCCAACGCGCCAGCTCACGGCCGACAGGATCGGGCAACTCGGCAACGGCCTCAATACCCTTAGCGATGCCTTCTATGCGATCAGAATCCAGTGCCAGACGGTCCAGCAAGGCCGCCGTCAGGCCCTTGGCGCGACCGGCTTCCATGTCCTTGGCGTTGGCGGCAAGGATGGTATCTGCGTTTTCGCGCAGTTTTGCGGCTGCGGCCTTAAGGGCAGCTTCCTTTGGCTCGGCCGGGACCTGTGCGAGTTCGAGTGCCGCCTTGCGGGCCTTGATTCCCATATCGCGCATCAGTGCTGCGATATCCTGGCTTTCGATACTGGCAAGCGCCGTCATGGTCCTGGTTCCGTTCCTGTCATTCTGGCCAGTGCAAAACGCACTTGGCCAATTGTTCTGAGATTTTATCAACAAATTGGCAAAATAGACATCAAACCGGCCATCTGCAATGTCCTTGAGTGGACAAAGCGCGCTGAATGCTTGCCAAATAGTGCGTAGCGGTCCATCTGTTGATGACACAAAGAGATGACATGCCGTGCACATACCGCAATGCTGCCCGGTTGCTGATTGGGGATAAGGTTTTGAAAAATATGGGTTCCGATCAACCGACTGCGCGTGCAGAGTTCGGCGTCGTGAAGACGTTCCTGCCCTATTTGTGGCCGCGCGGCGAGTTTGAGCTCAAGGTGCGTGTTGTTCTGGCTCTGCTGTTTCTGGTCGGGGCCAAGGTGGCAAACGTCTATATTCCGGTGCTGTACAAATACGCGGTCGATGCACTTGGCGGTGGTGACAAGGCCGGTGATGCGGCGGCAAACGCTGCCCAGTCGGGATCAACAGATACCACCGCCCTGATTGTCGTGCCGGTGGCGCTGATTGTCGGTTATGGCCTTGTGCGGATTCTGGTTTCGGCCTTTGGCGAGATGCGCGATGCGGTCTTTGCCAAGGTGGCCCAGCGCGCCATTCGCAGATCTGCGCTGAGCGTTTTTGAGCACCTGCATGGTTTGTCGCTGCGGTTCCATCTGGATCGTCAGATGGGCGGGCTTTCGCGTGCGATTGAACGTGGGGTGAAGGGCATTGAATTTCTTTTGTCCTTCATGCTGTTTAACATCCTGCCGACCTTGCTTGAGATCTTCATGGTCTCGATCATCCTGTGGGCGCTTTATGATGTCTGGTTTGCGCTGATCACCTTTACCACCATTGTGATCTATATCGTCTTCACGCTGGTGGTGACCGAATGGCGGATGAAGTTCCGTCGCGAAATGAACAAGCGTGACGACGAGGCCAACACCAAGGCCATCGACAGTCTGATCAACTACGAAACCGTCAAATATTTCAACAACGAAGCCCATGAATCGACCCGCTATGACAAGGCGCTGCGGGGCTATGAAGTTGCCGCTGTGCAGTCGCAAGTCTCGCTTTCCAAGCTCAATGTCGGGCAGGGTGCGATCATTGCCGTCGGCCTTGTTCTGAACATGTTGCTGGCTGCCCAGGGGGTCAAGGATGGCACCATGACGGTCGGCGACTTCGTTCTGGTGAATACCTATTTGCTGCAGCTTTACATGCCGCTCAACTTCCTTGGCTTTGTCTATCGCCAGATCAAGCAGTCGCTAACAGATATGGAACGCATGTTTTCGCTTCTGGATGTCGAAAAGGAGGTCGAAGACAAGGCGGGTGCCAAAAGCCTTGCCTGTGATGCGGCAACCGTCCGGTTCGAAGACGTGCATTTCTCCTACAACCCGGATCGCAAGATCCTTAAGGGGGTCAGCTTTGAAGTGCCGGCGGGCAAAACCGTTGCCGTGGTCGGGCCAAGCGGGGCAGGCAAATCGACCCTGACGCGGCTGATGTTCCGGTTTTATGATGTGTCGGGTGGCAAGATCACAATTGATGGTCAGGATATCCGCGACGTCACACAGAACTCGCTTCGTCGCGAGATTGGCATCGTGCCGCAGGATACCGTCCTGTTTAACGATACCATTGCCTATAACATTTCCTATGGCCGGCCCGGTTCGGAACAGGGCGAGATCGAAAATGTCGCCAAGCTTGCCAGCATTGACGGATTTATCGCAGGCCTTCCCGAAGGCTTCAAAACCATGGTTGGCGAACGTGGCCTGAAACTTTCGGGCGGTGAAAAGCAACGCGTGTCGATTGCGCGCATGTTACTTAAACGTCCGAAAATCATGATTTTTGACGAAGCCACATCCGCCCTTGATACCCGCACAGAAAAGGATATCCAGCAGGCGCTTCGTGAAGTGTCGCGCGGGCATACCACACTGATTATTGCGCACCGACTGTCCACGGTGATTGACGCCGATGAAATCATCGTGCTGCGCGATGGGCAGGTGGCCGAACGTGGCCGCCATCAGGAATTGCTTGATCGTGACGGCCTTTATGCCGAGATGTGGGCCCAGCAACAGGAAATCCGCCAGGCCGAGGAAATCCTTGCCCACGCGGGTGAAATTCCGGGCTGACTCTTCTGCGGGCAGATTTGAAACTGTGGTTTCGGGCGGTTGCCTAAGGCAATGGCCCGAATACCGCGGTACTATCAAGCAACCAAAGTGCCGTGCTGATGGTGATAAAGGACAGCGATGTGGCTGCCATCAGGGATGCCGCGCCCATTGCTTCGTGCCCGTAGCGCTGACAATAGATCGGGTAGACGCTAAACATCGGGGCACAGGCATAACCGACGGCAGCGATCTTCATCACCGGATCAAGATCGGGGATAAGGCCCAGCAAAAGGAAAATGATCAACGGGTGCAGCACAAGTTTGCCAAACACGATGCGTGCCATGTCGAAACGCAAACCGCGCAGTTTGAGCCCAACAAGCCCGCCACCGATGACAAACAGTGCCACCGGGCCCGACGCCGAGGCCAGCATATCAATCACCGAAAAGATCGGACCGGGCAATGTGATCCCAGAAATCGAAATGCTCATTCCGATCACAATGGCGACAATGATTGGATTGCGTGCAAGCCGGGTAAAGGTCTTGCGCAGAATTTGCCAACGACTAGTGCCCTGTGCCTCGGCACTGTCGCCCATTATCAGGGTTAGTGGCGTGATCACCAGATTTTCGATGATAAAGCAAAGTGCCAGTGCAATACCCGCCGTCGGACCAAGCAGCTGCAGAACAATCGGATAGCCAATAAAGCCGCTGTTGGACATCGACATGCCCATACCCTGCAGGGCGGCATTCTGTTGGCTTTTCTTGGCGATCAATCGGGCAAAGAAGTAGCCCAGCGCAAACACGATCAAGGACCCGCTGCCATATGCCGCCAGATAGTTGGTGTCGAACACCTTATTGATGTCATGGGCAATCAAGGTGCGGATCAAAAGGCATGGCAGGGCAAAGTTGATCACAAATGCCCCCATGCCACGCGCGACCGTTTGCGCAACGATGTTGCGATAGACAGCGATATAGCCAATGGCGATGATCAGGAATATCGGCAATGTAACGGCAAGGATATCAAGCATCTGGGCCAGAGGCTTTCATTGTGGTAAGGCCTTCATCAGCTAGCCCCCTATTGGCCCAGGGTCAAGAAACAGAATGATTTCAAACATGAACCAAACGGTAATGGATTGGCCAGAAGGACTGGATGGCAATGGCTTTTCCGGGGGGGGCCGGCTTGCAAATGCGTCTCCACGTGGGGCACAGGCTGCCGAAATTCTTGACCGTCACCGGCTAATTGATTGTTTGGCGGCGTATCAGCCCGAGGTTGTCGGGACCTTGCCGCTAGCGATTGATGTGCCGGAATCTGACATTGATATCCTGTGCAACGTCCCTGATTTGACGGTGTTTTCTGAATTTTCAGGCCGGGCGTTCGGTCATTTTGACGGTTATCGTCTCCACAAGCGTCCTGCAACCAGCCATGTCGCGGCAGCGTTGGTTGTCCGATTTGAGTGTGACGGTCTGCCGATCGAAATCTTTGCCACCGATTGTCCGACACGCTTGCAATACGGTTTTGTCCATATGCTGGTCGAGGCGAGGATACTTTGTGTGATGGGCGATGAATTTGCCCATCAGGTCAGGGCGCTGAAGCAAGCGGGAACCAAGACAGAACCGGCCTTTGCCAGACTTCTGGGATTGTCTGGAGACCCGTATATTGAGTTGGCTGAACTTGTCAGCCTTTCGCCACCACAGCTTTGCCAACGACTTGGTGTTGGCGGAAACTAGGTGTCCTCGGTCACCGGATCACCGATGGTGATTGTGCCACCCGTGATCACGCGACAGGTCACACCACCCCGCCAGTCTGGTCTCAAAGCCTCTTGCAGTCCCATGGCAACCGTATCCATGCGATTGCACGGGTCTGTTTCACCGGTAATTTCAAACACCACGTCACCGATTGAAAGTTTGCTGCCTTTGCTGCGTGGCAAGGCAATCCCGCGGACAAAAAGGTTGGCGCGGCGTTCGGTCCAGTGAATGTCATCTCGACCGATTTCGTGGCATGCCGCCTGCCAGTCTTCTTCGGTCAGAATGGTGACCTGACGTCGGCGCAGTTTGCCGCGAAAATCCCCGTCGATGCCAAGTTCGGTTGTGACTGCGACGCTTTCAAGGCTTTCCATCGGGGCGCGCGGGCGTGCCTTGCGCGCAATTCCCACAAGTTCGGCTTTATCGACCATTCAGGTTTTCCATTGACCGGAGATCACCCAACGACCTGCAAAGTTTTCCGGCACCAGAATGGTCTGGCGCGGCGTGCCACTTTCATCAAGATCAGGGTAATCGGTGGTGTAATGCAGCCCCCGGCTTTCGCGTCGCCACAGGGCAGACTGAATGATCAGCTTGGCAACGACAGACAGGTTACGCAGTTCCAGAAGATCATTGGTGACACGGAAATTGCCGTAATATTCATCGATTTCCGATAACAGCAAATCAACACGGTGCTGAGCGCGTTGCATGCGCTTGGTGGTGCGCACAATGCCGACAAAGTCCCACATCACGTTGCGCAGCTGTTCCCAGTTATGGGCAACAATGACTTCTTCGTCCGAGTCCGTGATGCCGGTTTCATCCCAGTCCGGGATCGGTTTGAAAAGGTCCTCGACCGGCAGGGCTTCGATAATGTCCTTTGCCGCCGCCTCGCCAAACACAAGGCATTCCAGAAGCGAGTTGGATGCCAGTCGGTTTGCGCCATGCAAACCGGTGCCGGCACATTCACCGATGGCATAAAGCCCGGTCAGATCGGTACGCCCGCGTAGATCGGTCAGAACCCCGCCGCAGGTATAATGGGCCGCCGGAACAACCGGGATCGGTTGTTGGGTCATGTCGATGCCGTAGCTAAGGCAATTTTCATAGATGGTCGGGAAGTGTTCCTTGATGAAATCAGCGCCCTTGTGGGTGATATCAAGGTAAACACAATCTGCACCAAGACGTTTGAGTTCATGGTCAATCGCGCGTGCGACAATATCACGCGGGGCCAGTTCGCCACGTTCATCAAACCGGTCCATGAAGCGTGTGCCATCAGGCAGCAAAAGCTTGCCGCCTTCACCACGTACGGCCTCGGAAATCAGGAAGGATTTGGCTTGCGGATGATACAGGCATGTCGGGTGGAACTGGCTGAATTCCATATTCATCACCCGGCAACCCGCACGCCATGCCATTGCGATACCATCGCCCGTTGATCCGTCCGGGTTGGAGGTAAACCGGTACACCTTGCTTGCCCCGCCGGTGGCGAGGATCACGGTGCGCGCGTTGAATGACTTGACCTTTCCGGTACCAAGATCAAGCGCATAGGCCCCGATGCAGCGGCGACCTTCGCCACCGAATTTGCGGTCGGTCACCAGATCAATCGCCAGATAGTTTTCAAAAACATCAATGTTCGGATGATTGACTGCCTGGCCCTGAAGCGTCGTCTGAACCGCACGCCCGGTGGCATCTGCCGCATGCACAATGCGCCGGTGGCTATGACCGCCTTCGCGGGTAAGGTGGAACGGCTGATTGTTATCCCCATTGGGATCACGGGTCAGTTGAATGCCAAGTTCATCAAGCCAGGCAATCGCCTTCGGCGCATTGGTGGCGACGAATTCGACGGTTTCGCGTTTGCAAAGGTCGGCGCCTGCCACCAGCGTATCACGAACGTGGTTTTCAATGCTGTCGGCGGCATCAAGAACGGCGGCAATACCGCCTTGTGCCCAGTTGGTCGATCCATCATCGATCTTTCCCTTGGAAAGAACGGCGACTTTTACATGCGGGGCAAGTTTGAGTGCCGTGGACAAACCGGCAGCACCACTGCCGATAATAAGCACATCATACTGGAAAGAATTTTCGGACATTTTTTCCCATCGCTTTCGGGCGGTGCCTGATGGCGGAAACTGGCGCGGTGGCGTCAACATCGGGCTCCGAACAGAGGCGCAGAATAGGACTGCTTTTAGCCAATCTCAAACATATTTGTCGGAAATGGTATGATGATTTCTGTCCGCTTGTGTCAGATTTACTGCGCGTTGCTTGCAAATGGCCGCCAAGCAGACAGATTAAAAAGGACCACCCAACACCAACCAGGGGAGTTTGCTGTGGGCAATTCTGCGCACAAGGAGACGGTTTATCGCGGTGGATGTCATTGCGGCGATGTCCGTTATGAAGTTCACGGGCCGATTGACGATGCGGTGATGTGTCACTGCGAACTGTGTCGCAAGCTGCACGGACATGTCAGCTCTTATGCCCGCTTTGACCGCCATCATCTGAAACTGGCCAAGGGTGACGGGCTGCGGTGGTATCGCATGTCCGATAAAACCGATCGCGGATTTTGCAAGGAATGCGGCACCGCCCTGTTCTGGCGCCCTGTGCGTAACGACAATATGGCACTGATGCCCGGAACTCTTGATGATACAAAGGGTATGACCACAGTCGGGCAGATTTATTGTGCGGATAAAGGGGATTATTATCCGCTTGATCCGGCAATTCCCCAACATGATCAATCAGACAAGGCCGAAAATGCTGCCGTTGCCGATCAATCCTGATCGGTAACGCCGGGCACCTTCATCCAGGTCAGTTCGTGCTTGTTGTTATACAAATGCACGACCTTTGATCCGGGGATATCGGCAAACTGGGTGATTGCGGAATAGTCCGTATCGCCCTGCAATTTGATGGTGCAGATGAAATTGGTTGCCATCCCGGCATCCATCCACTGATTGACGAGCGTAAACAGGCGATCCGGATAGCAAATCACGTCCGAGCACAGCCAATCAATATAGCCGATTTCTTCCGGGTTCAGGCCAAAGGCACTTTCCTGACGGAAATCAACGCGGGGCAGATTGGCGATCTTGGCATCAAGGCGGGCCTTGTCGATGGAAATCACATCGGTGCCGAATTCATGCAAAACCCAGGTCCAGCCGCCTGGGCTTCCGCCCAGATCCATGGTGCGATCACCGGCCTGCGGATAGGTGCCAAGCCGGGTGAAGGCTTCCCAAAGTTTAAGGTAGGCACGGTTGGGTGGGGTTACCTTGTCTTCTTCAAACTCGACCTCGCCGTTTTTCCACGGGCTGGAACAATCGGCCGATGCAATGATGGTATCGGGATCAATCAGCGTCCATGAACCAAGCGGTGCGGTCAGGGCGGGTTCACCAAACACCTGACGCTTGGCAGACACATGGGGCAGGTGGCCTTCGATCAGTTTGGCGCGCGAAAAATGGTCAAACTTGAACAGGGCCCAGTTGCGCTGATTGAATTTCAGGATTTTGGCCGCACCCTTGATCGACGGGATGGCAATGCGCACCGGATTGCGCCAGACATTCTGCGCCCAGAATACGCGCCGTTCCGGACCGGGGGCGAACATCAACCGGTCATGGCGTTCGATGACGTCGCCAAGTTCGGCTTCAAGCTGATCCTCAAAGCCGACAGGGGCGAGGTAGCCGGTGGCATCCATCGGCTCGATTACGGCATCAACGCCGTCCGGGGTATCGAATGTCTGTGTGTTTTCCATCATGGGCCTGCTTTTACGCCGTTTTGACCCAATAAAAAAGCGGGAAAGCTGCATGACAGCTTTCCCGCCTGTGATTGTCGAGAAGTAAGACGACAGATCAGAATTTGTCAGCCTGAACCAGACCGTCGATCAGGATAACCTTGGTCGGATCGCCCTTGATGCCAAAGTCATTGTCGTTGATCATCGCAAGTGCACCGTCGCCCATGATGGCAAGGCCTTCAAGCTTGTTCGGTGCTTCCGGGTAGTCTGCGCTGTCAAAACGAAGCGTCTTTGAAACCGGGGTAAGATTGATGCTGCCAAGATCGTTTTGCTGTTCCAAAGTCGGACTGGTCGACATGTCATCCCAGCGGCTGGCAAGGATGTTGGTCGCACCTTTAAGTTCGACTTCATGCAGCTTCGTGGTCTTGTCAGTACGTTCAAGCACCAGAAGACGGTCATTGCCAAGGGCGAGAACTTCGGAAATGCGCGGTGCGTTCTGTTTTTTGGACGGATCGTTGCGGAAGCTCTGCGGGTCATCCAGCTGATAGATATATTCACCGCTCAGTTTTGACGCTGCGCGATCATAAACGAACAGGCGGGTGTTCTTGGCCGCCTTGTAGGCATCGGCATTCGGGTTGGCCAGCGGGTTCTGAACCATGAAGTAAAGCTTGGTTTCGTCTGGTGATACGGCCATCGATTCAATGCCGCGGTTGGTCTGGCGTTTGACCAGAATGGCAGGAAGGCCACCGGTGACTTTATAAGCCGAATCTTCGAAATCCTTTTCCGAACCGGCCGGAACGATACGTTCGATAACGGTGCCGTCCGCCGACGCATGCAGGATCGACGGGCCGTTTTCTTCACCAATCCAGTAGGACCCATCAGATAGACGAATAATCCCTTCGGCATCGATCGAGGACACCGACTGTTCAAGCGGATTGCCATTGGCATCGACCGGCTTTTCGGTTTTCGCCACGGTCAGCTTGTTGGTCAGGCCGGTCAACGGCACGCCATTTTGGTCTTTCAGCGTAATGACGTCCTTGACGTCAAAGCTGCCATCGTTATTCAGGAAGATGGTATAGATCGAAGGCGAGTAATCCGGGGTCGGATAAACGCGGACTTTCTGCCCTTTGCAGACCTGATCGGCAGAAACGCCAAGCACGGCTTCAACATCACCACAGACAAAGTTCGGGCCACGGTCAGAAACGGCATAGAACATGTTGGCCGGATCGCCCGGGCGGCGGTATGCGCCGGAACCAAAACCGACGGTAAGCGCGCGTGCCTTGCCGCCGTCAACCATGACGGTCGAAAGGTTGTTGATCGCGCTTTTGGTTTCAAAAACCTTGGCTTCGCCTGCCATGGCAGAACCCGCCATCAGCATGGCAGAACCCGCCATCAGCATGGCGGTAACACCGAAAAGACCGGCTGCAAACGTCCGTTTCATCACTGGGAATTCCCCGAAAAATTTCACAAAAACACTTACGCTCAAGCCCGCAATGTTCGGGCGAACTGTGTTCCTGTTCACATTAAGGGTTCTGTGTGACAGTTTGTTTGCACTTGAGCGTCGCTTTGATGAAACAAATCAGACGCTTGGCTAGGTTTGGGATGTACTACTTCCAGAAATCCTCGCGCCGGACCGTGAAGGTTTCCGAAACGCTGGCATATTCCTGATAGCCAAGCCGCGCGAGCGGTTCAAACAGTGTGATATCAACCATGCCATCGCGAATGATGTCATCATCGATATGCAGGCCGACAACAGTTCCAATCACCATCGCACACGGGCGTTCCGGATTGGCGCTTGGCAGGTCGACAATCTGGAACACTTCGCATTCCATATGGATCGGCACACCCTTGATCAGATGCGGTTTGACGCATTTTGCCGGCAGCTTTTCCAAGCCAGCATATTCAAACTCATCTTCGCCCGGCGGCAGCGGGGCCGAGGAAAAATTAAGTTCTTTCAGCATCGCCTTCGGCGCAACGCCAACAACAAACTCGCCGGTATCGCGCGCATTGCGCAAACTGTCGACCGACCCGCCCGATGAAAACATTACCATCGGCGGATTGCCATGCACCGCATTGAAAAAGGAATAAGGCGCAAGGTTGGCCCGGCCTTCTTTATCGAGGGTTGATACCCAGCCAATCGGACGCGGCGCCACACAGGCCTTGAACGGATCATGTGGAAGATTGTGGGGGGGGTTTCCGGGCTCGTAAAACATCGGGACGTCCGTTCTGGTTGGCGGTGTCTTTTATCCGACTGCAAAAAGCAATCAGATCACTTGATCATGCGTCATATTTCATTGTCCCGGCGCGTATTCGTGTTCGCGTACATGATCCGGGCGGTCTGACAGGTGCAGGCGTGTTTGCGCCATTGGTGTTTCGGCGATGATTTTGCCCCGGCGAATAACAAACAGGCGGTTGGCGCGCATGCGGATGGCCTCGATGGTGTCGCGGGCCTGCAGGATGACGAAATCGGCATTGTTGCCAACTTCAATACCGTATCCTTCAAGACCCATGATCTTGGCCGGTTCTGTGGTGACGGCGTCAAAGCAGGCGCGGATATCATCGCGCGACGTCATCTGTGCGACATGTAGCCCCATCGATGCAACTTCAAGCATGTCGCCAGAACCCATCGAATACCAGGGATCCATCACGCAATCATGACCGAAGGCCACAGTGAGCCCGGCCTTGCGCAATTCCGGCACGCGTGTCATGCCGCGACGCTTGGGATAGGAATCATGGCGGCCCTGAA
This sequence comes from Thalassospira sp. ER-Se-21-Dark, assembly GCF_017922435.1. NCBI lineage: Bacteria > Pseudomonadati > Pseudomonadota > Alphaproteobacteria > Rhodospirillales > Thalassospiraceae > Thalassospira > Thalassospira sp. ER-Se-21-Dark. The sequence continues at coordinate 453,404 of NZ_VDEZ01000003.1, read as the reverse complement.
GGGTGATGTTGATCAGCGGGTTGGCGATGGCGGAAACTTCTGCCTCGACCATCAGGGCGATCAGCTTTGAAACGTAATAATTATCCATCGAGTGCATCGATGTCAGGTGTGAGCCTGCCACCCGGCCCTGAAGCCCCAAACGCTGTGTTTCATAGGCCAGCATTTCGATGTGACGCGACAGCGGATCATCAGATTCATCGCAATGCATATCGACCATAAGCCCACGGTCCGCCGCCATTTCGCAAAGTTCTTTGATGCTTTGTGCTCCATCGGCCATGGTGCGTTCGAAATGCGGAATACCGCCCACAACATCCACACCCTTATCAAGGGCGCGGATGGTATTTTCCTTGGCGGTCGGGCTGCGCAGATAGCCATCCTGCGGGAAGGCCACCAGCTGCAAATCGATATAGGGTGCGACCTGCCTTTTGACTTCCAGCAACGCATCAACCGCCAGCAACCGGTCATCGCAAACATCGACATGGGTGCGGATTGCAAGCAGGCCCTTTGATACGGCCAGATCGCAATATTTAAGCGCGCGCTCAATCACCGCTTCGGCGGTCAGAAGCGGTTTAAGCTCCCCCCACAACGCGATGCCTTCAAGCAACGTGCCCGACTCATTCATGCGCGGCAGACCGAGTGACAATGTCGCATCCATGTGGAAATGGCTGTCGACAAAGGGCGGGCTGACCAGCATGCCACCACAGTCAAGCACCTCGACCGAGGGTACATCGATATGTTCGGCAATCTCGATGATCTTGCCGTTCTGACACGCGATATCGACACCGTTTGGGCCGTTGGCGATATTGGCGTTTTTCAGGATCAGATCGGGTTGCATGATGTCATCCTTGGTCTGGTGGTGGCAGTCATAGTTGGGGTGCAGTGCTTAACGCTGGCCCTTGAACCATGGCACAAGAAGCGCCTTGGGGTAATCGGCTTTGCGGGCGACAACAATAAGCGCAATGATCGACAGGATATAGGGCATCATCAGGAAAACCTGCGATGGCAGGAACGCGCCAACCTCGGTCTGCAGGCGGACCTGAAACGCATCAAATGCCCCAAACAGCAACGCCCCGATCAAGGCCTTTCCGGGACGCCAGCTGGCAAATACGGTGAGCGCAATACAAACCCAGCCACGGCCATTGATCATACCAAAGAAGAACGCATCAAAGGCAGACATGGTCAGAAAAGCCCCACCGAGCGCCATCAGCGAAGATCCAACCACAACCGCCCCGATGCGAAGGCCATAAACCGAAAGTCCCTGTGCCTCGACCGAGGACGGGTTGTCGCCAACCGCACGGATCGCAAGACCAAGCGGTGTGCGATACAAAACCCAGCCGGTGACTAACACCAGAACAAGGGCCAGCATTGTCATCGCCGTTTGCGAAAACAGCGCCTGTCCGATGAAGGGCAGGTCTGAAAGAAACGGGATATCAAGCGGACGGAACGGTTCGATCCGCGGCGGGGATGAAACATCGGGCAATGCCGTGCGATAGGTGAAATAGGACAGGCTGGTGGCAAGCAACGTCACCCCGATGCCTGACACATGCTGGCTGAGCCCCAGTGGCACGGTCAGGATCGCATGGATCAGGCCAAAGAAGCCACCCGCAAGGGCCGCAACCAAAACGCCACCCCAAAGCCCGGCACCAAGCCACACGGCCATCCAGCCGGCCATTGCACCGGCGGTAAAAATACCCTCGATCCCAAGGTTAAGAACACCGGCGCGTTCGCAGATCAGCGCACCCAGCACGCCAAAGATCAATGGGGTCGCGATGCGAATGGCGGCTTCCCAGAAGCTGGCGGCAAGAAGAATATCAATGATTTCCATGGTCTATCCCCTCAGCCCTGAGCCGATTTGCGATCAAAGTGAACCCTAAACCGGGTCAGGAACCCGCCGATCAATACGCACAGCAACGCCATGGCAACGATCAGATCGGCCAGATAGCTTGAAACGCCAATCGCGCGGCTCATTGAATCTGCACCGACAAAGACCGATGCAACAAACAACGCCGATGCAATTACGCCAATCGGTGAAAGGCGCGCGAGCATGGCCACCACGATCCCGGCATAGCCATATCCGGGCGAAAGGTCAGTTGCGAGATAGCCACGCGTTCCTGCCACTTCCGACACCCCGGCAAGCCCCGCCAAACCACCTGACAGGGCGGCGACAAGGATCATGGTTTTGGTCACCGAAATGCCCGAAAATCTGGCAGCAGCGGCATTTTCCCCAACCGCACGAATTTCAAAGCCCCAAACCGTGCGTTTGACGAAAATTGCGAGTGCGACCGCCGAAACCAGTGCGATGATCAGGCCAATATGAACCCGCATGCGTTCCAGAAGGGCCGGGAAGGCCGCACTATCAATGATCGGTTCGGACTGGGGCCAGCCCATTGACATCGGATCTTTAAGCGCCCCTTCGAGCATCATCTGCACGAACAGCAATACGATAAAGTTCAAAAGGAGGGTGGTAACCACTTCATCGACGCCAAGACGCGTTTTCAAAAGCGTCGGACCAATCAGCATCAGCGCACCAGCAGCCATGCCAGCAATAATCACGACCGGGATCATCACCCAGTTTGGTCCGTCAATCACACCCGAACCAACGGCAACGGCGGCCATGGCCCCCATGTAAAGCTGGCCTTCGGCGCCAATGTTCCAAAGCTTGGCCCGGAATGCGATGGCCGCCGCAAGCCCGGTCAGGATCAGGGGCGTTGCGCGTGTGAGCATTTCAGAGGTTGAAAATACCGAACCGAACGCACCGCTGATCATAAGACCATAGGCCTGAATAATCGGGGCGCCGGCAAGCGCCAGCGGAATGGCGGCCAGAAGAATGGCAATCGTCGCGGCCAGAACCGGCACGCCATAAACAAGAAGCGGGCCGGGATTGCTGCGCGGTTCAAAGCGGATCATGCCGTTTCTCCCGGATTGGTGGTCGTCGTGGCAGGAGTGGCATCGGGGGCATGCAGGGCGGCTTTTTGTCCGGCCATCATCAGGCCAAGCTCGGATCGATCAATACTGTCGGTTGGCATGGCAGGCGTTATGTGCCCGGCATGGATCACCGCGATCTGATCGGAAATGGTCAGAAGTTCATCAAGGTCTTCGGAAATCAGAATGACCGCCGCCCCACCCTGACGGGCTTCCAGCAAGCGACGATGGACTTCGGATTGCGCGCCGACATCAAGGCCACGTGATGGCTGATTGGCAAGGATCAGCTTGGGCGATTTTTCCAAGACACGCGCCAGGATCAGTTTCTGGATATTGCCGCCGGACAAAAGGCGCGCCGGGGCATCGGGGCCCGGGCAGCGCACATCGTAATCGGCAATCGCATGCTCGGCACGTTTGCGGATGGCTTCAAAATCAAGGAAACCAAGTTTCTGGTATTCCGGGCTTCGGACATCTTCAATTGCGATATTTTCGGCCACTGTCATCGACCCGACCATGCCATCGTGATGGCGGTCTTCGGGGATGCGTGCGATGCCGTTCTGCGCGAAGGTGTGGGCGTCGAATTTGGTGACTTTTTCGCCAAATATTTCGACTGTGCCGCTATCGGGTTTATCAAGCCCGGCGATCAATTGCGCCAGCGCCGCCTGCCCATTGCCCGATACCCCGGCAATGCCAAGAATTTCGCCTTCGCGGGCGGTGACATTCACCCCATGCAGGGACCGGCGGGAATCCCCGCGATCAATGGTGACATCGGCAAGGGTGATGACGGGCTTTCCGGGAGTGCGGGGTGCGCGGCGGCTGGCGGGAACTTCGCGACCGACCATCAGTTCGGCGATGGATTTGTGGTTCGCATCGCTGGTTTTCATTTCGCCCACCTTGGCCCCGCCACGCAGCACCGCAATCCGGTGCGATACGGCAAGAACTTCGGCCAGCTTGTGGGCGATGATGATCACCGCAAGGCCGGTTGCGGCAAGTTTGCGCAGGATGGCAAACAGGCTGTCGGCTTCTTGCGGTGTCAGAACAGCGGTGGGTTCATCAAGAACCAAAAGCCGCGCATTGCGATAAAGCGCCTTGAGGATTTCAACGCGTTGTTTTTCGCCAACAGTCAGTTTGTGCACTGGCTGATCAAGATCGACATTCAAGCCCGATCCGGCCATCAGTTCACCAAGCTTTGCACGCGCTGTGCTGCGATCACGACGGAGCCTGAAAATCGGTTCGGTCCCAAGGACGATGTTATCAAGACCGGTCAGGTTTTCAGCCAGCGTGAAATGCTGGTGAACCATGCCGATCCCGGCATCAAGGGCTGCCTGCGGGGCGCCCGGTTCAAGCTGTTCAAGATTACCGTCGCGACTGGCAACCGTAACGGTGCCTTCGTCTGCGACATAGTGACCGAACAGAATATTCATTAGTGTGGTTTTACCCGCACCGTTTTCACCAAGCAGGGCAACGATTTCACCCTTGTGAACGGTCAGGTCGATGGCGTCATTGGCAACGAGTAGGCCAAATCTTTTGGTGACACCTGCCAGCGAAAGCAGCAGGTCTTGCGACGTTTCGGATGGTGTGTGCGCAGCAGATGACATTCGGGTAATCCGTTTTGTTTTTATGCGTCACGCTGTGGGGCAGTGGGCGGCTTTGTGGTCGGTATCATGTCGTAAATGACAAAGGGCAGTTCGATTGTTTAACCGAACTGCCCAGTGATTTCAGCGAAATCTTACATTGATGATTTCGGTTCTTCGTCGTTTACGTCAACCGTGAAGGACCCATCAAGGATTTCAGCCTGTTTGGCTTCGACTTCTTCAACCGTGCCGTCCGGCAGCAGTGCCGGATCGAGAACGACAGAACCGCCGCCATATTCCATGTAGCTGAACTTGCCGTAATCTTCGGCCTTGAATTCACCGGCTTTGACCGCCTCGATGGCGTGGTCAATGGTGGCTTCCATGTGCCACAGGGCGGAACCCAGAATGGTGCCTGGATAATCAGCCGCGGTGTCGATCACGTTGCCAACGGCCAGAATGCCGCGTTCCTTGGCGGCATCGGAAACGCCAAAGCGTTCGGCATACATGATGTCCGCACCGCTATCGATCATGGCAAAGGCTGCTTCTTTCGCCTTGGGCGGGTCATACCAGCTGTTGATGAAGGTCACCATGAATTCGACATCCGGATTGACCGATTTCGCACCTGCCATGAAGGCATGCATCAGACGGTTCACTTCCGGGATGGCAAAACCGCCAACCATGCCGATCTTGTTGGTTTCGGTCGCCTTACCAGCCGCCATGCCGACAAGGTAGCTCGGCTCATGGATGAAGTTATCAAAGACCGAGAAGTTTTCACCGTCCGGTGCAAAGCTTGACCCCATCAGGAACGCGGTTTCCGGATAGTCGGCCGCAACCTTGCGTGCAGCACGTTCAACGCCGAACACTTCACCAACGATCAGGTCGGAACCGTTTTCGGCATATTCGCGCATGACGCGCTCATAGTCGGTGTTGGCGACGTTTTCGGAAAACTCATAGGAAATGTCGCCGCGTGCTTCGGAGGCATTAAGCGCCTTGTGAATGCGCGATACCCACTGCTGTTCGACCGGAACAGTGTAGATTGCCGAAACCTTGAGCGGATCTGCGGCCTCGGCCGGTGCGCCAAAGCCAAACGATACGACGGCGGCTGCGCCAGCGATGGCCGACAGCATGGCACGACGCGTTAGGCGGAAAGTACCAGACTTCATTTTTGTCCCCCTGCGGATTTATTGCCGTTATGCGAAACTCAACCTTTTGCATAGATTGTGGGCAGATTGTATACGCGATCACAAAAGAGGCAAAGCACCTTCTGTCCAAATGGTCAGTTTTCCACTCTTTGGTGTAAGTATTTGGGAATGCGCGGGGATTAGGGTGAATTAACGCGTGCAGTTGGCGGGTTTCTGCGCAGCCAAAAGGTGATCGTTGGATATTCCGGTGCCGATTGGTGCTGGTTCGCGCAGGGCCGATACCCGAGTCCGGGCTGTACCAACCGCATTTGTGATCATGCGGTAGCAGGGGCAAAATCTTCCGGTTTTTCGGGCATAGCGGTTAAGATTGTCTAAACAGGTGACGCACTTTCTAACACAATGCGAATCCTTGAAAAATTTCGGAGTCGGTTAACTCTTTCATTAACTATTTCGGTTGATGCTTTCATCAAGATTTCAAGGGGGAACCTAGAAGGCATCATGACAAAAAAGACATCTTTACCACTTGATCAGGTGATGGTTGGCGATTGCATCGAACTGATGAACAGCCTGCCGGAAAAATCCGTCGATCTGATTTTTGCCGATCCGCCCTATAACCTTCAGCTTGGCGGCGATCTTCTGCGCCCGAACAATTCCAAGGTTGACGCTGTTGACGATCATTGGGATCAGTTCGACAGCTTCCGTCACTATGACGAGTTCACCCGTGACTGGCTGACGGCGGCACGCCGCGTGCTTAAGGACACCGGTGCGATCTGGGTGATCGGTTCGTATCACAACATTTATCGTGTTGGTAACATGCTCCAGGATATCGGGTATTGGATCCTCAACGATATCGTCTGGCGCAAAACCAACCCGATGCCGAACTTCCGCGGCAAGCGTTTCTGCAACGCGCACGAGACCCTTCTGTGGTGTTCCAAAAGCGAAGAGCAAAAGGCCATCACCTTTAACTACGAAGCGATGAAGCAGCTTAATGAAGGCTTGCAGATGCGCTCTGACTGGTTGATGCCGATTTGCTCTGGCTCGGAACGTCTTAAGGATGACAAGGGCAAGAAGGTCCATCCGACCCAGAAGCCCGAAGCATTGCTGCAGCGTGTTCTGATGGCGACCACCCGCCAGGGTGATGTGGTGCTTGATCCGTTCTTTGGCACCGGTACCACCGGTGCAGCCGCACGTCGCCTGGGCCGTCACTTCATCGGTCTGGAACGCGAAGAAAGCTATGCCGAAGCCGCGCGTGAACGTATTTCCAAGGTTCAGATGCTTGATGGAGACAGCCTTGAGTTGACCGAGTCGAAGCGTTCCCTGCCGCGTATCCCGTTTGGTGCGGTGATCGAACGTGGCCTGCTTTCGCCGGGTGACAAGATCTATGACAACCGGGGCAATGTGGCCGCCATGGTGCGTGCTGACGGCTCGATCAGTCACAAGGACAATGCCGGTTCGATCCACCAGATCGGTGCCCACGTTCAGGGCGCACAGGCTTGTAATGGTTGGACTTATTGGCATTACAAGTGCGATGGCCGACTGGTTTCGATCGACAATCTGCGCAGTCAGCTGCGTAAGGAAATGGGTCAGGTCCCCGCCTGATCCAAGCTGCAAAGCTCCGGCTAAATCCTTGATGCCTAAAAAAACCGGCGTGGTTGCAAAACCCGCCGGTTTTGCTTTTGGGCAAAAATCTTGCTATATTCCGATCATCAAACTTATCCGCAAGGATAGATGGAGATGAATATGCAAGCAGGTGCAGTAGGGGGTGCAGCATATGCACCCAACCCGGTACAAATTCAGCAGGCAACCGCGCCAATTGCAGAAACGGGTAACAACGACCTGAATTCACCGCCGACACAGCGAATCGAGCAAGCAGCAGAAACCGAAACGTCGCAGCAGGCAGCCCCGACCCCGACAGAGGGCCGTGGACAGGTGATCGACATTTACGCCTGATCGCGCCGCGCGAGGTTCAAAAACAAAAAGGCCCGTGGTTCCGACCACGGGCCTTTTTAAATTGCGTGCTTTCATTCGGCACAGCTATTCAGTTCAGGCGGGCCCGTATTTCAGGGCATGACGGACGATCTTTTTCATGATGGTCGGCAGGGCAAAGTCCGAGAGCCCGTCAATGGTTGTCCAGCTACCGTCAAGTTTATCGGCTTCATGAGCGGGCAGGGTCGTGGCCAGCACGCTGACATTGAGATGAAAATGCGTGAAAGTGTGCCCGACCGTACCGTCGAGTTCCGACCAATTGGCGGAAACCGGTGCCTCGGACAACATCACATCATCGGGTGCGTCAATCGCGCGCCAGTCACTGCCCGGCACTTCGTACAGGCCCCCCAGCAATCCCCTTTCCGGGCGGCGACGCACAAAGATGCGGCCATCATCTTCGCGCCGGATCCAAAACGCATAGCCAACCCGGGTTGGTTTGGGTTCCTTTTTGCGTTTCTTGGGAAGGTCGGGTGCGATGCCTGATTTGCGACCTTCACAATCGGCCTGCCACGGGCAAATGCCGCACGCCGGATTACGCGGGGTGCAGACCGTCGCCCCCAGATCCATCAATGCCTGCGCATAATCACCCGGGCGATCTGATGGTGTCAGGGCAGCCGACTTTTCCTTGATTTCCGGTTTGACGTCGGGCAACGGCGTTTCCAGCGCAAACAGGCGCGAAATCACCCGTTCGATATTGCCATCCACCGGGCTCGCGTGTCGGTTAAAGGCAATGGCGGCAACTGCGCAGGCGGTATAGGGGCCAATACCGGGCAGTTTCAGCAACCCTTCCTCTGTATCGGGGAAAACGCCGTCATATTCCGACGCGACAACCTTGGCGCACTTATGCAAGTTGCGCGCCCGTGCGTAATATCCCAGTCCCTGCCACGCATGCAAAACATCATCAAGTTCGGCATTGGCAAGATCGGTCACCGTTGGCCAGCGTTTCAAAAAGGCAGCAAAATAGGGTCCCACCGTTTGCACGGTGGTTTGTTGCAGCATGATTTCGCTGAGCCAGACATGATAGGGATCTGGCGTGTCGCCGGGTTCTGATCGCCAGGGCAGGGTGCGGTGATGGCGGTCGTACCATTCCAGCATGCTTACTGCGAGGCGTTGGGTATCCTGATGGGTGAAATGCACGTCGATCCCGTGTTATGTTGTTTTGCGGACACAGACTTTTGGTCCGAAGGTATGCAGACCCTACGAAAGAAGCGGGCGTGAGCAAGAAAAAAGATAGTGTTGGTACGAAAAGTGGCTCGGTGATGGATCAGCCATCCAAATCCGTTGCGCCCAAAAAGAAGCAGGGCTTTGTCCCGCTGGGCAGCTCTGAACGTCGGATGGGCCTGCGTAATGTTGCACCCCTTGTTGGCAACCTGACCCGGCCGCTGGTGCGCAAGCGCGGCTTTTTCCAAACGGAAATCATCCTGCATTGGGCCGAGATCGTCGGACGTGATCTTGAACAATACACCATGCCGCTGAAATACAGCCCGCCGCCCAAGGAAAGCATGGCCGGTGGTACATTGCTGATCCGGGTTGTCGGGCCGGTAGCCCTTGAGCTGCAACACCGCATGCCGCAGATCATCGAACGGGTGAACAGCTATTTCGGATATCGTGCGATCAACAAGATCACGATGCTTCAGGGCGATATTTCAAGGCCTGAACGGACCGTTCATCGCCCGACAGAGGTGCCCGAAGCCGACATCAGCCCGACCAGTCAGGCCGACCTTGAAAAGATCGAAGATCCGCATCTTCGCGAAGTTCTGACCCGCCTTGGTCGTCACATCGCCGGTGCAAGCGGCGGTTTGCGCCCGAAAACAGGCAAGAAATAACGCCTGTGCGACCGTAACCCTGGGCATTTGATAACTTGCCCTGCGGTCACGATCTGTTGTCTTGCGCGTCGTCGATAATCGAATCAATTTCATGAAATGAACGATCACGGAGTTGCCGCAATTGCGCACCACTTTGGCGACTCGTTGGTGGCATAGCCGTTTTCGGGGGTGTGTTGACTCGCGCGCTGCAACAGGCTTGTAATCACAAAACTTTGTTTTAACGGAGGTTTCCTTGCTAAAGGCAGTTAAGTTTCTTGCTTGTGCGTTTTTGATGATGGTTGGGGTCGCAAGCACCCAACAGGCACAGGCAGTTGAATGGAAAGAACATGTGCTGGGCGATGAAAATGCGCCGGTCACGATGATTGAATATGCATCTTTGACCTGCCCGCATTGTGCGTCCTTCCACACCGAGGTTCTGCCTGAGATCAAGGAAAAGCTGATTGATACCGGCAAACTGAAACTGATCTTCCGCGACTATCCGCTGGATGGGGTTGCGCTGCGTGCGGCTGCAATCGCCCAGTGCGCGGGCGAAGATCGTTATTTCGGTGTGCTTGGCATGCTGTTCAAATCGCAGATGACCTGGGCACGTTCGCAGGACCCGATTGCCAGTATCAAGGAAGTGGTCCGCTTTGCCGGCATGACCGATGATGCGGTTGATGCCTGCATGGCCGATCAGGAACTGATTGATGGTATTGTCGGTTCACGCATGCGTGGCGAACAGGAATTCAACGTTAATTCCACGCCAAGCTTCGTTCTTGATGGCGACACCATTGCCGGTTCGCGTGACGCGGAATTCTTTATCGAAAAAGTCGAAGACCTTATCGACTAAATAAAACAATTTTGCCGGACACCGCATGTGTGGTGTCCGGCAACAAGGGACAGGGTCGGACCGGGGGACATGATTGGTCCAGTTTAAATCGCTAAAGCTGACGGGGTTCAAATCCTTCGTCGATTCAACAGATTTATTGGTTGAAGACGGGCTGACCGGTGTTGTCGGCCCGAACGGCTGTGGCAAATCCAATCTTGTTGAAGCACTGCGTTGGGTGATGGGCGAAACATCGGCCAAGCAGATGCGTGGTTCGGACATGTCCGACGTGATTTTTGGCGGCACATCGTCGCGTCCGGCGCGCAACGTCGCCGAAGTATCCGTCACCCTTGATAACAGCGAGCGCAAGGCGCCCGCGATGTTCAACGACTTTGACATGCTTGAAGTCACCCGCCGCATCGAACGTGGCGGTGGCTCGAACTATCGCGTGAATGGCAAGGATGTCCGTGCGCGTGATGTGCAATTGCTGTTTGCCGATGCTGCAACCGGTGCACGGTCAAATGCCATGGTTTCCCAAGGTAAAATTGGTGCACTGATCGGGGCCAAACCGATCCAGCGTCGCCTGATCCTTGAAGAGGCCGCCGGTATTACCGGCCTGCATTCACGCCGCCACGAGGCGGAATTGCGCCTTAAAAACGCCGAACAAAATATGGAACGTCTTGAAGACGTTCTGTTGCAGCTTGATGGCCAGATTGCTTCCCTGCAAAAACAGGCAAGACAGGCCGAACGGTATCGCAAACTTTCCGAAAGTGTCCGCGAAACCGAGGCATTGCTGTTCCACATCCGCTGGTCCGAGGCCCAAAAACGCCAGGAAGATGCGCGTGAATTGCTGGTCGCGGGCGAAAGTGCCGTGCGTGATCTGACCTCATCGGTGACCGAGGCGACCACGGTTCAGGCCCATGTGGCCGCGAGCCTGCCCGATCTTCGCAAAAAAGAGGCCGAGGCCGCCGCCGCCCTGCAACGTCTTTTGATCGAGCGTGAAGGCCTTGATAAGGACAAGGCGCAGATCGAAACCCAGATGGGCCAATTGCGTGCCCGTATTCAGCAAATCGATGCCGACCTTGCGCGTGAGGCCGAACTGGCAAGTGATGCGCAGGGCGCACTTGAAAAGCTCAAGAACGAGCGCGAAGAACTCCGCGAGGCCCAAGGCGGCGAAGATGACGCCCTTGATGAAGCCCGCGAAATGGCATCCGAAAAGGCCCTTCGCGTCGAAGAGCTGGAAGCCGATGTTGATCAAATGACCAACAAGGTCGCCGAGGAAGAGGCACGCCTCAAATCGGTGCAACAGCGCCTCAGCGAACTGAACGCCCGCCGTGCGCGTCTAACCGAACGCCATGACGAGGCGGTTGCCAAGCTTGATGATATCCGGATTGAGGCCGACTTCTCCGAGGCGCTTGAAGAAGCAAGCATGCATCTTGAAGAGTGCGAGGAACTGGTCGAACAGCGCAAAATGGCCGTCGAAGAGGCCGAGATGCGTCTGGCCGAAATGCGTGACCGCGAAGATGGTTTTAAAACCGCCGAAAGTGATGCACGCGATGCCCTGCGTGATGCCGAAAGCCGCAAGGCGCGCCTGACTGCCGAGATCGACGCACTTGAAAGCCTGCTGCGTGGCGGTGACGATGATAAATATCCTGGTGTGATCGAAAACATCACGGTTCAAAGCGGCTTTGAACTTGCGATGGCTGCCGCCCTTGGTGAGGACCTTGACGCGCCGGATGCGACCGATGCGGCAATGCATTGGGCCGCCATTGATCCGGCGACCGATGATCCGGCCCTGCCCGATGGGGTAGCGGCCCTTGCCAAATATGTCGAGGCACCCGCACTTTTGAACCGGCGTCTGTGGCAGATCGGCATTGTTGAAGACGAAGCAACCGCCAACTTCCTTGCCAAAAGCCTCAAGGTCGGTCAGCGCCTTGTGTCGCGCGACGGGGCGCTTTGGCGTTGGGATGGCTATCGCATTCTGGCCGGTGCAGAATTGCCCGCTGCTGTCCGTCTGCGCCAGCGTAACCGCCTTGATGAATTGCGCGGCGAACTTGAAGAAGCCGATGCAGTGGTCGAAGCCGCAAGCGAGCGGGCCGAAATCGCCAGCGAAAATGTCGAACGCCTTGATGAAGAAATCGAGGCGGCCCGTACGGCCGAACAGGAAGCACACCGCGCGGTGCGCGATGCTGAAAACTCGGCGTCATCTGCACGTGAAGAAATCGCCAATATCAAACGCGATGCCAGCGCGATTGAAAGCCGCCTTCAAAACGCTGAAGAGGCCGAAAAACGCGCCAAGCAGGACCTCGATGAACTGATTGCCGAACAGGAAGAACTCGCCGCCCTGCCAGAGGAAAGCAGCGAGGGCCTGATGGAAATCAAGGCTGAGTTGATTGAAAAACGCGCCAATCTGGCCGATGCGCGTGCGGACCATATGGAAGCCCGCAGCCAGCTTGAACGCATGCAAAGCACCATGTCGGGCCAGCGTAAGCGCCTTGAATTCGTTGAAAACGAAATTGCCACCTGGAATGAACGTGCGTCGGGTGCTGGTGAACGGGTTGCCGAACTGCGTGAACGCCAGGAAGAAGCCCGCATGGAGATCGAGGAGCTTGAACTCAAGCCCGAAGAGATCGAAGAACGCCGTGCCATTCTTTCTGACCGGATCGAACTTTCAGATCAGGCCCGCAAAGATGCCGCTGATGAATTGCAGCGCGCCGAAAATGCCCAGCGCGAAGCCGATATCAACTTGCGCGAAGCAGAACAGAAACTGGCTGAGGCCCGCGAAGGTCGTGTGCGCTGTGAAGCGCTGCTTGAACAAGCCGAACAGCATCGCCGCGATCTAATCGAACGTATCCGCGAACGTGTCAATGCGACGCCGGATCAGTTGGTCGAGCTTGGCAAGATTGACCTGACCAAGGACCTGCCAAGCGAAGGCGATATCGAAGCCCGGCTGCAACGCCAGACCCGCGAACGTGAAAATCTTGGGGCGGTTAACCTGCGTGCCGAGGTCGAACTGGCCGAGATGCAGGAACAGAAAGACACCATGGTGTCTGAACGCGATGATTTGATTGCTGCCATTGAAAAACTGCGCAATGGCATCAATCAGCTCAACCGCGAAGCCCGTGCGCGTTTGAAAGCGGCCTTTGACGAGGTGGACAAGCACTTCCAGCAACTGTTTGTCCGGCTGTTTGGTGGCGGTGGTGCGCACCTGATGCTGACTGATGCGGATGATCCGCTTGAAGCCGGACTTGAAATCATGGCGTCCCCGCCGGGCAAAAAGCTTCAGCATCTGTCGCTTCTGTCGGGTGGGGAACAGGCGCTGACTGCCGTGGCGCTATTGTTTGCGGTCTTCCTGACCAATCCGGCCCCGATCTGCGTCCTTGACGAGGTTGACGCCCCGCTTGATGACGCCAACGTTGACCGGTTCTGCAAGCTGTTGGAGGCCATTGGCCGTCATGCCAATACCCGCTTCCTGGTCATCACCCACCACCGTATGACCATGGCCCGAATGAACCGTCTGTTTGGGGTGACCATGGCCGAACGTGGTGTGTCTTCGCTGGTATCGGTCGACCTGCATCAGGCAGAAGTCTATTCCAAGAAAGAACAGACCGAGCTCGACTTCACCAGCTAGTCCGTGCCCCTTATTAAGCAATCCATTAATAAACTGATAGGGCACGCGATGTTACACATCATTGAAACTCAATGATGGTGAAGGCCTGATGTCCCAGAAAGTGCGCGAGCTTTACGAACAGTTTCCCTATCCGTTGCGCGATCCAGGGCAGGAAAAAGACCGCCTGTTAATGCCGCCGATCGATACCTTGTCACGGGTCAATCATTACTGCTTTGGCGGGACAAAGGAATTTGATGCCACCTTCAGCGCGCTGGTTGCCGGTGGTGGCACCGGGGATTCGATGATCTGGCTGGCAGAACAATTGCGCGATGTCGGTGGATCGGTGACCTACCTTGAACCGTCCGCGGCCAGCACCATGGTCGCCCGCGCCCGGGCCGAGGCACGCGGTCTTTCAAACGTCACCTACGTCAATCAGACCATCTCTGAATTTGCCAAATCCAAGCCTGAGCCATTTGATTACATCAATTGTGCAGGTGTCCTGCACCATCTCGAAGACCCGGAAGAAGGCCTTCGCGATCTGACGTCGGTGCTTAAAGCCGACGGTGCGATGGGCATCATGGTGTATGGCGAACATGGGCGCCTTGCCGTGACCGAGTGGCGCAAAATGATCGAGCCATTGCTGGAAGGCAAAGACCTGCAGCAACAGTTGGCGATGACGCGAACATTGCTATCGGCCCTGCCCGAAGACAACATGCTGCTTAAAATGGGCGGTGGCCCGGGCTTCATCAAAGGGTTGCTCGAAAACGATCCGGAAATTGTTGATTTGCTGCTTCATCCCGTCGAATGCGCATATGACGTCCACGGGGTATATGATTTCGCCTCTTCCGCGGTCCTTCATGTTGCGGCCTTTACCGGCTTCTTCGGGTTTGGTGGAACCGGCAAGGCCCATTACAAGATCGACAATCTGGTGCGTGATCCGGCCATTCTGCGCGAATTGGCGGCCAAGCCGCTTCGCGATCAGCAGGCATTTTGCGAAAGGTTCAGTGGCGCGATGCCGCTGCATGCATTCTACCTGACCCGTGAAGACAAGGGCCAAACTGCCGAAATGCTGCCAGATGCCGAACTGGCACCTTACTTCTTCGTCCCGCCCAACAAGACCTTCTTTGATGATCTGGTGGCACTCGCCGGACAACCTGTTCTGATCGAAGACGGCAGTGGCAATGCGGTTGACCTGACCGGTGGTCCGGATCTGGCCCGCTTGCTCGCGGTCTTTGATGGCAAGAAGACGGTCGCAGAACTGGTCGCCATCCTGCGCGATGAAATTCTTGATACCCAGCCGATTGATATGAACTCGATTGCGATCAATACATTGGGGGCTGTGTGGGCGCTGTTTCACAAGTTCGATTGGATGTTGTCATCCAAGCCGGGCGGCTGGCAAAAAACCGACGGTGAACGAACACTTAGCGTGCGCAAGATCTGATTGGTTTACGGGGGAAGCGCCCCTGTAAACGGCGTTCGGTGACCGCGGGTGAATCGGGAATACCGACTGTCTTTAATCCACCGATATTTCATGGTTTTGGGCAAAAACGCTCCTGATTTTGGCAAATTGCCGGGGCCCGGTGAAAAACACCGAATTTGTCATCTGTGATGTCAAAGGGGATAAAACCGGCAGGAACCAAGGAAAACCGCCGGTTGCAGGCCAGTGGCGCAGATCACTGCCAATTCTTTTGACTGCGACTATTGCCTAACTCTAAAAGTGTTTTCCTTCACATTTAAGGGGTTAAGTAACTGAAATAATTATTATTATTTCGGTTTTCAAAGGTCGGGGGAGACGGGGTTTTACAGCTTGACAGCCCATGGGGTGCTAAGTATGTTGCCCGCGCATTTCCTTGCGACGTTTGCAGGGCTGCCAAAGCGGGGTTCACGACAATGAGCGATGATAAAGATCGCGCTTCATTAGCAGAGCTTGAGAGCAAACTGGCAGCCGTAGCAGGCAAGCGAGAAGAACTGCACAGCCCGAACCGGGCGACCGGCAAACCATCTCAAGGGATGGCGCTTGGCATGAGGATTTCGGCGGAAATGATCGCTGCGGTTCTTGTCGGCTTGCTGATTGGCTGGGCGCTGGATCGGGTGCTTGATACGACACCTTGGCTGCTTGTTCTGTTTGTTTTTCTCGGAGCAGGTGCCGGAGGTTTGAACGCTTATCGCGTTGCCAAGGGTTTTGACAGTGCTGTCGGACTTGGTCGTGCGATGGGGGAGCGCAAGCAGGGGAACGGGGACAAATCCGAACCCTGATAATATTGAGCGAGGATTACGGTGGCTGGACCGCTAGAGCAGTTTGAAATCAAGCCCTTGGCCGAACTTTCGGTTGCCGGCATTGATATTTCCTTCACCAACTCCGCACTTTGGATGGTGATCGCAGCCGTTCTCGTAACGGGCTTCATGACGCTTTCGATGCGTCGCGGCGCGCTGGTTCCGGGCCGCTGGCAGGGATCTGCCGAGGTGATGTACGAATTCGTCGCCAATATGCTCAAGGACAACGTGGGAAGCGCAGGTCGCAAATATTTCCCGTTCGTCTTTACGCTGTTTATGTTTGTTCTGTTCGGGAACCTGCTTGGCATGATCCCGCACAGCTTTACCTTTACGAGCCACATTGCTGTTACCTTTGCGATGGCTCTGGTGATCTTCCTCGGTGTGACGGTCATCGGCTTCATGCGTCATGGTACGCATTACCTTCGGATGTTCTTCCCTGAAGGTGCGCCGATTGCGACCGCGATCATTCTGATCCCGATCGAAATCATCTCCTATTTCTCTCGTCCGTTCAGCCTGGCGATCCGACTGTTTGCGAACATGACCGTCGGCCACATCATGCTGAAAGTTATCGGTGGGTTCGTTGGCCTGATTGGCATTCTCGGCGTGCTTCCCTTTGCTTTGCTGACGGGGATTACTGTTCTGGAGTTCGGCATTGCTGCGCTTCAGGCTTACGTCTACACAATTCTCACCTGCATCTATCTCCATGATGCAATCCACATGCACTGATGTGTGTGGTTTGGTGTGATCTCTTCTGATTGCCTTTAAGAAATTCGAAAGGGTGAAGTTATGGAACTCGATGCTGCTAAGATGATCGGTGCTGGCCTGGCTGCTATTGGCATGATTGGTGCCGGTATCGGTGTTGGTAACATCTGGTCGAGCCTGATTGCGACTGTTGGCCGTAACCCGGCTGCAAAAGGCGACGTTGAACTGTATGGCTGGATCGGCTTTGCTGTTACCGAAGCTATTGCACTGTTCGCACTCGTCGTTGCGCTGATCGTTCTGTTCGGCTAATCGGCGCCTTTTGCGCGAATACACGGCCCGGCGAGGCACTCCCTCGCCGGCGTCGTTGAATTCGGGAGTAGGCTATGCCGCAGTTTGATATTGCGACGTTCTCGGAACAGATCTTCTGGCTGTTCGTTATTTTCGCCATCTTGTATTTCCTGATGTCGAGAATTGCGCTGCCGAAGGTTGGTGAAGTTCTTGAACGCCGTCAAAAAACCATCGAGGACAACCTTGGCAAGGCTCGGGCGTTGAAAGACGAAACCGATGCCGCCATCGCGAAATACGAGGCTGCTCTGGCAGAAGCTCGTGAAGCCGCTCAGGCTGACATTCGCGAAGCATCGGAAAAGGCTGCTGCAGAGCAAGCCAAGAAAACCGAAGCTATGGTCAAGAAGCTGTCTAAAAAGACATCTGATGCCGAGAAGGCAATTGCGGACGCCAAAGCGGATGCAATGACGGGTGTTGCAGAAGCAGCATCGGAAATTGCCCGTGAAGCAACCGACAAACTTATCGGTGTCAAGGTTCAGGCCAAAACTGCCGACAAGGCTGTTTCGGCAATCGTAGGAGAGTAAGACAATGGCAACCCAAGAGGTTACTTTCCTTACCGATCCATACACCTGGACCACGCTTTCTTTCGTGCTGGTCGTCGGTTTTGGCGGTTTCAAAGCCGTCAAAGGGATCTCTGCCGCACTTGATAAACGTGCACAGAAGATTTCCGACGAACTGGACGAAGCACAGCGTCTTCGCGAAGAAGCCCAGGAGCTTCTGGCCAATTATCAGGCCAAACAGCGTGAAGCGCTTAAGGAAGCTGACGAAATCCGTGCGCATGCCAAGGTGGAAGCCGACCGTATGCTCGAGAACGCCCAGGCAGAACTGAAAGCGGCGCTCAAACGTCGTGAACAGCAAGCTCTGGACCGTATCTCCAACCTCGAAAGCCAGGCTATTGCCGAAGTTCGTGCACATGTTGCCGAAATCGCAGCCAAGGCCACCATGGCCCTTGTCAGTGACAAGGTTTCTGGTGCAAAGGCAGACGAGTTGGTTGATAGCGCGATCGCGGAACTCAAAGGTCGTCTAAACTGATTTTTTCCGGTTTCCGGAAACTGAAAACCCCGCAGCATCGCTGCGGGGTTTTTTTATTGTCGACTGACAGGCTTGGTGTCTTCGGAAGCGTTACTGCTTTTCAGCTGCAAGCACGAGGAATGGCGGACGCCGGCGATGATTATCCCAGCGTCCATCGTGTCCATGCTCTTGGGGTTCTCAGGCTCGAGAAGACGTAGAAGGTTAAACCCTGCGTCTAGTAACCCATTTACATAGCTTTCGACGGTCCTGTGATATTTGATGACGCCGTCAATGAACCAGCTCGTTTCGCGCGGGCCCTCATCGCGATAATTATCCAAAGGCCAGTGCAGCTTATTTCCATCGGCATCCAAAGCCCACTTTTGTGCGGCAAGCGCAGTGCAGATAGGATGTTCAACCGAAAACACAAGCCTGCCTTTGGCAGGAAGCCATGAAGCGAGCTTCAACAGAATATCTTCGTAGTTTTGTACATAATGCAGCGCCAACGAAGAGATTATGCAGTCAAATTTGTCTGTGACCTGAGGTTCGAACGTTTCAACTGCAGCATTGAGATAGGTTACTGCATCGTCGTCAGTCTTCTCGCGTGCGGCAGTGATCATATTCTTTGACGGATCAATTCCAATAACCGATGCGGCACCTTTTGACTTGGCAAAGCGCGCAAAATCGCCAAAACCGCATCCAATATCAAGCAGGTGCAAACCTTCGAGTGATTGAGGAAGCAGGCTACGAATTGCAGGTTGCTCGAGTACGTCGTTCAATGCGGTTCCCGACTTGCGAAGCTCTTCGTATCCCTTATAGAAATCGGGCTCGTCGTAAATGTTTTGCGGCTTGGGCATATAGACCTGCAACTCGTAAGCACAAAATGGCATGGGTGCCGTCAGAACAGGCTATTCTGTTCTGACGGCACCTGCCAAGTTTTTGATCATTGATGATATGCGATTTGCCGCGGCAACGTCTTAGGAAAAGCGATCCCGGCCATGCGGTTCATCAAGGTCCAGGACCGGGCCCAATGGCACCACGCCGGACGGATTGATCGTCGGGTGGCTTTCGTAATAGTGGCCCTTGATATGGTTCATAAAGACCGTCTCTTTGATCCCCGGGTGCTGATACAGGTCGCGGGTATAGGCCCAAAGATTGGGATATTCGTTCAGTTTGCGCAGGTTGCATTTGAAATGGCCGTGATAGACCGGATCAAAGCGCAACAAGGTCGTGAACAGGCGCCAGTCGGCTTCGGTAAGCTGGTTGCCAACAAGGTAGCGTTGCTTTGAAAGGCGTTCTTCAAGCCAGTCCAGCGCATCAAACAGCGTGGTGACGGCTTCTTCATAGGCAGACTGCGTGGTGGCAAAGCCGGACTTGTAAACGCCGTTATTCACATCGTGATAAACCCGTTCGTTCACTTCATCGATTTCGGTGCGCAAATCTTCGGGATAGAAATCAACCGCCGTTGCGCCAAGATCTTCAAACGCGCTGTTAAGCATGCGGATGATTTCAGCCGACTCATTGCTGACCAGCTTGTTGCTCTTCTTGTCCCAAAGCACCGGCACGGTGACACGACCGGTGTAATCAGACATCGCATCGGTATAGACCTGATGCATGAAGTCACGGTCTTCTAGATGGTCGGGAAGGCCCGCATCGCGATCAAACTTCCAGCCGTTCTCACCCATGTGCCAATGAACGACCGATACACTGATCATGTTTTCCAGTCCCTTCAGGGCACGGAAGATCAGCGTGCGATGTGCCCAGGGGCAGGCGTAGGATACATAAAGGTGGTAGCGGCCCTTTTCGGCCGGGAATTCGGCATCCTGATCGGCAGACACCCAGTTGCGAAAAGCTGAGTCCTGACGTTTGAATTTTCCGCCGTTGCTTTTGGTGTCATACCATTTGTCGTGCCAGACTCCGTCGACAAGTAATCCCATGTCCGTTTCCCAAATTTTGTTAATCGGTTCTGGCAGGCATTCTGCCGCGGTTAAGCTTTATTGTGCTTATTTGCGCGTTGAAGACAATCCGTTGATGTGACATTAATTTGTTTCCAATCGCGCAACAGTATCCCGCCCAGGAGCCGCATAATGCTGATCGGAAATCTTGACGGCATGACCGTCTTTGCCCGTGTCGTCGAGGAACGCAGTTTTTCCGGTGCGGCGCGCAAACTAGGCATGTCCAAATCCGCTGTCAGCAAACATGTAACCAAGCTTGAAGACAATCTGGGCATCCGGCTTCTGAACCGCACCACCCGTCGGCTCAGCCTTACAGATGCCGGGTCGACCTTCTATCAGCACTGCGCGCGCGTGGTTGAAGAAATCGAAACAGCCGAACATGCCCTGACCGATTTGCGCGGCACGCCGCGCGGCACTTTGCGTATTTCAGCCCCCCTGACCTTTGGGCAGATGTATCTGCCGCAACTGGTGACCGAGTTCATGGATAAGTATCCCGGGCTGCATGTCGATATCCATCTGGCCGATCATATGGTCGATCTGGTGGCCGAGGGGATTGATATGGCGATACGCATCACCCGGCTTAAGGATTCCAGCCTGATTGCCCGCAAACTGGCCGATTTTACCGGCCATGTCGTGGCCTCACCGGGGTATCTGGAACAGTATGGCGAACCCAAAACGCCACAGGAACTGGCCGAGCACCGAACGATTTCCTACACTAACGTGCCAAGCCCCAATATCTGGGACTTTGATGGACCTGATGGTCAGGTCTCAGTCCGGGTTAATCCGGTGATGTCATGCAACAATGGTGAATTCACATCCGTCGCGGCCATTCGCGGCCTTGGTATTGCCCGTGAACCGGAATTCATCGTTGCGGAGGCGCTGAGCGAAGGGCGTCTTGTCCGCATCCTGCATGATTACGATCCGCTCAGTAGTGGCGGTATTTACGCGGTCTATCCCGAACGCCGCCACCTGCCCAGCAAGGTGCGTGTGTTTATCGATTTTCTGGTCGAAAAGTTCAAAGGCGGATTGTGCAACTTCCATCAGGAAGCCTGCGCGGAATATCGTGAAGGACGCGGTCGTCAAAGACCACGACCCTAATCACTTGCTTTCGACCCGCCAGCCCAGCAAACAGATCGCCCCGATCAAAAGCGCGACAAACGGGATCGGCAGCAAGTTTGTAATGCCGCCAATCACGGTCTTGAAACTGTCGGTCTGAAGGAAACCGGCCCAGTTGCTGCCATGCCAGATACGGTCATCGGGCACATGGCGGAAGTCTGGCAACCCATCTTCGATCCGGCCGATATAGCCATCATTTTCCGCAACCAGCCCGGCCAAAAGATCCGGGGTGGAGTTGGTGTTCCGTGTTTCGGCGGTCAGGACATCACGGTCGACATGCAACGCGGTTTGACTGCGATCATCCTTATCACGCACCCGAACCCGGATCAGACCACGGGTTTCAATCGGAACAGTCGCCTGCCAGGATTGATCGGGCAGTTGTTCGAACGGCGCATTGATCTGTTCACCGGTTTCCGGATTGATCACGCTGGCTGCTTCGGGGGCCGCGCCGATCTTGCGCCAATTGAGGATCAGGCTCTCGCCATCCGGGCTGCGTTCGGTCAGCACAGTGTTCTCGTCAAGGGCTGGTTCCTTCATCAGCCAGTGCGACAAGCGCCGCAGCAATTCTGCCACAGGGCCGCCGCCATCATGGCCACGCTGCCAAAGCCACATCTGATCGGAGCTTAACATCGCCACACGGCCTTCCTCGACCCGCTGCATGGTCAGAAGCGGCAGGTCATCAACACCGGTCAAAAGCGTCATGGCATCGGGATCAGAAGTACGCGTTTCGATCTGACGATACCATTGGCCCCATTTCGGGGGGGTGTTCGGAGAACCGGCAATGGCAGTTGTAACCGGGTGCAGGCGGCCAGCCTGATTAACCCGCGGGACAAAGGCCTGCTCGATAACCCGTCCGGTCGGCGTGGCAGGCATCAGATCATTCAACGCCGTGCTGGCAAGCCCGTCCGGCCCGACATATTCCGGCCCGGCGACGACCAGTGCCGCGCCACCCCATTTGACGAAATCAACGACCTTTTCAAGATAGTGCGGCGGCAAAACACCACGCATCTGATAGCGGTCAAAAATGATCAGATCAAATTGGCGCAGGCGCACTTCAAACAGATCGCGGATCGGAAACGGAATCAGCGCCAGTTCATTGATCGGCGTGTCGTCACCCTTTTCTGGCGGGCGCAAAATCGTGAAATGTACAAGGTCCACACCGGGATCAGCCCGCAAAAGATTACGCCAGGCCCGCTCGCCCGGGTGGGGTTCACCAGATAACAACAACACGCGCAACCGATCTCGCACACCGGCGGTTTCAAGGATCAGACGGTTGTTGGATTTGTCGGTTTCTTCCTCAAGCGTATCCATACGCAATTCGGCAAGAACCGATCCGGCATGCGGCACCGGGATGCTGACCCGGCGTTGTTCGTTGGCGGGCAGGGCAACTTCGCGTTCTGTACCGTCTTCAAGCAGCATGCGTACCGGGATCGCCGTGCCGGGGGGCAATTGCGGATCGACCGCCTCGATCATGAATTCGGCATCCTTGCCGACAATGCCGTAATCTGCACTTTGGCGAATGACCAACCGGCGATCACGTTCATCACGCCCGCCACTGATCAAAACATGCAGGGGCGCGTTCAGATCAAGGCTGCTTGGCACGTCGTGAACCTGCCCGTCGGTAATCATCATGACACCACCCAGCCGTTCACGCGGCAACCCGCCCAGCAATCGATCAAGGACGGCAAACATGCGGGTATCGGTATCGCCAGGAACATCTTCAAAGCGAAGCTCCACCGATGGATCCTCGGCAAAGCGATCTTGCAGTTCGGCAATCGCCGCATCGGTTTGTGCTGCGCGGTTTGCGATATTCTGGCTTGCCGACCGGTCAACAAGGACCAGAATGATATCGCTTAGTTTTTCGCTTTCACGGTCAGTAAATTGCGGTGCCAGAAGGGTCAGAAGAACCAGCACCATCACCACCCCGCGCCAGACCGTGCCACGCAGCCGGAAGATCGTGAAGACAATGACGGCACCCAAACACAGAACAGCCAAGCCTTGCAGGATGGTGATGTCGAGAAGCGGGGAAATCTGAAGGTTCTGCCATCCCTGGTTCATCGGCCTAACCTTTCCAGAATGGCCGGGATATGGACCTGATCGCCCTTGTAACTCCCCGTCAGGGCATACATCACCAGATTAACGCCAAACCGATAGGCCATTTCGCGTTGCCGGGGGGATATGTCTTCGCTGCGCAGTTCATCGCGGCCTTCGGGAATGATCCAGGCCGATGCCCAGTCATTGCCCCCGAACAAAACCGATGCGACCCCATCCAGACGTTGACTGGGACGGGCATCAAGCCATAACGGTTCGGAAAACCGGCCAAAGGCATGATCAAGCAGATAGAAACTGCGAAACAGGATGTGATCACTTGGCGCACGGTCCAGAAGCGGAACTTCCAACCCGGCCAAAAGACGCCGCAAGCGCGCCGGTTGGACTTCGCGGTCACGGCTGTCGATCAGGATCATGCCACCATTATTCAGATAACGGTTCAATCGTTCCTGTGCGCGTTCTGAAAACGGTTCCTGCCCGTCAACCAGCGGCCAATAGATCAGCGGATAGAAACTAAGCTCGTCGGTTTCCGGATTAACGCCATCGACGGTGTTGAGGTCTGCCGCACTACGCCTACGCAGGATTTCGGTCAGGCCTGTCATCCCGGCACGGCTGAGGCGATCTACCGGCGCATTCCCGGTCTCAAGATAAGCCAGACGCGGTTGCAGGGCTGCTTCGGGCAGTGTTGCCGCCATGGATGCTGCTGGCATCATCATGCTTGCTGCGGCCGCACCAGTTATGACGGCGACCAGCAAAAGCGATGTCAGGGCATTGCTGCGTCGACTGCGCCGGAGTGAGACATTGTTGAGTACCAGCAAAATCGCGGCATCAAACAAGATCAGAATAAAGGCCGCCAACAGGCAAAGGGCGGCAAGATCAACCTGGCTTTGATCGGTGATTTCACGTGTGCTGATGCCCGAAGGCCAGACCACATCGCGTCCGATATCGGTAAGTGACGGGCCAAGGTTCAGCGCAACCGCCTGTCCGTCTTCACCGTAAATGCCCGGCGGATGGCGCGGATTGGGTGTCGGAAGCGGGGTTTGAACTGGCAGGATCAAGGCATCTGGCTGATGCGGTCGGCCAAAACCATCCAGAATGGTCTGGGCTGGCAGGCTGCTTTGCAGTTCTGCATCGCTGCGATTGCTTGGACTGGCAAGAGGAAGAAGCCGCTGCCAAAGCTCGACAAACAGGCCCGACATCGGCAGGTTCGACCAATCGGCCCAAGGTGTGACATGGAAAAGAACAATCCGTCCAGCATTGCGCGGTGTGCTGGTGATCAGGGGCGTCCCATCGGTCAGACGTGCCCAAGTCTTGCTGACAATGTCGGGGTCGGGTTCGGCCAGCAATTGTCGGGTGACCGTGATGTCGTCAGGCACTTCAATCCCGTCGAACGGGCTGTTGTCCGGAAAGTCGAGCAACCTTTTGGGCTTTTCCCACGACATCGATCCGCCAAAGTCGCGGTTACCCAGCCTGAGTGTGACGGGCAGGAAATCGTTGCCGATCTGCGACGAACTGTCGCCCGCAAACCGCACCAGCATGCCGCCTTCATTGACCCAGCGTTCCAGCGCGTCAAACTGGCTACCCAGTCCTGAAATCGGCCCGGCGGAGACCAGAACATCTACCTTGTCTTCAAGCAACGTTCCAAGCGGCGCATAAGTCACATCCGCATAGGGCGAAAGCGCCCGATCAAGGAAGAAATACTGATCAGACAACACCCCCGGACCGTCGCCAGAACTGACCACGACACCAACCCGGCGTTGTTGCCAGCGGGCACCGGTCTGAAACACCGACGCGGCACTTTCCATCCCCTCAATGCCAACGGATTGAATGGCGTTGGAAATATCGCGCGGCAACAGAATGGCGACATCGCTTTGATCACTGTCCGGCGTGATTTCCACCGCATGGCGCAGGATCACATTGCCGCGTTCGCCGCGGGCAAGAAGATTAATCTCGCGCGGTTGATCGTCGCGATTATGGGCCAATGTTGCCAACATGCCGGTACCTGACCGGCTAAGCGACCGGATGGCGATACGGTCGGTGATGGTTGGTGAAATCGTTGTGATTGGCGCGATATCAAGCAGTTCGGATGCGATTTTGGCCTTGCCGGGGTTGTCCATCTCGCTGGTTAGCCACAAGATGCTGCCAACAGCCCGGTTCATTTCCGGGCGTTCGGAAATCAAATCCGAAAGGGCGGTATAATCCGAGGGCCAAGGACGTGGTTGCAAGCGATCAAACAGGTTTTTGGTATCGTTGGGCGATACCGGCCCGACAATGTCTGGCAGTTTCCATGTGGTCGCACCTGCTGCCTCGGGCGCGGTTTGGGCAATATAGACCGTTTGCAGCTCGAACCGGGCCTGATTGGCGATCTGTTGCAATGCCGTGCGGTATTGCCGCCAGTTTGCCGCACTGTCCCAGCCATTATCGGCAATGATCAATATCGCACCATCGTTGGCGGCAAAATCATTGCGGTTCATCACCGGGCGGGCAGCGGCAATGATCAGAAGCGTCAGGATCAAACAGCGCAGAATGGTTTGCCAGATCGGTGCGCGCTGAATATCGCGGCGTTTGCTTTTAAGGCCCCGCAAAATACGCGCAGCCGGGAAGATAACGGTTTTGGGTGACCGTGGTGCCGATCTGATCAAAAGCCAGACAATCGGCAATGCCAGCAACCCGGCCAGCATCGCAGGATACAGGAATGTGATGGCCGACAGGCTCATGACATCTCCTGCGTGTTATGGCAATGCAGGTTAGGACGGCCGCGCCCGTTCGATCCGCTTTGATTTTGCCGTTCGCTCAGATGCTGATAAAGGGCCAGCAATGTCGGGCTGGCACTTTCGGATGTGACATGCCGGTCATAAAGCCAGTCATTCTGGCGCGCCGCATCGCGGACCAATGCCCGCCATTTCTGGGCGCGAAGTTTATAGCCCTCCGTGAGGTCTTCGAACTTTTCGCTGCGGAAAATCATTTGATCATCGGTATCAAACAGATCAACCCGCCCCTGAAATGGTGGGGCGATTTCTGCAGGATCAAGAATTTGCACCAGCGCACCGTCATTTTGATACTGGCCCAAACGCCGCACCGTGCGTGCCGACTGTTCGCTTTGATCCGCAAATTCAAGGAAGTCACCAAGGATCAGCACCGAATGTTTCCGACCAGGGTGAATGTTTGTCGCCTGGCCCGCGATGCTTTGCGGACTTGCCAGCATCGCGTGACCGAGTTTTTCAAGATGCTCTGCCGATGTGATGCGCGTACGTTCGCCGTCAAAGGTGCCAACGGTTTCGCCGTTGCGGATCAGAAGGTCGGCCAATGCGATGGAAATGATCAGGGTGCGTTCGGCTTTCGACGGCAGCTTGTCACCTGATGCCCAAAAGGTCGACGGCGAAAGTACCGGCCAGATCCAGTAATTATGACTGGCCTGCCACTCGGTCTGGCGGATGAAGGTATGTTCGCTGCGCGCAGACCGCCGCCAGTCAATCTGGTTGGTTGGATCGCCAGGAACATAGGGGCGGAATTGCCAGAAATCACTGCCCGGTCCGACCTTGCGATTGCCATGCAGGCCGCTGCGCAGACTGATGGCCGTTCGGCGCGACTCATCAATCAGCTGTGGCAGTTTTGCCGCAAGGGCGCGGGCGGCGGCAACATGATCCTGCACGGGGGCGGTGACCAATTAGTTTTTCTCCTGCAGGTGGGCAAGCGCATCGGTAATCAGCCCCTTGGCGGTAAAGCCTTCGGCGCGTGCGCCATAGGTCAGGCCAAAACGATGGCGCAAAACAGGAACGGCAAGTTCTTCGATATCCTCTATCGAGGGGGCAAAGCGCCCAAACAGCATCGCACGCGCCCGGCACGCCAGTGACAGGGCCTGTGCCGCACGTGTACCGGGGCCCCAGGCGACATTTTCACGAATATCGGCAAGTGATGTGCTTTCCGGGCGGCATTCGCGACACAGGGCAATGATGGTATCAAGAACGCGGTCCGGCATTGGCAGCCGGCGGACAAAGTCCTGTGCCTCTACCAGATCATCGGTTTGAAGAACCTGTCGTGGGCGGGCCGGGTACCGGCCGGTGGTTTCGGTCACGATCTTGCGTTCTTCATCAGCATCGGGATAGCCGAGACGGACTTCAAGCAGGAAACGGTCAAGCTGTGCTTCGGGCAGGGGATAGGTGCCTTCCTGCTCCAACGGGTTCTGGGTCGCCAGAACATGGAACGGTTCGGGCAGTTTGTGGCTGTAACCGGCAACCGAAACCTCGCGTTCCTGCATCGCCTGCAACAGGGCGGACTGTGTACGCGGGCTGGCACGGTTGATTTCATCGGCCAAAAGCAACTGGCAAAATACCGGTCCCTTGATGAAGCGAAACGCGCGTTTGCCGTCTGCCCCTTCTTCAAGAACTTCGGAACCCAGAATATCGGCGGGCATCAGATCGGGTGTGAACTGAACACGCTTGTCAAGCAGGCCAAGAACCTTGCCCAGTGTGTGCGCCAGAAGTGACTTGCCAAGGCCCGGCGCACCGACCATCAGCACATGTCCTCCGGATAAAATGCCGATAAGTGTTTGCTCTACGGCATCATTCTGCCCAAATATAATACTGGAAATCATTTTGCGGGCTTCGGCCAGCCGTGCGACACACTCGTCCAGACGGGCTGCATCGCGTTCAAGACTGCTTTCCTGGGAGAAACCCATTTCTTCGGGGAATTGTGGCGCGTTTGTCATGGCGGTTGACTGTGCTTCCTATGTTGCAGTGCAGGCGTTGGCAGGCCAGAGAACGCAGATGAAATCGCATAAGCATAACGGGAAAACGTCTGGTTCAGGATCAACTCTACAGCATGAATGAAAACCAAAAAACCATCGATCTCGCCGAGAAGTTGTGGACGCGCTTGCGCGGGCAGAAGCCCGACACCGGGCGGCACCCACAAATCTGCGGCGATATCCCTATGTCTATAGGTCGGGATGGAACCTGGTTCTATCAAGGTGGTCCGATTGGCCGAATTGAGCTGGTGAAGCTTTTTTCTTCCGTATTGCAGCGTGATGAGGAAGGCGGGCACTGGTTGGTGACCCCGGCCGAGATGGCCCGGATCGAGGTCGAGGACGTCGCCTTCATCGCGGTTGAAATGCAAAACGAAGGCGAAGGCAAAGATCAGAATATCTGTTTTCGGACCAATATCGACCAGTGGGTGGAACTTGATGATGATCATCCCCTGCGCGTCGAACACGACCCTGAAACCGAAGAACCATCGCCCTATGTCGAGCTTGAGCGCGGCCTTGAGGCGCGCCTGAACAGGGCGGTGTTTTATCAGTTGGTCGAATTGGCCGAAGAAATTAGTGACCCTGACCACAACATGATACGTATCGGTGTTTACAGTCATGGGAAGTTTTTTGAGATCGGTCGGATGGAGGCCACGGAATGACACCCGATGACATCGTTGCCGCCTTGCGCGCGCCAACTGGCGATGTTTTGCAGCGCCGTGGCGACCATGCGGTGGACTTTCCGGGTTCGAAATCGCGCGCACGTGCTTTTGCTGACGGGGAACTGATTTCGCGTCCGGCGGCTGTTCTGGTGCCTCTGGTCAAGCGCGAAGCGGGTTTGCATGTGATCCTGACAAGGCGTACCGATCATCTCAGTGACCATGCAGGTCAAATCAGCTTCCCCGGTGGGCGGCAGGAAGAATTCGACGCCACCCTTGAAGAAACCGCGCTCCGCGAGACAGAGGAAGAAATTGGTCTTGCCCGCCGTCACATCGATCTGGTGGGGCGGATTGATGATTATTACACCGTGACCGGCTATCAGGTGACCCCGGTTGTCGGTCTGATTACACCGCCATTTGATCTTAAGCCCGATGACCACGAAGTGGCCGAAGTTTTTGAAGTGCCGCTCAGTTTCATTCTTGATCCGCGAAATCAGAAACTGCAAACCGTGACGTTTGAGGGCACCCGCAGGCGGTATTTTGCGATTCCGTATCGCGAATATTACATCTGGGGCGCGACCGCCGGGATGCTGGTCAACTTCTCTGAAGTCATCCGGGCCAATGCGCCATCGCTTAACCGTTAATCCGAATATTAGGACAGAGCTTTATGTTGCGACAAATCATCCAGATCGGTCTTCCTCTGATCCTGCCCTTTGTGATTT
Source organism: Thalassospira sp. ER-Se-21-Dark (assembly GCF_017922435.1). Classification (NCBI taxonomy): domain Bacteria; kingdom Pseudomonadati; phylum Pseudomonadota; class Alphaproteobacteria; order Rhodospirillales; family Thalassospiraceae; genus Thalassospira; species Thalassospira sp. ER-Se-21-Dark. The sequence goes on along the minus strand of NZ_VDEZ01000003.1, from coordinate 423,968 downwards.
ACGGGCTGTGGCTGAAATGGGCCCGTGCCAAGGCCATCCGTGAAGGTCATGATATCATCCCGCCATGGAACAAGGGGCCGTGGCTGATGCTGTTTGGTTTGGGCGTGTTGCTGACCGCTGCAATCCTGATTTTCACTGCACTTGGGACTGGTGCGCCGCCCGATTCCATTTATCATGCGCCGGTATTGCGTGACGGCGTGGTCGAGCCGGGCTATTTCGAACCCAAGGAATAGAACAGCCCAGCCACCGTCGTGGCACTTGATATGACAGGTGGCAACAAGGCAACGATGACAGCACTCGAAGTAACCGGCAGATTGCGGCCATACGGGATCATGGTCGCCGATGATACCGCCCGCGTGTTTGATGCCATTGCGCAGCAAGGTGGCTGTGCGCGCTTTGTTGGCGGCGTCGTGCGCGATGCGTTGCTTAAACGTGATCTGGTCGATGTCGATATCGCCTGTGATCTCGCGCCTGAGGAAACGCAGGCCGCGCTGGAAGAGGCGGGTATCCGGGTCATCCCCACTGGCCTTAAGCACGGAACTGTCACGGCAATTACCGATGCCGGGGCGTATGAAATTACGACGTTGCGTGTCGATGTCCTGACCGATGGCCGCCACGCGGAGGTCGCCTTTACCGACAGCTGGCTTGAAGATGCCAAGCGCCGTGATTTTACCTTCAACGCCATTTACTGCGACCTTGATGGCACGATCTATGACCCGTTTGATGGCGAAACCGATTTGCGCGACGGGCGCGTGCGGTTCATCGGGGTGGCCGAAAACCGGATTGCCGAGGATTTCCTGCGTATTTTGCGGTTCTTCCGCTTTCAGGCGTGGTTTGGGCGCCCACCGATTGATCCCGTCGGGGCAGAAGCCTGCCGCAAGGCGGCAAACGGTCTTCATGATATTTCGGTCGAACGTATTCGCGACGAGATGTTCAAGCTTCTGCGCTCGCGCAGTCCTGCCGGCACGATCAATGACATGATCGGGTTTGGCATTTTGCCGGCCATTCTGCCCAAGCTGATCCACACAGATTGCCTGCGCATCATGCAGTGGCTTGATAGCACCGCCCTTGCCGATCCGGCGATCCAGCCCGATCCGTTGCGCCGCCTTGCGGCACTGTTTGCGCCGGGGGGCGATAGACGCAACAGCGACGATGACGAAGACAATCTGGCGGCGGCCGAACGCTTTGCGCGCGATTTGCGACTGTCGAACGAAGAAACCGACCGTTTTGCTGAAATGGTTGCGCATGCGCCGCTGATTGATCCGAAACTGCGGCCTGAAATCGTCCGCCGCGATCTGTACCGGATGGGGGCCGCCGCATTTCGTGATGCGGTGCTCTTGGCGTGGAGTGCGCGCGCCGCGGTGCCACCACGTTGCACACGCGCAGAAAATGACGAATGGAAAGCCCTGATTGAGGCCGCAGCAAACTGGCAACCGGTGAAATTGCCAATACAGGGCCGCGATATTCTAAAAGCTGGCCTTGCAACTGCGGGGCCGCGTGTCGGGGCGCTTTTAAGACAGGCCGAGGAATACTGGATCGATCGCGATTTCCAGCCCGGTCGGGATGAATTGATGGACTATATTGCCCGCCAGATCACGGCAGGCGATGAGGAGAACGAATGACGACAGGCGCAATTGGACATCGGATTTGCTGTTTTGGCGACAGTCTGGTCAATGGTGTTCGCGACGGTGAAAAGGGCGGCTGGCCGATGCGTTTGGCCCGGCGTCTTCTGGACGAGGCCGGGCGTGACGTCACGATCTATAACCTTGGTATTCGCGCGGAAACGTCCGAGGGGCTCAAGGCCCGCTGGCAGGTTGAAGCCAACCTTCGGATGGTTGAAGAATTCCCGACGGTCCTGATCTTCAGTTTTGGGGTGAATGACGCCAACCACGCCGAAGACCGGGGCGAGGAAACCACCATGCGAGTTTCCCCGGCAAAGTCGGCCGCCAATGCCGCCGAAATTATCGGGGCGGCTTCCAAACTGGCACCGACCCTTTGGGTCGGGCCGCAGGCCGTGATTAACGGCAGCAAATCCAGCCAGGAAATCAACCAGCGTCTGGAAGGGCTGAACCAGATTTATCTCGAAACCGCGCGCGGGTTTGATGTGCCCTATCTTGATCTGCTTGCCACGACGCTTGAAGAAGATACATGGCAACGCGCATTGCGGCGCGGGGATGGCTATCACCCGGACAAGTTCGGCTATGACCGGTTGGCAGATCTGATCTGGGAATGGGGTGCTGTGCAAAAGACCATTGGTCTTTCGGCGTCAGAGGACTAAGGGTCGGACAAACGATCAGGTCAGAATATCGAAATACTGACCACGTCCGCCGGCACCGGCGGTCAGATTATTCAACGGATCGCCAGATGCGCTGTATGTCGGTGATGAGATCTTTTCGACATAGCTGTCTGAAATTGTTTTCTGTTCGCCGTCTTTCAGGAACTGCTTTTGTTCATTGCGGTCGCGCTGATAGGACTGAACAGCGCGCTCAATCTCCTGATCCGATGTCAGGACAGAGGCGCGTGTCCCATCAATAATCCGGTTTTGCTCGGCAAAACGTTGCTCATCGCCACGTTGCTGGGCGATGGGGCTGGTCTGGCGGACGGGATTGGACAGCGAAAGATCAGAAAAAGGCGCGATATTTACCATTGACGGAACTGCTCGTTTGAACCGATTGGTGTTTTTAATTCGGCCGGAATATTACTCAGAGTGACTCGGATTTGAAGCCCTAATTTGCGCTTCAGAGCGACAAAAATGACAAGTCTTTGAAAAAGCGATCAAAGAAGTTTTGGTTCGCTGGCGTTGTTGCTGTCCGGATCATAAATACCTGCTGCGAATCGGCGTGGACTGGTCTTTGCTAGCGCCTTGAGTTTTGCCGCTTCGACCGAAATATGATCAAGGGTGATGTCGGTGCGTTCTGCCGGAATCCGGATCAGCGCGGCGCTGACACTCATCAGATCAAACCGTGCGGGTTTCCCATCGCGTCCCTTGCCCGTGAGGTATCCACTTTCACGCGTTTCCGGGTCATAGAAGCTTTTGATCTGGGCATCAAACATGGCCTGAACCCGTTGGACAGCCGCGACCGCATCCTCAAAATCAATCGATTGCACATAGGCAAAGAAATCATCACCGCCGATATGGCCAACAAACCAGTCATTCTGGCTCAGGACCTTGCCCAGGATATCCTTGAAAAGCAGGATCGCGCGGTCACCCTGGCGGAACCCGTACTGGTCATTGAACGGTTTGAAATTGTCGAAATCGAAATAGACGGCAAAACGTCGTCGGCGCGGCTCGGCCAGGGCGCGCGCGGCATAACGGTAAATCGCACTATTGCCCGGCAGACGGGTCAGCGGGTTTTCATCGCGTGCATTTAGCGTATTGCGTTCATTGACCGCGCGCAAAAGCGCACTTTGATCCAGAACCCCCAGATACTGGTCATTTTCCGTCAATATCACCCCGTCCAGCGCCTCGGTCGCGACAAAGGTTTCAAGAAGCTCCGACAGGCTGGTGTGGATATCAGCAACCGGACAACGGCGCAAAAAGCGTTTGATATTCGCGCGGTTGGCAGGGTTTTGCAGCAATTCACGGCCGAAAGGCGTGTAGATAAACGCCTTGAATTCTGAATCCCGGACAATGCCCAATGGCTTGCCATCATGGTCGACGACCGGCACCAGCGAGATATCCGGATTTTGCTGGAAGTAGCTCAGGATATCGACCGGATTGATATCAATCGGCAGGGCCGGTGTTTCCAGCAGGTAGGACCTGACAACATCATCATCGCGATCTGACTGGCGGCGCGAATCTGCGGCAATGTCGGCGGCTGACGACACAATATCGGTCTGTTCGGGAATATCGAGTGACGGTCGCGCGATAAAGAAACCCTGCACCAGATCACAGCCCAAACGCCGACAGCACAGGAACTCCTCACGGGTTTCGACACCTTCGGCAACCACCTGTGCTGCGATCATGTGGGCGAACGCCGTAATTTGCGTAACAAACAGTTCCTTGCGGCGGTCACGGTCGATGCCATCAATAAAGAACCGGTCGATCTTGATGATGTCAGGTTCGCATTCGTAAAGCGCACGCAATTGGGCAAAGCCGCTGCCGTAATCATCAATGGCAATCTTGAAGCCCTGACTGCGGTAGCGCACCAGAATGTCTTTGAGGTACCCGGCATTGCTGATGTCGTGGCGTTCGGAAATCTCAAGGAAGATGGTATCGCGTTCAAGTCCGGCATCGCTCAGCAGGGCGGCAGTTTGACCGGGTTGGTAATCCTCGGTCTTAACGACGCGATTGTCGAAATTGTAAAAAAGCTTGAGCCGCTTGGCGCCGGGAAAGCGCGCGAATTTCTCAATCGCCTTGGCGCGCAGCATCATATCGACACTGTGCAGGTTGCCAGTATCCCATGCGGTATCAAACAGCGCCTGAATAGATGTAAATCCGGCTTCTTCCCAGCGCCGCAAAAGCGCCTCATAGCCGAAAACATGACCGGTGTGCGGACTAACAATGGGCTGGAAGGCGAAGTCGACTTTTTCGACGACCTGCTGCCAGTTACGGAGCATGACCGGTTGGGTCATGGGTCGGTCGGATATCCACTGTTCATCTGCATCAAAGGTCAAATGCAGTACCCCGATCTTCAAAATGGTCGGCTTTCCCGGAAGTTGTGAGAATTAGAAGTTCCGAGGTTTGCTGTTATCCCAGATATGACAACAAGTTCATGACAGTGGGGTTACGAATATGTGACATCCGCAGAAAACATCCGCTTTTTCATCAAGAAACGGCTAGATCTCTATACAAAGGGGTTAGACAAATCGGCGAACCCGATACTGCCTCGACTAACCAATTGCCCGTGTGGCCAGCGGATGATGTTCCTGAACCAGTCCGCGCAGCCGTGACTCGAGAACATGGGTATAAATCTGGGTGGTCGAGATATCTGAATGGCCCAGCATCTTTTGCAGGCTGCGCAAATCAGCCCCATTGGCCAGAAGGTGACTGGCAAAGGAATGGCGCAAGACGTGCGGCGATACCTTTGATGGCGGGACACCGGCCTCAATCGCCAGATCCTTGATCATTTTCAGAAACATCTGACGGGTCAAATGCCCGGTTTTCCCCCGTGACGGGAAAAGGTATGAGGATTGCCCAGGGCGGTCGGCATGGCCGTTTGATTTGTCTGATGGAATGAAGGCATCACGCACTTCAAGATAATCACGCAGCGCATCACGGGCCGGATCGGAAAGCGGCACCAGCCGTTCCTTGCTGCCCTTGCCCCGCACAATCAGCATCTGCGGATCACGCGCGGCTGCTGCAAAGGGGAGCTCGACCAGTTCGGAAACGCGCATGCCGGTGGCATACATCAGCTCCACCATCGCAAGTAAGCGCTTGCCCTTGATACCCGGATGATTGGTGGCGGCGATGATCAGGCGATCAATTTCCTCAATCGACAGGAATTTGGGCAGGGTCTGCCCCTGTTGCGGGCTGTCGATATTCGACGACGGGTCATCATTGCGATACCCGTCGGAATAGAGGAACTTGTGAAACTGCCGCAAGGCCGACAGGCGCCGTGCCTGTGTCCGCGGGGCGAGCCCGGCAGACCCCAGTTCGGCCATATAGCGCCTGACATCCGCATCGCTTGCCGATACCGGATCGGCTTTGCCCGCAGTCAGCGATGACGCATAATCTTCAAGATCACGCCGATAGGCATCAAGCGTATGCACACTGGCCCCGCGTTCTGCGGCCATCATTTCCAGAAAGGCCGATATCAACGAGCTTGTCAGTGCCTTGGCCATGACCGGTCCTGCCAGTGATTAAAGAGCCTACTGATTAAACGACATCAGCAGTTCTGTCGCCAGACGCCGTGCGTCATTTTCCTGCCCGATGATCAGAAGCGATGTCACAGTATCGCTCAGGACCTTGGGGTCGGCATTATCAACGGCTGCGACCTGTTGGGCCTGAATGGCCAAGGCCGCGGTTTTCGCCTTTTGCCGCGCAGCCGCAGCTGCGTTGAGTTGATGCGAAACCGCACTGTTGGTTGTCATGCGTTCTTCGGCATAGGGGGCAATCAGAATGCTGTCCCACAACGTATTGGGGACTTCGATGCCGAAACCTTCAAACAGGTTGAAGATCAGTTCGGTATAACGTCGTGCAGCGGCCTGATCACCGCGCGCAGCCTGCATTTCCTGCCATTCGACCATGCGGGCACGATGACGGGCAAGGGCTGCTGCGCGATCAGATGCACTTTGCACATCCTCGGCCGAGGCCGAGTTGGGCATGACAGTTGCCGACGCCATGCCGCCACTTGATGTCGGTGCGCCCGGCACGACGGCGCCGCCAAGACCAAAGTTTTGCGTCGGGCCGGATTGCGGATCAGACCCAAAACTCTGCGAAGAGCTTCCATCCGATGCCATCGCGGTTGGTCGAACGGCACCTGTTTCTTCAAGGCCGGAAATCGCCAGAACCGGATAAAGCAGGCTCAGGCGAGATGAAATGTCATTCGATGCATTGGCCGATGATTTGGCAACCTGAAGCCAGTTTTCAGCCCGCTCGAAATTGTTTGCGGCAATTGATGCCCGAAGGGCGGGAACAGCAAACCACGAAAAGTCGCCATTCACCGGAATGTCGGTCATCAGGGGCGCTGCCAGCCTTGCGGCCTGCATGAAATCGCCTTCAAAATCCGCGGCTTCAAACAGGGCGGCCAGAATTTCAGCCCGTGCGGCGGCAACATCACTTTGTGCTGCGGCCTGATAAAGCTTGGCATATTGGCGCGCCTGAATGCCTTCGCTGGCATCATCAAGAACGCTTTCCAATGCCGCCGGTTCGAAATTCACCGACTGATACACATCAGCCAGCTTTTCCGGGCTGATCAAGCCAAGATTTTCAGCCTTGCGGGCGGCTTCTAGGCGAACATCGGTCGCAGTCGCATCGGCAGTGGTAATGCCAATGATGGCGGCTGGATTGTCGGTTTCAAGCTGGCTCGTCGGGATCGATTGTTTGGCAATTGCCAGAAGTGCCAGATCGATCGGACGCAAATCATTTAGCAAGTCGGCATCGGCAGTACTGCCACTGCGGATTGCGGAAACCAGACCAAAGAAGGTGGCATCACCTTCGCCACCCATTTCACGTACAAGGTCGACGGTGAAGGCCGCCGAAGTCGGGTCATTGGCATAAAACGCGCACATCGCCGCCGCCTTAAGCCAGAAAAGTTCCTCGTAACTTGCGCTGTAACCTTCAATCGCGTCACATGCCGCATCGATGTTTGAACCAATCAGAAGGGCATTAACCTCTGCCTGCGCCAGCATGGAGCCGCGCGATCCTTGCGGCGCGGCGCGGACAAGTTCGATGGCATCATCAAGCGCGCCCATCTCGATCAGTTTGGCAACACGTGCTTCAAGCAGGCTGATATCGGCCGACCCCTGTGGCAGGGCGGCTGCGGACAGGAGCATGCGTTTTTGCAAGTCACGCGCAGCATGGGTCGCCGGGGTCGCAGGCAATTCTGAAATCAGTTTTGCCGCAGACCGGCGGGTGGTGCCGTTCCACATGTCAGTGCCAAGGCCACCGCGCGATTGATCAATGGTCCCGACGGCCTCGGCGTCGACTGCACCAAGCGACAGCGATTGCACCGCGTTCGGATCCGACGGGAATGCATCAGTCTCGCTGGTGCCAGATGACGTATTGCCAAAGCCACCTGATCGCGGGGCCGATGTGGTCCCCGGATTTGTCGGGCTTGGGGCAACCTGGCGTTCCGCGTCCTGTTCTGCTTCCTGTTTTAAAAACAACGGCACGGGGGCCGAGTTTTGCGCGCTTGCAGGGGCGGAACCAAGTCCCGTTCCCGTCATCATGGCCAGTACACAGGTCTGCATTAACAGGCGGGAACGCAATGTCATCTTAGTTAAACCTCGAATTCGGGATGGTTTCTTCGATTTGGGCGGTCGGGGCAGGAATGTCCCAGGTCACCAGGAAAGTGGCACCGCCAGCAATCACGGCGATAACCAGCAACAGGATGATGCGCGATAAAATTCTCATTTTAATCCAGACTTCGAAGCGTTTAAGCGATGGACGCGAATATCAGTATGCGGACGAAAATCAAAGATGCAAGAACCGCAACCGCCAATCATTCTGGCCATCCGTCCAAGTATCTCGAACCTGTCATCGCATTGGGGTGGTCGCACTCCAATTCGGCAACTTAAAGGCAGTATAAGTGCCTGTTACTCACAGAGAGTTAATGCCATCGCGCAGAACAACATTGGGCAAAACGATGCATAGGCATGCCTAAAGTGACTGAAAGGGGCAATTTGGCGCAGTATTTTTGTCGTGTTTTCTGTCCGGTTTGCTTGCGTTCGGGGGCAAGCTGGCCTAAAGATTTGGGTAATTTGTATCTCAATGATTGAACCACAGGACTGCAAACCGAACATGGACAGCAACATTGCCGAGTCGGGTTTGCACGAAGACGTGATCGCCAAAATTCGGGACGGCCTGAAAGGCCGGACATTGGTGTTCATTGGACTGATGGGTGCAGGAAAAAGCTGCATCGGCCGGATGGTCGCCAAGGAACTCAAACTGGATTTTGTCGATGCCGACCGCGAAATTGAAGAAGCCGCTGGCTGCTCGATCGCCGATATCTTCAAGCTGTATGGCGAAGAGGCGTTTCGCGACGGCGAGGAACGTGTAATTGCCCGTTTGCTTGATGGCGAACAGATCGTGTTGGCCACAGGCGGTGGTGCGTTCATTCGCGAACGTACCCGACAATTAATTCTCGAAAAATCCGTATCGGTCTGGCTTCGTGCCGACCTTGATCTGCTGATGCACCGCACCAGCGGGCGGACCCATCGTCCGCTGCTTAATAACGGTGATCCCAGACAAATACTCGCGGATCTGATCGAGACGCGTTACCCGGTCTATGCCGGGGCAGACATTATTTTCGACTGTGATGAATCCTCAAAGGAAGCCACCCGCGATGCGGTTCTTGAACTGCTTGCGAATTCCTTTGATGACAGCGGTCATTTGATCAAGACAGGAACCTGACAGAGTGAGCAATCACGACACCCTTCGCGTCGAACTTGACGCGCGCAGCTATGACATCCTTGTTGGCAGCAACCTTTTGGCCGATACCGCCAAATATATTGCCCCGTTCGTCAAGAAGGCCGGTGTGGTCGTGATCAGCGATGCGGCACTGTCGGACAATCATTTGCCTACCGTGCTGGCATCGCTTGACGGGGCGGGTATTCCCCACCGCGAAGTCGTCGTGCCGTCTGGTGAAAAGTCCAAAAGCTTTGCCATGTTCGAAAACGTCGTCGAACAGATTTTGGCGATGGGGATCGAACGCTCCACCCTGATTATTGCCCTGGGTGGCGGGGTTGTTGGCGATCTTGCCGGGTTTGTTGCGGCATCTTTGTTGCGTGGCCTTGATTTCGTTCAGATCCCGACCACTTTGCTGTCGCAAGTCGATAGCTCCGTTGGCGGCAAGACCGGGATCAATTCCAAGTCGGGCAAGAACCTGATCGGTGCGTTTCACCAACCGCGTCTGGTCCTGGCCGATACATCCGTTCTTGATACCTTGCCGGCACGTGAATTGCGGTCGGGTTATGCCGAGGTTGCCAAATACGGCCTGATCGATGATCCGGAATTCTTTGCCTGGCTTGAAGAAAACGGGCAGGCGGTTCTTGATAAAGACGGATCTGAACGCCGTCAGGCCGTGATCAAAAGCTGTGCCGCCAAGGCCCGCATCGTGTCCGAAGATGAACGCGAAGGCGGCAAACGCGCGCTTTTGAACCTTGGTCACACCTTTGGCCACGCGCTGGAAGCCGAAACCGGATATGGCGAAAAGCTTTTGCATGGCGAAGCCGTTGCCATGGGTATGGTCATTGCCCATGACGTTTGTGGTGCCATGGGTATGGCGCCTGCCGGCGAGAAAGACCGGATTGTTGCCCATTTGAAATCGGTTGGTCTTCCGGTGATGGCGTCTGAGGTCACGGGCATGCATTGGGATATCGACAAGGTGATCAGTCACATGTCGCGCGACAAAAAAGTCCGCGACGGCGAGATCACCTTTGTCATGACCCGCGGGATCGGCAAGGCGTTTACATCCAAGGCAATGGATGTTGAAAAAATGCGTGCCGCGATCACCCGATCCTGCCGCGGTTGATCAAGATTATTCTGATGCACAATGCGTGTGGGTCGACGGACGTGCATGGTGGCGGTCACTTCGCGGTGGTGACTTTGCTGCCAATGTGTTGTTGTTAACTTGTTTAACGGCATTTGACCTTATAGATGAACACAGAACAAACTTGCTCTGTTGCAATCACCGCTTGGAGACGGCCCTGAATGACGATCACGATTGTCGTGATTTTTTTGCTGCTGATGCTTTCGGCATTCTTTTCTGGCTCGGAAACCGCGCTGACGGCGGCGTCGCGTCCGGTCATGCATCACAAGGAACAGGATGGTGACATTCGGGCCGCGATCGTCAACAGGTTGCGCCGGTATCAGGAACGGTTGCTGGGCGCGATCCTGCTTGGCAACAACATGGTCAATATTCTGGCCTCTGCCCTTGCAACATCGGTGATGATCGAACTGTTTGGTGAAAACGGTGTCGTGTATGCAACGGCCGTGATGACCGCACTTGTTCTGATTTTCTCGGAAATTCTGCCAAAGACCTACGCGCTTCAGCATGCCGATACCATGGCGTTGCGGGTCGCGCGCCCGATGAGCATCCTTGTCGTGCTGTTCGCGCCGATCACCCAGACCATTCAGGTCCTGGTGCAGGCCACCCTGCGCCTGTTTGGCAGTGGCGAGGGCCCTGGGCTTGATAGCGAACGCGAATTGCGTGGTGCCATCGAACTGCATGCCGATGACGTGGTCGTCGGTAACCATCATGCCGAACGCACGATGTTGCACGGGGTGCTTGATCTTGAAGATGTCGGCGTTTGGGAAATTATGGTGCACCGTCGCAAGGTGCAGATGATCGATATATCCCGCCCGATGGAAGAGATCCTCGATACGGTTCTGGCTAGTCCGCACACCCGTATTCCGATCTACGAAAAGGACCCGGACAATATTGTCGGCGTTCTGCATGCGCGTGAAGTTCTCAAGGCGATTGTACGAGGGGCCAAGCCCGCCAGCGCCGAGGATGTCCGCGAACTGAGTTCCGAACCCTGGTTTATCCCAGATTCAACAACCCTTGCCGATCAGCTCAAGGCATTCAAGGAACGCCACGAACATTTTGCCATCGTCGTTGACGAATATGGTGCGTTCGAAGGTGTTGTGTCGCTGGAAGACATTCTGGAAGAAATTGTTGGCGATATTGCCGATGAAACCGACGTCGAAGTGGTTGGTGTACAGCCGCAGGCCGACGGGTCGGTCATTGTGCGTGGCGATGTTACCATTCGCGACCTGAACCGTCGTTTCGGCTGGCGTCTGCCAGATGAAGAGGCCGCAACCGTGGCCGGTCTTTTGCTGTATGAAACCCGCCGTATTCCCGATGTCGGGCAACAATTCCGCTTCCATGGTTTTGAGTTTGAAGTGCTGCGGCGTATTCGCAACCAGATCACCCGGGTGCGTCTGCGCGCGGTGACCGACCCGGCTGGGGAAGAACAGGAATAATCCTTCTTCCCCGCTTTGTTGGTGTGTTGCCGGCAAACCACTATAGCGTAAAAAATTTCAGCTTTATCTACTTATGGGTTAAACTCTTGTTTCAGGGTCTTGACCCAAAGGATTGCAGGGCCACTTGCAAATAAGGGCCCGTCACACTGTGTCATCCAGTGACGTCATTTCTATATGACGTAAGTCAGTGTGAAACCAGATGATCTGATCGGGTTTGGGCATGTGGCAACAGCAACCTGCAGAGAGAGATGCATGGATACGAAAATTGTACCGGGTGTGGTCCAGGAACAATCCATCGCGACACTCAACCCCGCCGATTCCGTGATGGATGCCGTCACCATGATGGCCGAGCGTAAGATTGGCGCTGTCATCATCGTTGATAACAACGCCAGACTGGCTGGAATTTTTACCGAGCGTGACCTTGTCAACCGTGTGGTGGCAAAGGGGCTGGATGCGGCATCTGTGCCGCTATCCAAAGTCATGACCGCTGATCCCGATACGCTTGGCCCGAACGATTCCGCCATGAGTGCGCTTGACCTGATGAGTGCACGGCGATACCGCCACCTGCCGGTTGTCGATGGCGACAAGGTTGTTGGCATGGTGTCGATCCGTGACTTGTTTAACGTGGTCAAACGTCAACTCGAAGAAGATGTTCGGGAACGCGAAAAGTTCATCTTCGGCTCAGACTACGGCGTGGCCTGAAGCCACCGGTTTTCTGGATAAGGCATATGGCATCGGTCTGACGGGGAATTCCCCGTCAGGCCTGTGCGCCGTGATAAATTCCGATGAATTTCCCGAAATTCCAGTGACCGTCTTTCGCCGCCAGGTTTGGGCGGCGGGAATGACGGAAAATGCGTTTGCGACTTGACAGCGTGCAGGTGAACGTCTTTACGTTTACGTAAAGGAGAAATTCCGATGCCACTGTCCCGCCCCGCAGAACGCGAACACATCCATACCCGCACGGTGACCTGTCAGGGGTTCCGGCGCAAAGACGGCCTTTGGGATATCGAAGGCCACATCACCGATGTCAAAACCTATGGTTTTTCCAACCATGATCGTGGTGAAATCCCCGCTGGCGAGCCGGTCCACGGGATGTGGATACGCGTTACCATTGGCGATGATCTTGTGATCCGCGAGGTCGAGGCCGTAACCGATTATGCCCCGTTTTCGGCCTGCGATGCGATTGCCCCGAATTACGAAAAGCTGGTCGGTTTGAAGCTTGGCCCGGGCCTTCGCAAACAGATCCGCGACCGTGTGGGGGGCGTTCATGGCTGTACGCATCTGAATGAATTGATGGGCCCGGTTGCCACCACCGCGTTTCAGACAGTCTTCCCCATCCTTGCAAAGGAATCCCTGCAGGCGCGCGATGAAAACGATGACAAACCGCCACGACGCAATCCCTTGATCAATACCTGCCATGGCTGGCGCAGTGACGGGCCCGCCGTCAAACGGATATCTCCGGAACTCTACACCGGTGACGATTAACCGGGGCGTCTTGCAAGTGCATCTGCGCGGTCCAATATCCAAATGGTCCGTAACGTGTAATTGTCAGGTGGCGTGTGTTCATGTTGCGCCGGTGTGGAAACGCCAATAACGAGAAAGATTGCAAAGGCTTCTTGCGCCCGTTTGAAATGGCGGTGTTCTGTTGTTGTGTGACTGCCATACTGCTTCTGACGTCATCCTTGGCGAACGCGCATGATCTTGCATCGCCACAGGCAGAAGCCGGACAAGCCAATGTTGATCAACAGGATGGCTTCCTGATCTTGCAGACTAACCTGCACCCCCCCTATCAGGAACTTCAAAACGGCATACTCAGCGGATATTCGGTCTCAATCCTGAACTGTGTGTTTGATCGGCTTGATATTGGTTATGGGCTGGCGATTGCCCCCCGCCAACGCAACCGCGAAATGGTGCGCACCGGCAAGGCCGACGGCTTCTTTTTGGCTCGCATCAGCGACGCGATGGACGAATATGCCGTGGCGTCAAATCCGTTGGCGCTTGAAAAATGGGTTTGGGTATCACCCGCGATCAAATCGGATGATCCCCGTGCCAGTCGGCGGCCAAAGCCGGGTGATTTTTCTACAGTGGGGGCGATACTGGGATCGAACGAGGCCGAATGGCTGCTCGAACAGGGTTACACGGATGTCATGCGGGTACCTTCGATCGCGTCACTGGTCGGGCAAGTCGCTGCAGGTCGGGTCGAATATGCCCTCGTGGATAAGCACAGTTTTGAAATCGCCCGCAAGGAACTGAAACTGAATGCCGATAAGTTCCGGGTACAATTCGAACGCTATGTGCCACTGGTTGTGTATTTTTCCAAACATTACGTTGCGACTTTCCCGCGGCTGCTTGATGAGCTCAATGCCGTTTTGGAATTTTGTGAAACCCGCCCGATGCGTCTGGAAACCTGGGAACGCGAAGCAATCGAAAATGTTCAACTGCCCGATATTCGCCAGTTTGCAAGTTCCCTGGAACTTTGGGGCCATGTTTTTAACCAGTTGGATGGGACAGAAATACAGGGCTCTGATCAGAAACGTCTGACCGATGAAGAATGGATAACGCTATCGCGCGAAGGTGCCGCCAGTGCAATCGCGACGGAAATCCTTGGCAATGATTTATCAAAATATCTTCGTACGTTTCAGGCCAGTATTGGCGAACAAGTGGCAGAAGCATTCGTGTTTGATACCCATGGTCAGATCATCGGCATGAGCCACCTGACGTCTGATTTTGATCAGAGTGACGAAGCCCAGTTTCAGATGATCGATAGCCTTAATCGTGAAAAGGCATTGATTACCGATATTTGGTATGATGCCTCGACCCGTGCGTTCCTGTCGCACATTACGGTGCCGATCATTGACCCGGATAGTGGTCAGACACTTGCCGCCCTTACGGTGGGCCTAAACGTTTCCGCGGCATTGCGTCCGGAAAGCTGAAATCAGGCATCGGTAAATCGCCCGGATTACTTGCCGGGCGGCTCGGAAATTTCAATCGCGATATTGCTGTACCAGTCTGCCGCGGCCTGCATTTGCGCATCCGTCAGGTCCTTGGCAATCGGTGTCATCACGTCATGAACCCGCTTGCCGGTGCGAAACGCCTTGAGTTGCGTTTCGATATAAATGTTGGTCTCGCCCGCCAGATTGGGGGCGTCTTCCAGTGTCGAAATGCCATTCGCACTGTGACAGCCCACGCAAAGCTCGGGTGCATCATCCTCGGATGTGTTGGTGGGCAGGGTGCCTGATACCTCGAAATGGCTGAACCAAAGCGCAACCGTGCTTATCTGATCATCAGACAGGCCGCTTGCCACCACGGTCATCATTTCATGTTCACGTTCGCCCGTCTTGAAGGCGTTTAGCTGGGTGATCAGATAATCGACCGGCTCGCCCCCGATATGCGGCGCGATCGGAATGCGTGCCAGCCCATCAAGCCCGTGACAGGTGCGACACATTCCGGCAACTTTGCGCCCGTCCTGAAGGGCGTCGGCATCTGGCGTGGACGCATCTTGGGCCGCCACATCGGACATGCCCCCGGCGGACATAAGCCCGCCGAGGAGTGCGATCATAAATCTGCGCATCAATTGCCCTCATACCAGATGCGATACAGCGCACCGGCCAGATCATCGGAAACAAGGATCGAGCCATCACGCAATTGGGCAACGTCAACCGGACGTCCAAGATATTCCTCGTTCTCGTCAATCCAGCCTTCGGCAAATGGTTCGATGGTGGCGTTACCTTCATCGTCAATGAAGGTTACCATCACCCGCGCGCCCACGGGGGTTGTGCGGTTCCAAGACCCATGCTGGGCCGAAAAGATCGCGTTCTTGTATTTGGCGGGGAACATGTTGCCGGTATAGAAGCTCATGCCAAGGTCTGCGGCATGGGCCACGGTTTCAACCGCAGGCATGACCACATCATACGGCACTTCCTGACCGGCATATTCATTGGTGCGGACATCACCGCCGCCATACCACGGATGGCCAAAATGTTGGCCTGCGGCGGTTTGATGGTTGATCTCGCCGGGCGGGATATCATCGCCCATGCCATCGACCTGGTTATCGGTCCACCACAGTTCGCCGGTTTCCGGATGGAAGTCATGACCAACGGAGTTGCGGACCCCGTATGTGTAGACTTCGCGGCCGGTGCCATCGGTATTGATGCGGATGATACCGCCAATTCCCCACTCGCGATAAAGATCGAGCTTGTCTTCCGGCGCCACGTTGAACGGCTGACCAAGCGAGATATAAAGTTTCCCATCCGGGCCGATTTTGCAAACGCGCGCGGTGTGGTTATAGCTTTCCTCGGCCGGTGGGATCAGATCACCCTGTTTGACGACATTGAACGCGGCAACGTCCGGGCTTTCATAGAAAAACTCGGCTGCGGGGAACACCAGAACACGGTTCTGTTCGGCGATATAAAGGAACCCGTCCGACGAGAAGCACGGACCGTTCGGGATGCTAAGCCGAAGCGACGGGGCGAAGTCCTTGACCTCGTCGGCGACACGGTCCTTGTTGCGGTCTGTTACCGACCACACCTTGTCCTTGCGCGTGCCGACAAAGGTCACAACCCCCTGTGGCCCGACGGCAATATGGCGGGCATCGGGAACAATGGCATAAAGACCGATCTTGAAACCATCAGGAAGCTTGATGCGCTCAAGGGTCTTTTTGATCCCTTCGGCGTAATCACCACCCTGTTCGATGACGGTGAATTCTGTCGTTCCGGTTGATTGGAAGTTGGAGAGTTTTTCAAGATTGTCCGGCGCTGGTGCTTGCGCATAGGCGGTTCCGGACATGGCAAGCGCAATGCTCGCCATTAGAAGGCGTTTCGTCATTACGTAGTCCTCCCGATTGTCGCGGATGCCATTGACCGGCATCCGTGCCGCGCGAATTTCACCATTCGCACGGCTTGTGTATAAGCATTGCGCCTAATCGGGATGAACGTCTAGGTTGATTTCACTATGTGGAATTATTCTTAATTGTTCTTGTTGGCCAGGGCGTTTTCGTATTCCGCTGGTGTCATGGTTTTGAGTGCCAGCGCGTGCACGCGATCTTTCAGCAAAGTATCAAGCGCACCATATACAAGACGTTGGCGATTGACGCGGTTCTCGCCTTCGAATTTTTCGGAAACCACAAGAACGGAAAAATGGGACTCGCCACGCGGGTCTGCACCGGCATGACCGGCATGTTTGGACGAATCATCATTGATCTGTAGTTCGACCGGGCTGAATTGTTCGGTCAGGATGTCACGGATCTGGTTGGCGACCTGCATGTTAAGGGCCTCTGTTTTCTGGTGATGTTTGCATATTGCTGCAAAAACGTTTCTTTACGTCACGTTCTGTCATGCGGTGACCGTTTTTCAAGCCTTTTATCGCATTTAAAGCGCCCGTATGATATTGCGCGCATCGAATTTTCAGAACATATAGACGCAAATGAACCGAGGACACCGCAACAAGCGCAAGACGCTCTACCATGAAGAACCCGTTCTGCCGGAATGTGACTGGCCGGAATGTGACGGGCATGGGGAATTCCGTGCGCCCAAGGATCGCAAGTTGCGCGACTATTACAAGTTCTGCCTGGAACATGTCCGCGAATACAACAAATCCTGGAACTATTATGCCGGCATGAAGGCCGAGGATATCGAAAACGACATGCGTCGCGATACCCACTGGCAACGCCCGACATGGCAGTTCGGTCATATCCGCGGATCAAAAAAACCGTTCAACTTCAAATTCAAGGACGGGTTCGGCTTCTTTAACGAAGACGGCGACCAGACCCATCATGGTCCCGGCGCCGAAGCCAGGGACAATGCCGAACGCAAACGCAAAAGCGAAGAAGCCCAGCGTCGTGCTGGCGCCATGGGCATGCCTGCCGAACAGCAAGAGGCCATGGCGACCCTTGATCTTGGCTGGCCGTTCACCCGCGATGAACTCAAGACGAAATACAAGGCACTTTCCAAAAAGTACCACCCTGATGCCAATGGCGGCGACAAGGCGGCCGAGGAACGGTTCAAGCGGATCAGTGCGGCCTATACGTCACTCACGCGCTATATCCGCGATCTTGAAGCGCGTGTGACACTTTAGCTTTCTGGCTAATTTTCTGCGAAATTTGATCAAAACCGGTCTATCTGGTTGCAGTTTGCGTATCTGGAAGGTCTTATCGACCAAACCTTTTGCGATAATAGATATTTTTTGCGCATCTTCCCTTTGTGTGATGCGTCATAACCGCTATTAATGAGCAAGTTTAACGAAACGACCGCGTCACCAGCGCCGGTCCGAAAAACGCGCGAGTACTTATGAGCCAAGGTTACGAAGCGAGCGGTGCAGCGGCAGAACATCCGCTTGATACACCCGACATCACCATTTCCGTCCGTGAAACGTTCGGGATCGATATCGATATGGAAGTCCCGGCGTTCAGTCAGGGCAGCGAACATGTGCCGGCGATTGATCCGACCTATCGTTTTGATCGCGACACCACGATGGCGATCCTGGCGGGCTTTGCCCATAACCGCCGCGTGATGATCCAGGGTTATCACGGCACCGGTAAATCGACCCATATCGAACAGGTGGCAGCGCGCCTGAACTGGCCGTGCGTGCGTGTAAACCTTGATAGCCACATCAGCCGTATCGATCTGATCGGTAAGGACGCGATTGTTCTGCGCGATGGCAAACAGATCACCGAATTCCGCGAAGGCATTTTGCCTTGGGCGCTCAAACGCCCTGTTGCGATGGTGTTTGATGAATATGATGCCGGTCGCCCGGATGTGATGTTCGTGATCCAGCGTGTGCTTGAAGTCGATGGCAAGCTGACCCTTCTTGATCAGAACAAGGTCATCCACCCGCATTCGCATTTCCGCCTGTTTGCGACCTCGAACACGGTCGGTCTTGGCGATACCACGGGCCTGTATCACGGCACCCAGCAGATTAACCAGGCCCAGATGGACCGCTGGTCGATCATTGCGACGCTGAATTATCTGTCGGTCGAAGACGAAACCAATATTGTCACCGCCAAGGTTCCGGCATTTGATACTGCCGAAGGCCGCCAGAAGATCGAAGCAATGGTTGCCCTTGCCAACCTGACGCGTCAGGGTTTTGTGGCCGGTGATATCTCAACCGTCATGAGCCCGCGTACCGTGATCACGCTTGCCGAAAACGCCAAGATTTTTGGCGACGTTTCCTATGCCTTCCGCGTAACGTTCCTTAACCGTTGCGATGAAGTCGAACGTCCGATTTTGGCGGAATATTACCAGCGTTGCTTTGGTGAAGAACTGCCCGAGGAAGCCATTAATGTGATGGTCCGCTAAGGCGTGGCTCTCAAGCAGATTGGCGAACTGGTTCCACAAGCGAGTAGTGCGATGAAGAATGATGAGGCTCTTTCCGGCTTCTTGCGCGGCACGGCAGCGACGTTTCGTGCGCTTGCCGGGCGCAATGATCTGGAAGTCGGCTTTGTCAAAGGCGGGCGTCCGGGCGGCTATGGTGAACATGTGCGTTTGCCTATGCCCAAACAGTCCATGCCCAAGGATGAAGTCGCCGATCTGCGCGGTGTTGCCGATGGCTGGGCGCTTAAGATGCGTCACCATGATGCGACCCTGCACGCCAAGCGCATGCCCGAAACGGCCGAGGCTCAGGCTGTTTACGATGCGCTTGAAACTGCGCGTGTCGAAGCAGTGGGGTCGCGGTATTTCCCCGGTGTGCGCAAAAACCTTCGCGAACATGCCGAACAGGACTGTCATGCCAAGAACTATCACCGTGTGACATCACGCGATGATGCCCCGTTTGCCGATGCGATCGGGATGCTGGCGCGTGAAGTCTTTACCGGTGAAAAGGCCCCTGAATCCGCCGGTCCGCTGATTGATCTGTGGCGTTCACATATCGAAGAAAATGCCGGTTCAGACCTGAGCAATCTTCGCGATCTGCTCGATGATCAGGATGCCTTTGCGCGCGGCATGCGCAAATTGCTTGATCACCTGTCGCTTGAAGACGACCTCGACGATGCCCCGCCTGAACAGGAAGGCGAGGATGACGAGCAAAAAGACGGCGAAAACGATCCCGATCAGGAAGACATGGAAAGTCAGGGCGGCCAGCAGGGCCAGAATGACGATTCCGAACCTGATGGCAGCGATGATCAAACCGATGCCGGTTCAGAAGAAGCCGAAGCCGGTGAAGGCGATATTGACGACCAGCAGCTTGAAGCCATGTCGCAGGAAGAAAAGCCTGCCGGACCGGGTGAGCAGCCGGAATTTGATGGCCGCAACGAGCCGGTTGAACGTGGCTATGAGCCGTTTACCCGCGAATTTGACGAGGTCGTCACCGCAGATGATCTGTGTGAAAACCTTGAACTGTCGCGCCTGCGCGCCATGCTTGATAAGCAGCTTGCCAACCTTCAGAACGTGGTCTCCAAGCTTGCCAACCGTCTGCAACGCCGCCTGATGGCGCAGCAGAACCGTGGTTGGGACTTCGACCTTGAAGAAGGCATTCTTGATGCCGCCAAGCTGGCCCGCATCGTCTCGACCCCGTCGACGTCGCTGTCTTTCAAGCAGGAACAGGATACCGATTTCCGCGATACGGTTGTCACCCTTCTGATCGATAATTCCGGCTCCATGCGCGGTCGCCCCATCACGATTGCCGCCCTGTCGGCTGATATTCTGGCCCGCACACTGGAACGTTGTGGCGTTAAGGTCGAAATCCTTGGTTTCACCACCCGTCAGTGGAAAGGTGGCCAGTCCCGCGAAAGCTGGGTCGAGGCCGGAAAACCGCCGAAACCCGGTCGTCTGAACGATCTGCGGCACATCATCTACAAGGCTGCTGACACACCGTGGCGTCGGGCGCGCAAGAACCTTGGTCTGATGCTGCGCGAAGGGCTGCTTAAGGAAAACATCGACGGCGAAGCGCTGCTTTGGGCGCATGAACGTCTTCTGGGTCGTACCGAACAACGCCGGATCATGATGGTGATTTCCGATGGTGCGCCGGTTGATGACTCGACCCTCTCGGTCAATTCCGGAAACTATCTGGAACGTCATCTGCGCGAAGTCATCGAATGGATCGAAACCAGATCACCGGTCGAACTTCTGGCGATCGGGATTGGTCACGACGTCACGCGTTATTATCGCCGGGCGGTCACGATCAACGATCCGGAAGAGCTTGGTGGCACCATGCTGCGTGAATTGTCCGATCTGTTTGACGAACAGGGCGCACGTCAACCAAAACGCCCGATGCGCCATGTGCCCGCCGATAACGCGCCGGCCCGCGATCATGCCACAGGCGATCGCGACCGCTGGTAAGGGCAGGGGTGCTTGAAGGATGACCGCGATCACCCGCTTTGCACCAAGCCCGACCGGATATCTTCATCTCGGCCATGCGGCCTCGGCCCTGTTTTCTGCAAAACAGGCCGGGCCGGATGGCCGTTTTCTTGTGCGGATCGAAGATATCGACCAAACCCGATGCCGCCCGGAATATCTCGAAGCGATCTATGAAGACCTCGCCTGGCTTGGCCTTGAATGGGAAACGCCGGTTCGGGTGCAGTCCGATCACTTTGCAGACTACCAAGCTGTGCTGGATCGCTTGTCCGACATGGAACTGCTTTATCCGTGCTTTTGCACGCGCAAGGACATTCAGGCGGAAACAGCCCGCATCGGAAACGCACCGCACGGCCCGGATGGCGCGCTTTATCCCGGCACCTGTCGACAGTGTTCGCCAACCGAACGGAAGGATCGCATCGTGGCTGGTGAAAGCTATGCACTCCGCCTTGATATGGCTGCGGCGATCAAACAGGTTGGCAAGGAGCTGACATGGTATGACCGCGCGGCAGGCAAACAGATCGCCACACCCGAAATCTTTGGCGATGTGGTTCTGGCGCGCAAGGATACCCCGACCAGCTATCATATCTCGGTGACCCATGATGATGATCTGCAGGGCATAACCCTCGTCACTCGTGGTGAGGACTTGTTTTTTGTCAGCCACCTGCATCGGTTGTTGCAGGAATTGCTGGGCTATGACGTGCCGGAATATTACCATCACGGGCTTCTGACCGGGCCGGATGGCAAACGCTTTGCCAAGCGTGACAAATCCAGGACGCTCAGATCCATGCGCGAAGACGGATTGTCGGCGGCAGACGTGATCAAGCTGGCTGATCAATTCTGATTGACCGGGGCTGGTCGGTGATCTCTTAGTAAGCCGTAATATTTTGTGTTTTTCATATTCCCGTTGTCGTTGATTATTACCTCCGTATAGGATGTTTTGATCGAACGATGATGTCGGGGGCACAAGACCAGATGAAAAAAGATGCTGGCTTGGTTAGGGGAATTGCGAAACGCATTCTCGACCCGGGCATAGAAATAAGTGCCGGGGAAGAGTTGAACGGAAAGGTTCAGCGCGACCTTCTTGATCTGGCCTATCGCAATAACTGGGCTAACATTCTGGTCAATCTGGCCGCTGGCACCAGCATGGTTGCTATGTTCTGGCTGCGCGGCGATTTGCGCGCCGAAACCGTTATCTGGCTTCTGGTCGTCACTTTGATTTGCAGCATTCGGCTTTGGGGTGGTTATCTCTATCACCTGACGCGTGAAAACAGTACGGAGCTCTCCTCTGATCTGCTTCGAAAATGGCGCTTTCGCTATCAGATCGGGGTGATTGTCACCGGCCTGCTGTGGTCCATGGTTGGTGCGATTGAAATTCCCGCGGTTCAGGGCGAAAGCCAGTTTCTGACCATGATCATCATTGCCGGTATGGCTGGGGGTGCCACGGGTATTCTTGCTCCTGTCTTCCTCGTCGGGCGCTTTTATCTGTGTGCGCTGCTATTGCCGCCAGCCGTGATCCTGTCGGTGATGGGGGATGCGAACTATATCCTGTCCGCCTTGGCGCTGGTGTTCCTGCTGGTGATGCTGGTTACGCATCGCAATAATCACGCGGTTCTTTTCAGATCTTTTGTCCTCAAGCATCAAAATCAGGGGCTGGTCGAAGACCTAAGGCAGAAAAACCGGATTACCGAAAACTGGAATGCCACCCTTGAAGCGCGGGTCGAACAGCGCACAGAGGAGCTGCGCAATCTGGTCGAACACGATGCCCTGACCGGTATTCTTAACCGTGACGGGATTGTCGCCTGGTTCGAACATAAAAAGAGATCGGACGCGCTTCTGGATTATGCCGTGCTGTTTATTGATCTGGACCGGTTCAAACAGATAAATGATGGCCTCAGTCACGCGATTGGCGATGAAGTTCTGCGTGCTGTCAGCATGCGGCTTAGGGAATGTGTTGATGACCGCCATGCTTTGGGCCGTTGGGGCGGGGATGAATTTCTGATTGTTCTGGCTGCCCCGCATGAAGAGCTTCACCCACTGGTCGAAACCACAGTTGAACTGGCCCAGCGCGCGGTTAATCACCCGATCAATATTGTCGGTCATACATTGCATGTCGGGTTCAGTACCGGCGTTGCCTTTTCGTCCGGACGTAATCCGTCGATATCGGAACTGATCCACTGGGCGGATCTGGCCGCGGCCGAGGTCAAGCGATCCGGCCGGGGCAGTGTGCATAACTACGACAAGATGCTGCTGACGGAACAGGAACGCCGCCTGAGTGTGACCCAGGCGCTGCGCCGGGCGCTGAGTGCCGATGAGTTTTATATCGAGTACCAGCCGGTCATTGATGCAACCAACGGCGACATCATCGCCTACGAGGCGCTTTTACGCTGGAACAGCGCGGTGCTTGGCACTGTTCCACCCGATGAATTCATTCCGATTGCCGAGGAAAGCGCGCTCATCGTTGATATCGGGGAATGGTGCATGCGGCGCGCCTGCCAGACCCTGCATGACAATACCGAGATTCCCGTCACCACGAAAATTGCCATCAACGTCTCGATCCGTCAGATCGTGATGCCAAATTTTCCCGATATGGTTTCGCGCATCCTGACGGAAACCGGTCTTGCATCCAGTCGGTTGGTTTTGGAAGTCACGGAATCGATTTTTGAAAAACGTCAGACGTCGCAGATTTCCGCAGTGCTAGATCATCTGCACGCGATGGAAGTCGGCATTCATATTGATGATTTCGGGACCGGGTATTCATCCTTGTCGCGGCTGCACGAAATTCATGTGGATGCGGTCAAGATCGACAAGTCATTTGTCTTGTCGATGGATGAAAATGCCCGCGTGGTGATCGAGGCCGCAATTCTGATCGCCCATCGCTTTGGTCTTAAGGTCATTGCCGAGGGGATCGAGACACCGCAACAGCGTGCGGAACTCCACGCGATGGGGGTAGATGCCTATCAGGGATACTTCTTTGCCCGTCCGGGGCAGCTCCCGTGTCGCGACATTCACTGGCAAACCGATCCGGATTTGCCCGCCTGACGGTGTTTCTTTGGAGCTGGCGCAAAAAAAAACGGCCTGCCGCAAGCGTGGCAAGCCGTTCATAGTCCTGTTCTGCTGGGGGACAGAATCAGCGGCTAAAATCAATCAGAACAAGGAAGCTGACCGGCACAAGCGCCAGCGCGACATAAATCCAGAAGGACGCGATCGGAACGCCGAACGCGGCAAGAACATAACCGGCAAGATAAAGTGCCAAGCCGATTACAGCGACCAGCAGAATGCCCAAAAGCGGCAGAGAAACTTTGCTATCTGATTTCATGTCCCGTCATGCTCCCGAAACGGATTTCTTAACTCATGGTGTCGAACCTACCATGTTGTGTGCGTAGGCGTTTTGATCAGTATCAATAAACGCGACAGATTGAATCCCAAGGCCTTTGCAGGCATCAAGCAGGGTACTCTTATTATATAAACACAGAGAATCGATTGTTCGCCCTGTGTCAGAATGGCGCAATTGCCTGTAAATGGGGTCTTAGTTATTGTCGCCCCGGTTTGGAAAACATCAGATTCCGTGCGGTTGAGTTGGGCAAATACCGGCACAAACCAAGGATTATCGTCAAAACAGCTCTGATAAGCGTTTTTGTCGCGGTTTTCGGTTGATGAAGGCTTGACGGCATGGGTTAGAGGCGGTAATAACCCGCTTCCAAGCGCGGGCCTGCATGTTCAGGCCAAGCGTCCTTTTGCGAATTTATAGACCAGGAGATCAGGTCATGGCACGTCGCTGCCCGGTATCCGGCAAAGGCGTTTTGGTCGGCATGAATGTGAGCCACGCCCACAATCGTACCAAACGTCGTTTCCTCCCGAACCTGCAGCCGACCTCGCTGCTTAGTGAGTCGCTCGGTCGTTCGGTGCGTCTGCGTCTGACCACCAATGCTGTCCGCACCATCGAAAAACGTGGTGGTCTGGATGCGTATCTGCTCAGCACTGCAAATGCAAAGCTGCCGGCAGATTTGGTGAAAATCAAACGCCAGGTCGCCAAAGCTGTTGAAGCAAAAGCTGCCTAATTCAGGCTTCTGCTTTACAGACAGAATTTACGAAGGCTCGCTTTTTAGCGGGCCTTTCGTTTTTTTCGGCTCTGTGCCTGGGTAACCGATGTGTCGGTTCGGGGGCTCCAGACAGGCTGCCAGACATCGTCGGGCGGCTTTTTTTGTGTCGTGCCGTACTGCAGTTCTCCAAGGGTTCCTTGGGCTGCGCAAGGGGGCTGTCTTAATAAACGCGACTCGGCAGAACACGAGCTTTGCGCTTTTGGAAATTTGCTCTATACTTTGCTCTATCAGTGGTTTACGTCGCCGTGTCGCCCGGTTTGGTGAAACGTCATGATATGTTCATCAACAGCGATTCCCGGACCTGCTAAATAAGGCAAGCGACTCGGTAAACACGGTGGAGCGGATGGTATGCATTTATCGCCCAATGCGTGTCCGGCACTTGTTCTTAACGCCGATTTTCGGCCGTTGAGCTACTTCCCGCTATCTCTTTGGTCATGGCAGGATACGCTCAAGGCAGTCTTTCTTGAACGCGTCGATGTTCTTTCCGAATACGACCGCGAAGTACGTTCTCCTTCCTTTAAAATGCGCCTGCCGAGCGTTATCTCGCTCAAGGAATATGTCCCGCTTAAAAGCAGCCCGGCCTTCACCCGGTTTAACGTCTTTTTGCGCGATGAATTTTCCTGTCAATATTGCGGTGACCGCCTGCCGACAAATGAGCTGACATTTGATCATGTGATCCCGCGTGCGCGCGGTGGGCGAACCAATTGGGAAAACATCGTTACGGCCTGTTCTGACTGCAACCTGTTTAAAGGCAGTCGATCGGTGCGCGAGGCGGGCCTGCGACTGCGCAGGACGCCGGGACAGCCCTCGATGCACGAACTTCAGACCACAGGACGCCGTTTCCCGCCAAACTATCTTCACGAAAGTTGGCGGGATTTTTTATACTGGGATACCGAACTGGAATACGACTTCTAGGCAGCGGGTCTCAGCCCGCCATAGAGCCAAGAAAAAAGCCGACGGAAACTCCGTCGGCTTTTTGTTTTTTGGTCTTCTCAGTGCGAGAAACCTCAGATGATCAGAAATCCGCCGTAAGCGAGAATGTCGCGGTAAGCGGCTTGCCTACGGTCATATAGCTGGTTTCTGTGCTGGCAGTTTCCCAATAGTCATTATCGGTCAGGTTTTCGACATTTGCACGGAAGGTGACCGGATAGTCATAAAGCTCGGTTACATAGCGTGCACTCATGTCAAATCGCGTCCAGGACGGGATTTCAACCGTGTTGGTGGTGTTAACGTATTGCGCAGCGGTATGGATCAGGCGTCCACCAACTGTCGCACCATCAAGGAACGGCAAATCATATTCCGCACCAAGGGCTGCCTGATATTCCGGAACGCCGGGTGCCGTGTTGCCGTTATTGGTGCCGTTCTCGGTTTTGGTCAGTTCGGCGTCGATAAAGGTGATGCCACCCAGAATGCGGGTGCCAATAATTGGTTCACCAAAGGCCGTCAGCTCAAGACCACGGTTTCGCTGTTCACCATCGGTGGTGTAGAGGTTGCTGCTATTAAGAAACGCCGATGGTTTCTCAGCCTGGAACACGGCAATGCCGCCTCCAAAGGTGCCGAAGTCAAACTTCGCGCCGACCTCCATTTGCTCAGTCGTGTACGGTGCTAACGTTTCACCTCGGTTGGTTGCAGTCGCCTCCGTCACGGTTTTTCCGGCCTCCAGACCTTCGATATAATTGGCATAAACCGTGATCTGATCGGTCACATTACCAACGAAGCCGAGCATCGGCGAGTTGGTCGAAGAGTCATAGTTGGAGTTCTTGGCGCCGGTTAGTCTGTCGTAACCGCGCGATTTGACGTTCTGACGGCGAACACCACCCGTCAGGTGGATGTTGTCATCAAAGAAGCTCACCGTATCGGCCAGGAAATAGCTTGTCAGGATTGTATGTGAGCTGAGATTGGCGTTACCGGGGTCGCCAAAAACGATGTTGGATGGGCCGCTGTTATAGATGTTACCGGCAACAGATGTGCCGAAATCCCAGTTTGTCCTTGCTTCCTGCCACATTGCGGTGGTTCCGGCATTGAGTTCGTGCTTAACCGGTCCGGTTTCAAACTCCTGACGGATGCCTGCAACACCACTGACATCTTCGCGCTCATAAACTGTCGCGAATCTGCCAAAATCGCCCGATCCATCCGTGCTGGTTAAGGTGACGGATGAAAAATCACTATCTTCGTCAGTGGTATGTGCGCCAATGGCAGTATAAAGCATCGTGCTGTCGGTTGCGTCATACTCGAAGCGCACCTGTGCGAACTTGTCTTCAAGATCACTATAAGTGCCAGCGGCGGCAAAGTTATGTGAACCGGACGGTGCATCAAGCATTGAGGTCAGATTGTTTGCCCTAACTGTTGGGCGGCCTTCTTCAACGCGCAGCTTGTTTATCGCTGCATCGAACGTGACCCGGGTATCATCGCCGCGGTAATCGAGCGCGATTGAACCAAGCGATGTCTCACGATCTTCATTTTCGATGGATGCTTCGCCTGCCCGGTGCATGATGTTGGTGCGGACCCCGAACTGATTGTCGGAACCAAAGCGACGGCCGAAATCAAAATGACCACCAACGTCGCTGGTCGCGCCATAGCTGCCGGTGAAGCTGGTTACGGGATCATCGACGGCGCGTTTGGGGACAAGGTTGATGTTGCCACCCAATCCACCAGAAGACGGCGCCATGCCATTCAAAAAGCCCGAAGCTCCCTTGATGACTTCGACGCGGTCAAACATTTCAAGGGCGACGGACTGGCGCGGTGCCGTTCCGTAAAGGCCATCAATTGAAACGTCATCAGATGTCAGGTCGAAGCCACGAATGGTGAAACGGTTGGCAAAGGTGCCAAACCCGTTGGTGTTGATCACCGATGGATCGTTATCCATCACATCCGAAATGTCGCGAGCCTGCTGGTTCATGATCAGCTCGCTGGTGTACCCGGTGGCGGCAATCGGTGTATCCATGATGTCTTTGTTGCCAAACGCACCAAGTCGGGTACCTGTAGCAACCTGTCCGCCGGCATAAACCGGTGGCGTGGGGTCACCGGCATCGGCCGCAGTGGCGTCGCCTTCAATGATCAGTGCTTCGGTGGTTTCGCCTTCGCTTGCTGTCGCGTCATCTGAAGACTGCGCCAGTGCAAAGTTTGGTCCGGCAAAAACCAATGCTAGTGCCGTACCCAGCAAAAGGGTCGAAGACAATTTCTGTCCTGTAAAACGCATTTGGGATTCCCTGTGTCGGTTGTCTTTGACGACGACCTGTCGGGCGGGAACCGGCGGGCCATCTATGATGATGGCCTTTTCGATATCACGCGGTGGGGGATAGAATATTGAACCGGATTTCGGCGTATTGAACGGAATTTGGCTTAAGTTACGCGATCTGTTCCTTGCGCCATGCACCCGGCGTGGTGCCAACGATTTTGCGGAACACGCGGGTCAGATGCGCCTGATCGGCAAAGCCGACCCGAAGGGCGACCGACGCTAGCGGTGTATCGGCATCTTTAAGCAGGTTCTTGGCGCGCTCCACCCGGGCTTTCATCTGCCACTGTTGCGGGGGCATGCCGGTACTTTCGCGGAAGGCCGAGCAGAAATAGGATTGTGAGAGCCCGGTGAGCTGTGCCAGTTCATCCAATCGAATGGTGCGTCCGCAGTTCTGTTCAATATAGTCGACCGATTTGCGTAAATGGTACGGTGCAAGTTTGCCGCGTTTGCGTTGCGGTTCGCTTGCCGCGCGCGGCTGCAGCAGGGCTGCGGTCAGCGCGCTGATCAAACCTTCGCCATAGATCTGCGGGCTTTGGTGTTCGCTTTGAAGGTCGTCGGCCAGCAACCGGACCAACGTATTGATGCGCGGATCGCAAAAACCGATGCGCGGTGTTTCCATGGTCGCGCGGTCAAGTGGCACGCCCATGCTGTTTTCAAGCGCGTCGACATCAAGATGGATATCAAGATGACGCAGACGACAAGCGCCGAAAACCTCTGATGAAACCTCCATCCCGGCCGGGATATAAGACAGACATCCTTTGCCGCGAGGTTGCTGATCTGCCAAGTCATCTGAGGAGCGGACGTTGATACGCCCATCGCCCACGCAATCAAGGATCGCCACCAGACGGGGGGCTTGTGACACGTAGGTTCCCCCAGCCTCTGCTTCACATTCCACATGCCATAAATCGGAAATGGCGGTGTTCCAGCGACGGAACCGCAGGTCATCAAGAAGGGAAATACCTTCGATGTGGCTGGTCATATGTGGATGGAATGCCATGGCGCTCACGACAATGGGGTCCTTTGTGCAGTCGGAACTTATGGTGCGAATGGGTCTCAATATAACCGGGAAATTTCTGCAAACAATAACAATTCTCATTATCATGCGAAGAATTGTCAAATTTCTGAGCAATTGTTCGCGCAAAAGGCGGCCCTTGGAGATGCAAAAACCCGCCTGACGTGTCAGACGGGTTTTCCAAAGATTTGATTTTGGTACGGCCAAAGGCGTCTGGTGTTACTTTTTCATCCAGCGTGACGGCGCGATCAGGCAGAAAACGGTAAGTGCTGCCGAAAAGAACACGTTGACGGTCGGCATGGTGATGCCAAACAGGGTCCAGTCGATCTTGTCACACCGGATGATCGGTTGAGCCATAAGCTGCGCCTTGAGGTCTGCCACGGATGCGGCACCGCTTTGTACCCCGCCACACATGGCGGGCCCTTCCCACCACAGTTCCTGAACACCAACGTGGTAAAACGCGATTGCTGTCCCGACGGCAAAGGTCGCAGCACACAGATATACCACCGCCCGTGCGGCGGCAGGAAAGCGGATCAGCAACAGCGCGATGATCGAAAGACCGGCAACCACATAGAACGGCACACGCTGATACAGACACAGCACACAGGGAAGCAACTTCTGGACATATTGCGCGTAAAACGCAAAGCCGATGCTACCTACTGAAACCAACAGCAGGGCAAGGGGCGGAAAGGCCGGGATGAAGCGTGGGCGCAGCAAATTGAACATCAGTTGGTCCGTTTATTGGCGTGCATAAAAAATTGGCGTCGGGTCAACCATGCGGGATCAGCTTTATCGCGGCAAACCCACCGACAAGAACCACGATAAATATGGTGAAAACGAGGCCCAGTCGACGTTCGATGAAGTCGCGGATGACAGGGCCGAATTTCCAGATCAGGGCGGCAATGACAAAGAACCGCAATCCGCGCGCCAGGATCGATGCCAGCGTAAAGACAACCGGGTCAAGTGCGGTCACACCCGACAGGATGGTGATCACCTTGTAGGGGAATGGCGTTACACCGGCAATAAACACCGCCCAGGCGCCCCATTCGTTGTAATAGTCGCGGAACTGATCAAACTTGTCGGCATAGCCATAAAGCTCCAACACAGGCTGTCCGACCGTTTCAAACAGGAAGAAGCCGATACCGTATCCGACAAGTCCACCAAGGACCGAGCCGACGAGACAAATCAGTGCATAGCGCCAGGCCCGCGTGGGGGCGGCAATGATCATCGGGATCAGCAGAATGTCAGGCGGGATCGGAAAGACAGAGCTTTCAATCGCTGCAATGAAAAACAGGGCCCAGCCGGCATGGCGGTGGCCGGCAAGGTTCATGGTCCAGTCATAGAGGCTGCGGATCACGGCAATAGCGCCTTGTCATGTTGTCTGCGATTTGGGGAGCGGCGCTTGGCCTTGAAAACAGGCCAGATCAAACCGCATTTTGCCGGCAATCGCAATGGCGCAGTTTATCCGTATCTACGCAGA
The DNA here is from genome assembly GCF_017922435.1 of Thalassospira sp. ER-Se-21-Dark. Lineage (NCBI taxonomy): Bacteria > Pseudomonadati > Pseudomonadota > Alphaproteobacteria > Rhodospirillales > Thalassospiraceae > Thalassospira > Thalassospira sp. ER-Se-21-Dark. The sequence goes on along the minus strand of NZ_VDEZ01000003.1, from coordinate 393,261 downwards.
CGTATTTTTGCACAAAGCCCCATTGACCCGGCGAAATTTACGGCTATTATCCCGCCCGTTGATGGAGGGTGCGCACACGCACCCGAATTGCCTGCCCCTGTGGCGGAATTGGTAGACGCGGCAGACTCAAAATCTGTTTCACTTAGTGAGTGGGAGTTCGATTCTCCCCGGGGGCACCATCACTTTTCCCAAAGGATAGAGTGACAAAAAATGCGAGCTTGGTGAGACAGGCTGGTCGCCTGCATGTTTTGCCGGAGCGATAACCGATCATTTCGGGTGTTCGATTGATCGGTTGCCGCTCAAATTCCTTTTGAAGATCGCCGTTTTAAGCCATTTTTTTGTTGGCATTAGAATTGCTGTTCCCTGAGTCCTTATCAACTTAGGGAGGAAACAATGCAAAAAGTAAAAATCATGACCTTTGCAGCCGTTATGATGGGTGCAGTCGGAACCGTTGGGTCTGCGTCTGCCGAAGACAGGTTCAGTTCCCAATTTGGTCCGGAAGATCAGATCGGCGCAGCAAACTTTCTGACGTCGGACGTCACACTTGCAGCAAGCAAGTTGGTTTCCGAAGGCAAGGTCTATTCACTGGGTATGGAAATCTCGCGTGATACGCCGGCGTTTGCGCCGCGTGGTGTCGCGGTCACGGTTTTTTCACCCGGGCAAAGTGGCAACAAAACAATCGGCAGTAATGCCGGAACCTATAACGATGACATGTTCACCGGCTGGCTCGGTGTCGGGACACAGATTGACGGCCTTGGTCATCTGGGTGATCACCATACCTACTATAACAATAACCACGCCGAAGACATGGTCGCAGCCACCGGCCTGACCAAGCTTGGCATTGAAAACGTTCCACCCATGGCGACACGTGGTGTCTTGCTGGACATAGCCGCGATCAAGGGGACCGATCGCCTTGAAGGTGGCTATGTTATTACCCTTGATGACATCATGGACGCCCAAAAAGCTGCGGGTACCGAAATTCGCAAGGGCGATGTTGCGCTGATCCATACCGGCTGGCTTGATTTGGTTGGCAAAGACAACGAACTCTACGGGACAACGGAACCAGGTATTGGGCTGGAAGCAGCCGAATGGTTGGCAAAGCAGGGTGTCGTGGCCGTGGGGGCCGATACTTGGGGCCTGGAAGCTGTTCCCCATGAGGACCCCAGTGCTTTCTTCCCGGTACACGTCAAGCTTTTGGCTGAGAATGGCGTCTATATCCTTGAAAACATTGTCACCAAGGATCTGGCCGCGGATCGTGCCCACGAGTTTCTCTTTGTTCTTGGGCAGGCAAAACTCAAAGGCGCCGTACAGATGATCATCAACCCGGTTGCTATTCGCTAACCCGGTTTGATCATTGTGTTAAATTGAGAACCGGCGGCCAAGCGACCAAACAGGCCGCCGGTTCTTTTGCCACAATGCAAACGGTAAGTTTGCAAGCGGCCAACTCAATAAACGCTGCGATAAATCGCTTCGATTTCCTTGGCGGTCATGTCGCGCGGGTTGCTGTCGATCAGGCGATGGATCTTGGTAAAGACTTCATCGGCCATTTCCGGCAGGGATTCTTCGGTGACGCCAAGATCGCGCAGGCGGATTTCAAGACCGCTGGCCGGTACCATTTCCTCGATCCGTTTGACGAACGCCTCGGCAGCGGCATCTTCGCTGTTGAAATCGACCCCTTCGATCAGGCAGGGGGCAAGTTCGGCATACAACTTTTTCGCGGCTGGCAGGTTAAAACGGATCACTTGTGCCATGACCAATGCATTGGCATGTCCATGCGGGATATGGAATCGCGCACCCAGCGGATAGGCCAGACCATGAATGGCAGCAACCGATGCATTGGCAAAGGCCATCCCGGCAATCAGCGATCCCTGCAACATGGCAGAGCGTGCTTCCTTGTCACCGGGATTTTCAATCACCTTCATCAGGTTCTTGCCAAGCAACGACAGGGCGGTGACCGCCATGCCATCGGCAATCGGGTTTTTGCGTGTGCGGCTGGTATAGCCTTCGATGGCGTGCACCATCGCATCAAGGCCGGTGGCCGCCGTGACCTTTTGTGGCAGGCCATAGGTCAGTTCCGCATCAAGAAGCGCGATGTCAGGCATCAGTTGCGGGGTGTAGACGACCTGTTTGAGATTGTCATTATCGGTAATCACCGACACCCAGGTCACTTCCGAGCCGGTCCCGGCAGTGGTCGGGATCTGGATCAGTGGCAGACGATCACCGGTCGCCTTGTCCACCCCATAGATCTCTTCGATGGTCTGATCGCTGTCAGCCAGCAACGCAACCAGCTTCGCACTGTCCAGCGAGCTGCCGCCGCCAAGGCCAATCACGCCATCGGCTTTCCAGTCGCGCGCACCGGCAATGGCGGCTTCGACGATTTTCTGGGGTGGGTCGGCCTCGACGTCAGAAAAGATATGAACGGCGATACCAGCGGCCTCAAGCGCATCTTGTGCCTTTCTGGCAAAGCCCAGTTTGACGATGCCCGGATCGCAGACAATGGTGACACGGCTCGCACCGAGTTCCTTCATCAGGCTGCCGGTCTTGGCAATGCCACCGGCTTCACAGACGATGCGCGGTACACTTCGGAACATGAAACTCATGATGTGTCTCCTTATCCGGGGGATCAGTTGGCATTCCCGGCGAGACCGCCGAGGCACATATATTTAATCTCGACGAAATCATCGACGCCGTATTTCGATCCTTCGCGGCCGATACCGGATTCCTTGACCCCGCCAAACGGGGCTGATTCGGTCGAAATGATGCCTTCGTTGATGCCAACGATGCCATATTCAAGCGCCTCGCCAACCCGCCAGATACGGCCGATATCACGCGCATAGAAATAAGCTGCCAGACCAAACGGCGTGTCATTGGCCATGCGAATGGCGTCTTCCTCGCTGCTGAACTTGAACAACGGCGCAACCGGGCCAAAGATTTCCTCGGAGAAAATCCGCATGTCGTCGGTAACCCCGGTCAGGATGGTCGGGGTGAAGAAGTTGCTGTCGGGCTTGGCGCGATCACCGCCCAGAACGGCCTTTGCCCCACGGGAAACGGCGTCTTCGACAAGTGCCTCGACCTTTTCAATCGCCTTGGCATTGATCAGCGGCCCCTGGGTGACACCATCTTCGGTGCCGTGACCGACGCGCAATTTGCCAACAGCTTCGGCCAGTTTGGCGGCAAAGGCGTCATAGACATCTTCCTGAACCAGAATGCGGTTGGCGCACACACAGGTCTGACCGGCATTACGGTATTTTGACGCAATCGCGCCTGCAACAGCCGCATCGAGATCGGCATCGTCAAACACGATGAACGGCGCGTTGCCACCAAGTTCCAGACTGACCTTTTTGACGGTGTCGGAGCACTGACGCATCAGAAGCTTGCCGACCTGGGTCGAGCCGGTGAAGGACAGTTTGCGCACGATCGGGTTGGCGGTCAGTTCATTGCCAATTTCCGCCCCGTGCGATGCGGTGACGATATTGATCACCCCATCGGGGAAGCCCGCACGTTTGGCCAGTTCAACCAGTGCCAGCGCAGTGAGCGGCGTATCTTCGGCGGGCTTGATGACAACCGTGCACCCTGCAGCAAGAGCCGGGGCGCATTTGCGCGTGATCATCGCCATCGGGAAATTCCAGGGCGTGATCGCGGCAACAACACCAATCGGTTGTTTGACGGTGATGATGCGTTTATCCGCACCATGGGACGGGATGACGTCGCCATAGATACGTTTGCCTTCTTCGGCAAACCATTCAAGGAAGGACGCGCCATAGGCAACTTCACCGGATGCCTCGGCAAGGGGTTTGCCCTGTTCGCGGGTCATCAGCAGGGCAAGATCGGCCTGTGCCGCCATGCAGAGATCAAACCATTTACGAAGGATGTTTGCTCGTTCCTTGGCGGTTTTGGCCCGCCATGCGGGCAGGGCGGCATCGGCAGCATCAATCGCACGACCGGCTTCGGCCGCCCCCATATCGGGCACATCGGCAAGATGTTCGCCGGTGGCCGGATCGACAACCGCAAAGGTCTTGCCGCTATCGGATGCGACCCATTTGCCGTCGATATGTGCCTGGGTCTGCCAAAGGCCGGAATCATTTAGCTGGATGGTCATGGTGGCTATTCCTTTTCGTTACAGCACGGCGGCATAGATCGCGCGCGCGGCATCGAACGTCATTTCACGCGGGTTATTCATCAGAAGGCGTTCCACCTTCATCGCATCGGTTGCGAGCATGTCGAGATCGCTTTCCGCCACGCCCACTTCACGCAAGGTGCGGCTGAACGGCATGCGCTCGACCATGTCGGTCATGAAACCGATGAAACGATCACAGGCGGCATCGTCATTTGCGAATTTTTCACCCGGCAGAACAGCACGGGCGAGCTCGCCGTAGTGCGACACGGCGGCGTCCCGGTTGAATTTCAGCACTTCAATCAGGACCAGTGCATTGCTGTGCCCGTGCGGGACATGGAAATGCCCGCCCAACGGATAGGCAAGGGCATGGACCGCTGCCACCGGGGCATTTGCAAAGGCCATCCCGGCCAGCATGGAACCCTGAAGCATGGCTTCGCGCGCTTCGCGTGACGGGGTGGCTGAAACCGCATCATCAATATGGGCGGTCATCAGTTGCATCGCGCGGATGGCAAGCCCGTCCGACAGGGCGTTTTTCTTGTGCTTGGTGGTGTAGGCCTCAATGGCATGGACCATCGCATCAATGCCGGTCATGGCGGTGATCGGGGCCGGAAGGCCCATGGTCAGTTTGGCATCCAGCAGCGCGATATCGGGATAAAGCAGGCTGGACACCACACCCTTTTTCTCGTGCGTGGGCGTGGTGACGATCGAAATCGGGGTGACTTCCGAACCGGTACCGGCCGTGGTCGGCACCTGAATAAGCGGCAGGCGCGGACCCGTTGCCAGACCGATGCCATAAATCTCGTCAAGCTTCTGGTCCTTGCCACACAGAAGCGCGACCAGTTTGGCGGTATCCAGCGATGAACCGCCGCCAAGGCCGATGACGATATCGGCCTTGAAATCGCGTGCACCCTTGACCGCGGCGAGAATGCTTTCCTCGGGCGGGTCGGCCTGAACATCGGTCCAAAGCAGGGTTTCAATCCCGGCGTCCTTAAGGGCGGCATAGGGGGCGTCAATCAGGCCAACCTTCTGCAAGCCGGGGTCGGTCAGGAGAACGGCGCGTTTCGCGCCGAACTCCTTGCAGAGCGCACCGAGTTGCAAGGCACCGTCGAACTCGCAGATGACGCGAGGGGTGGTTTCAAACACAAAGTCTGACATGGGGAACCTCGTTTTTTGACTTGTCTGTTGTCGGGATCAGGCCGTTTCCAGTTCAGCCTTGGAAACGGTGCCACGTTCGATGCGGTAACTGCCCGCCACCAGATCGGCAGAGTGGCTGTCATCGGATTCAGAAATCAGGACACACAGGCCACTGCTGCCCAGATCGGAAATGACTTCCGACAGGCGGCGTGACAGGACCGGTGCGACCCCCTCGAACGGTTCATCGAGCAACAAAAGATTGCGACCGGGCATCAATGCGCGCCCGAGCGAGACCAGTTTCTGCTGGCCACCGGAAAGTTGCAGTGCACGTCGGTCACGGAACTGCGCGATTTCGGGCAACAGGTCATAAACCCATTTCAGCCGTTCCTCGGCGTCCTTGATGCCATTGGTCCATGCCGGAAGAAGAATGTTTTCCTCAACCGTCAGGGACGGAATCAGACGGCGATCTTCAGGCATATAGCTGATGCCGGTTTTGGCACGGGCGAAGTCGGCCATCTTGCGCAGGTCCTGCCCGTCAAAGGTGATGGTGCCCTGATCTGCGTCCAGAAGACCCATGATGGCGCGCATCAGGGTGGTTTTGCCCGCCCCGTTATGACCGATCAGGCCAAACATCTTGCCGGATGGCACCGAAAGCGAGACATCACGCAAGATCGGAATATTACCGATTGATACATCGAGATTGCTGATTTCCAGGGTCATGATGCGCCATTCCCTTGTTTGGTGGTGGGACGATGGCCGGTCACAAGATCGCGGACCTGCTGATCGGCGAGAACTGCTGCAGGTTCACCATCAGCAATGATTTCGCCGCTATAAAACGCCAGAACGCGCGAGACATAACGTTCGACCACATCCATGTCATGTTCGACAAACAGCACGGTCACGCCATGCTGACGTACGGCATTCATAACCGTATCCATCAGGTCGGTTTTTTCATCCATGCTGACACCACTGGTCGGTTCATCAAGCAGCAGCATCTGAGGATTGCCGATCAATGCCATGGCGATATCAACCAGTTTGCGCGCGCCCTGTGGAACGGCGGTTACCAGTGAATCGCGATAGTTTTCGACGCCGAATTCCTTAAGGATTTCCTCTGCACGGGCGATGCGGGCATCGCTGCGAAGGGGACTTAGGAAACTTGGTCGGGCACTTTCTGCGGCAGCCAGCGCGACAATCAGGTTGTCGAGCACGGTCATTTCCGGGAACAGCTGCGCAACCTGGAAGGAACGCGCCATGCCGGCACGTGTGATCGCACGCGGGGAATGCCCCATGATGGACTTGCCATTAAACAGGATCTCGCCCCGGGTCGGTTTGAGATAGCCCGTCACCATGTTGATGAAGGTCGTCTTGCCAGCTCCGTTGGAGCCGATCACACCAACGACTTCACCCTTGTTGATCTGAACGTTCAAATCCTTTGCGGCGATGACCGCGCCGAATTCCTTGTTCAGCGAACGTGTTTCAAGAATGCAGGTCATGCCCGTTCTCCTGTTTTTTCACGGCTGACCAGGCTCCACAGCCCTTTGGGCAGGAAGATGATGACCGCAAGCAGCGTGAAACCGAGGATCATCTGCCAGGTATGGGGCACGAATTCGATGGCGTAGGTCCGCACGAACGAGAAGACGATGGCCGCGATAAACGGTGCTGCCACATGGCCCAAACCACCAAGCAGTGCGATGAAGACGAATTCACCCGACGTGGTCCAATAGGCCATCTCCGGATCAACGTGGCCTGTGGCCAGTGCCGTCAGACCGCCGCCAAGGGCAGAAACCGCAGCCGCAGCAACATAGTTGCCATACAGCAACCAGCGCGGCGACAGGCCAAGATATTCAACACGGACTTCATTTTCGCGAACCGCCTCGCAAATGACGCCGATACCTGCCTTGGTGTAACGATGGATCAGAACGGCAATGATCAGACCGGCAACCACGGTCATGGTGAACACGGTGTGCTGGCTGCCGGCACCTGCGTCGGGCGCCCAGCCAAACACGGTCCAGTCATGCACGTTAAAGCCGTCCGTGCTGCCCAGTTCCTGACTTTTGACAAGGATGCCAAACAGGATCATCGAAAATGCCAGCGACAGCATGGCAAAGAAGATTTCGCGATAGCGCGTCAGCAACAGACCCAACAGCATGGCAACAACGATTGCGACAAACATGCCAAGTGACAGGGCGGCAATCGCATCATGAATGCCAAAGAACTGGCCGCCCATGCCAACGGTGTAACCACCGATGCAATAGAACAGACCCTGACCAAAGGATACGAGGCCGGAACGCATCTGCATGACGACGCCCTGGACGACAAGTGCCTTGGCCAGTGCGATGGTCAAAAGAAAGATCAGCCAACCCGGCGAGACGAAGCCGAACAGAACGCAGGCAAGCGCGATCAGTCCGAGCGAGATTTCAGTTTTATCAAGACGCATGTCAGATTTTCCTCGCCAAAGTACGGCCAAACAGGCCCTCGGGACGGAACGCCAGAACCAGCGACATCACGCCATAAATGACGAACAGTTCGAATTCAGGGGCATAGTGGACAGCGGCCGCACGGCTCAGTCCGACCAGAAGCGCGCCGACTGCTGCACCGCCAATGCTGCCAAGGCCGCCAATGACGACAACGGCGAAGGCCAGCACGATCACTTCGATACCGATCCCCGGCACAACCGAGATCGCAGGCGCGGTCAATGCACCGGCAAGCGCACCCAGCGTGGTGCCCAGAACGAAGGTGATGGTGAACATCAGTTTCACGTTCACGCCCATGGCAACCGCAATTTCGCGGTCATGGATTACTGCACGCAGGACCTTGCCCTGATTGGTGCGTTCAAGCCACGCCCACAGGCCAAGCCCGAGCAATGCGGATACCCCGACCAGGGCGACGTCGTAATTGGAAACCTTAAGCAAGCCGAGCGATGTTCGCCCAAGCTCGGAATAAGGCTGATAGGCGAAATACGGGCTGACACCCCAGACGATTTTCATACCGTCTTCAAGGATCAGAAGAAGGGCATAGGTAATGATCACCATCAGGATTTCATCGCGGCCATACATCAGGCGCAGCAATCCGCGTTCGACGATCACACCGACAATCAGACCGGCAACCAGCGCAGCACCAACCAGCAACAAATAGCTGACCCATGCCGGGCCCATGCCGTTGTTGAAATACCAGCCAACCAGTGACGCTGCCGAATAGGCGCCGATGGCATAAAAGCTGCCATGCGCCATGTTCAGGATGCGCATCACCCCGTAAATCACGGTCAGGCCGGCAGCCACAAGAAACAGCCACGATGCATAGATCGAGCCATCAATCAGGACGGCAAGAAGACTTGTCATCACAAATATCCAGTGTGCAGGGAAAGGGGCGGACACCCCAAGGGAGACGGGATGTCCGCAGGATCAGGAAGCTCTGTGAAACAGAGCGGGCAACTTAGTTACACTTAGCGCCCGGGAAGCCGTCTGCGATCCAGTCCGCAGCAGCAACACCTTCCGGGGGTGTTACGCATTCGCCATCAAACGAAACAGCGTTCTTGATCGAGGCAACGCCGTCTTCGTAGTGGTATTCACCATAGGTGATACCCTGCATGGCCTGATGACCATTGCCGCGTGCCATTTCAACCGTGCCCGAAACCGACTCAAAGGTTGCACCTTTCATCGCAGCAGCAAGTTGCTCTGCCGACGGGATTTCCTTATCGGCGACACCGGCATTCTCGGCGGCATACTTCAGACCCAGGATCGCCTGGGCCATCTTGGTTGCCGGATAGACCGGCTCAAGGTCATAGGCGTTCTGATAGACACCCTCAAACCAGGTGTTCAGTTCGTTGTCCGGGGCAAACTGGCCAAACGGGCCACGTGCACCGATGATCATGCCGTTCGGGGCCTGATCCTTGTAGGTGGCAAAGGATGCTTCGCCGCAGGTCAGAAGGCCGGTGGCGTCTTCAAGCAGGCCACGGGCATTTGCCTGCAGAACCAGGGCTTCCATGTCACCACCCCAGAAGGAGCTGTGAACGATTTCCGGGCGTTTCACGGACAGGGCAGAGATTTCTGCACCGTACTGGCCCTGATAAATTTTCGGGAACTGTTCTTCGACAACTTCTGCTTCAGGGAGGAGTGCCGATGCAGCGGCGGTGAAGTCAGCCCAGCTGTCCTGACCCCAGGAATAGTTCTGCTGGATACCGGCAAGACGGGTAACGTCCGGGCGGGTTGCCGCAAGGTAGCGAACCGCACCGATGTTATCGACAGATGCGTCAAGGCCGGTACGGAACATGTAGGCCGCGTCCGGGTTATCCGCAAACAGGCGGGGAGTACCGCAATCATATGCGATGGTGAAGGTTTTCAGTTCTTCGGCAACCGGTGCAATTGCCAGGCAGTCGCCCGAAGAAACATAGCCGATGACAGCATCGACTTTCTGACGCTGAACAAGGTTGCGGTATTCTTCAACCTGCTTGGTTGCACCACCGGCTTCGTCGATGATCACGGCTTCGATTTCAGCACCATTGATGCCGATCTTGTCGTATGGTGCGGGCAGGTTGCCCTTGTTCAGTTCTTCAACAAGAACCTTGGCGGCATTTGCCGACGGAACGCCGAACGGACCAGCTGCCGGACCGGACAGGAAGGTCACGATCCCGACGCGGAATTTGCCGTTCTCAGCGGCCGATGCAGAACCGGCTGCGCCAGATGCAAGGGCAAGCGCTGCGACGCCCGATACAAGGTATTTGCTGAATTTTGATTTATTGTTCTTCACTATTTCCTCCCTTGGGAAAGGTCATGGAGTTGGCGGTGGAACTGCCTCTGACCCGCCGGCCACGGCATCGCGGCGACGTTTGACCATCTCTTTTGATGGTTTGAGGTCTTCGGCATCGTAGATCGCCCAGTTCCCCACCATCAGTTTCGATGGCGGAAAGTCTTCGTTGTGGACGACCGTGCCCACGGCTTGCGCCTGGACAATCTGGTGAGTTTCGGGATCGATATAGGATGCAAATCCCGGCGGATCTTCGGGCAGGGCCAGTTGCAATCCTTCAAGTGCGGTGATGAGCGCGCGGTCATCGTCAATGCCGCCAGCCTTTTCAATGGCGCGTGCAATGGCGATGATCCCGGTATAGGCGCCTTCGGCCGCATAGGTCGGATAACGCCCGGTCATGTCGTGAAACTGTTTGACGAACCGCTTGTTACGTCCGGTGTCGGGCCAGTTATTGTGATGGCGCGCCGACAGGATCAAACCCGGATAGGGCTGATCACCAAGGGCCATCATCACATCGTAATTTGCACCGGTATCGAAATTGGCCAGACGGGTGGTTTCAAAGAAACGGGTTGATGCCGCCTGTTTGATAAAGGCGATGAAATCCCCGCCCCAAAGGGCGGTTACGACCACGTCGGCCTTGGCCGATTGCAGGGCGTTGATGTAAATCGAATAATCCGGCTCATAGAGCTTCGGCCACAGATCGCCGACGGTTTCATATTCGACACCCAGCTCATCAAGGGCGAGTTGCAGATCCGTCCAGGAAACATGACCGTAATCATAATCCGGTCCGACAAAGGCAAGGCGTTTCCAGCCGGTTTCCTTTTGCAGATCACGTAAATAACGCGCACCGGCGGCCATCGACGTCCAGCTGTCATTGGTGACGCGGAAGTAATAATCGTGACCAGCCTCGATGCTGAGCCGCGATGACGCATGATCAGTACCGACCATGATGATTTTTTCGTTCTTGGCGAGATCGCTTACGGCGTGGGCCACACCCGATGACACGATGCCGCAGAAGAACTTGGCATTGTCATTGGTGATGAAATCCTGTGCCAGACGGACTGCATAGGATGCCTTTGATCGCGGGTCATCAGCGATGACGCGCAGATTGGGCACATCCAGGCCGGATTTTGCTTCGGCTTCGAGGTCCTGAAGGGCGATCTTGATGCCGGAAATACTGTCGCGGCCATAGGTGGCCGACCGTCCGGTCATCGGGTACAAACAGCCGATGACAGCATCTGCGTTCTGTGCAGATGCGCCCAGCTCAAAACGTTCTGCCTGTGCGGTATTGGCCGCAAACAGTGCGAACGTAGCTACAATAATGGTGATGCACCCGGAAACCGGGTGTTTGAGCATCTCCATGACTTTCCTCCCTGCGAATGGTTGTTCCATCCGCGTTTGTACCTTTGTCTCGCTATTCCGCAAAGGCTGTGCCAGTTGCGAAATTTCAGCGCAAAGTCAGGAAAGCTGCGCGATTGACCGTTTTGGGCCAAAATCATGGAGCGGTCTTGAGCGCGAATATGAGCGTTAGGCGCTCAAACAGCAAAACACCCTTGAGCGGTTTCCGCTCAAGGGTGCATCGGAAATGCTTCGAATTGGGGATAGGTTATTGCAGGCCCAGCCTTTGTAGTCGGCGTTTCAGGGCATGACGTGAAATACCAAGTATTTCTGCCGCACGGCCTTTGTGACCGTCGGCCTGATCAAGCGCATCTTGCACCAGATGACGCTCGGTGTTGTCCATGCGGTCCTGCAATTGCGCATTACCATCCGAAACTCTGCCATGCAGATCATCCGGGTTATCATCCGTGACGTGGAATTCAGCCGGCAGCAGGTCCGGCGAAATCTGTTTGGATGGATAAAGAATGGTCAGACGCTCAATCAGGTTTTTAAGTTCGCGCACATTGCCGCGCCAGCGATGATGGCGTAGCAGATCAAGGGTTGCATCGTCAAAATGGATCGGATGGCATCCTTCGGCCTTGGCCTGACGATCGGCGAAATGATCGACCAGTTTGATAATGTCCTCGCCGCGGTGGCGCAGTGCTGGAATATCAATGGTGATGACATTTAGACGGTAAAACAGGTCTTCACGGAAATTGCCCAGACGGACTTCCTCGGCAAGGTCGCGGTTGGTCGCGGCAATTACGCGGACATCGGCCGATGCGGAATGTTCGCTCCCGACCGGGCGATAGTCGCCGTTTTCAAGGAAGTGCAAAAACTTCGCCTGCAGCGCCAGCGGCAGTTCGCCGATTTCATCCAGAAACAGACTGCCACCATCGGCAAGACGGACAAGGCCGGTGCGTTTCTGATGCGCGCCGGTGTAGGAGCCCTTTTCGGCGCCAAACAGTTCGCTTTCAATCAGCTGTTCTGGCAGGGCGGCACAGTTGACTTCGATAAAGGCGTTGGAAGCACGCGGGCTTTGGCCGTGAATGGCACGCGCAACCAGCGCCTTGCCGGTCCCGGACTCCCCTTGCAACAGGATGCGGCTGGCACTGCTTTGCGCGACACGGTCAATCGTTGTGCGCAATTCACGCATCGGCGTGCATTCACCAATCAGGCCATTGGTCGGGACATTGCGCTTGCGGTGGTAATCAAGTTCAAGTGCGGTGCGGTTCTGATCAAGGGTGGTGTTGATGGTGTGGATCAGCTCATCAAGTTCGAACGGCTTGCTAAGGTAATCGGCTGCACCGAGTTTGACGGCCTTCACCGCCGCACGGGTATCGCCATGCGCGGAAATCATGATGACGGGCACGTCGATATCAAGTTTGCGGATGCTATCAAGGACCTCCATGCCATCGGCACCGGGCAGGCGCAGATCAAGCAGGATGATATCGAACTTGTTTTCACGGACTTGCAAAAACGCATCTTCACCGGAATGGACGCCGGTGACATCCATGCCTTCGGTACGAAGCGCAAAGCTTAGCGATCGGACGAATGATTCCTCATCGTCAACGATCAGAATCCTGATCTGGCGGGGCATTTTTCGATGTTTCCTCCTTTGAAGTTTCCGATTTCGTTGCCGGGAACTTCAATGTGATTGTCGTGCCCTCTTGCGGGGCACTTTCAATATTGATTGAACCGTTATTTGATTCGACCAGTTGTTGGCTGATTGTCAGGCCAAGTCCGGTTCCTTTGCTTTTCATGGTAAAAAATGGCTGCACGACGTCAAGCAAATGCTCTTTGGGGATGCCCGAACCATCATCGGTGACGCGGATCTCGACCTGATCCCGGTGGCGCTCTGCGCGCAGGCTCACCGTGCCGCCGGGCTGACAGGCCTGAATGGCATTGATCCCGATATTCAGCAGGATCTGCAGCACTTGATCCGGGTCGACAAAGATCGTCAGGCGGGAATCGCCGCTGGTGTAAAACCGGACTTGCGCCTCTTCGGCGACCGGGGTCAGGACGCGCGATGACTGACGAAACAGATCCCGTACCTCGGTGTTCTGCGGGCAGGCTTCACCGGGTCGGCCATAAGCCAGAAGATCATTCACCACGCGTGACAGACGATCAATCTGGTGGCCCATATCATCCAACAGTGTTTTGCGCTCGCCATCGGGTTCCTTGCGCACAAGGGCCTGAACGGTGGTTTTCATCGTCGCCAGCGGATTGCGGACCTCATGCGCCACACCGGTGGCAAACTGGCCCAGAACGGCAAGTTTTTCGGCGCGCACTGTCCGATCAATCAGGTCTTTAAGCTGCCACGCCATGGTGTTGAAGGCCTTGGCGACCGTGCTGATTTCATCGCGACGGCGACCTTCGGGCAGGCGGTAATACAGATCGCCTGATGCAATACTATGTGCTCCCTGAACAAGTGTATCGACCCGCCGCCGCAGGCTGCGCGACAGGGCAAAAAAGATCGCAAGAATAACCACAATGATGACAGCGGCCGTCACCGTCAGCCAAAAGCGCGTTTCATCAATCGGTTGCAGGATAGTGCCCGGTCGCACACTCATCACCAGGTTCCAGCCGGGCAGGATGCTGGGGCCTTCGATCAGTTCGCCATTGACCTCGGTCGGACGTCCGGTGGCATCAAGAACAATACCGCCCGGTGTGCGTAAAAGCGGGTCAATCACGCCCGATACCCCGGCACTCGCCAGAAGCTCGGTCAACGATGCCAGACGCACATGCAGGGCCACAGACGTGTTCTGCCCCAAACCGGTGTCGCGAATATGCGCGCGCATTAAAATCCACCCGGAATTGCCATTGTCGGGCAATTTGGGGCCGATAAATTCAATACCTTCATGCTCAACACGCGGCAGGCCGGAAATATCCCAGCCGTATTTCGACCAGTAAGGCGGGCCGGATGCCGCTTGCCCTGCGACCAGTCGATCAAGGTTGTCGTACCAGTCAAAAAACAGCACGCCATAAAGGTCGGGGGAATCCGCCTCGACCCGAAGCAGTGTCAGGGCTTCTTCAGCTTGTGGGGAGTTCGGCGATTCAATAAAGGCCGGCAGGGCCGGGTGGTTTGACAGGGTGACCAACTGATAGATGCGCGCATCAAGAAAGGCAGAAAGCTTGTTTGATGTCGCAGCGACCTGCGCGCTGAGCCGTTCACCTGTCAGACGGTCAATCAGTTCATTGGAAAAGCGCTGATAAAAGAAACTGAGTGCCAGAAGCGCGCACACGACAACACCGACCGATAACAGGGTATATCGGCCTACAAGGCTTAGTCGTTGATTTCCGGACCAATGAAATCCGGCCACCGGGTGCCTCCCCTAGACGGGAACTTTCAAGACAATTCTAACCGCGGCTTGGCTCTTGTGAAAGCGCTGCTGCTTGTTAAGTTCCTGCTTCTTGTTGTGTAGAATTGCCGTAAAAATAGCAAGCTATCAAATAGGCGTCGCCATGACGCGCAACATTGAAATACGCTTTTCTCACCCCAGTCAATTCGCGGGGGGGGGGGGG